>JAGQJZ010000081.1 GCA_020430445.1 Nitrospina sp.
TGCAGAAAATCTTTCCGGGACAATTTGGGATGGTAAAAGGCTGCCCCCACGGCGAGTGGCCCTCCGCAAGGAGATACTTGCGCACGGCCAGCAAAAATTCCCTCTCGATTCTGCAGAAAAACTTTCCGAGACAATTTCAGATGGTAAGAAGCTGCCCCCACGGCAAGTGGCCCTCCGCAAGGAGGTGCTTGCGCACGGCCAGCAAAAATTCCCTCCCGATTCTGCAGAAAAACCCGCCGACGAAATCTTCGGCTGCAAGACATTATCAGGCGCTGTTGTCGTGCTGAAACTCGATTTCCACCGCATCCACCAGGAAGTTGTCCTTCGCGTTCAGCACCACCTTCTCCGGCGTATCCGCATTCTGCTGCTCATCGTCCAGCAAAAGCCTCACCGAGCGCAGGGACTTATCGGTCTTCAACCGGTCCCAGATCTCGCGGTGCTCCTTGTGCGGCAGCACCACGATACTGGAAACCAGCCAGTCGCCGTACTCCTCCATCACCAGCGTCCGCCCCACCGCAACGGTGGCGTCGTAATGCAGCTCCGGTTCCTCCACAGCGTCGACCAGGCGCACAGTGCCATTGGCCTGCGACAGGGGCTGGACCCCGCCCAGGCTGACGTCGTGGTCCGGGCTCTTGAGCCGCCCTTCCAGCGTGATGCGGTTTTCAACATCGTTCGCCCCCACCTGGGTGGACTGGCGGATTTTTGTCACTTCAAGATGCAATACGATATTCATGGCGAATGCAATTCCTTCCCGTTGCGCTTGCGTTATTGTGTCTTCCCGAGCGTGCCCGGGAGCAACCTCCAGGCCGGTCTGCCGTCATCGATCACCGGCATCCCCAAAAGCGCGCCGCAGCCGGGGCACTTGAGCGGCGGCAGGTCTCTCTTGTCGGTGACGCCTTTCAGGTGCTGCCAGTCTGCGGGATCTTCTATGCGGTCGAGGTAGACGCGGATCAGCTTTCCGGAACCGGATTTTTTGTACACGGCGACCGGAGCCCGGCACGCTCTGCAAACCAGTCTAAATTTCCTTCCCGCCATTTTCCATCCCAATCCGCTGCCGTGAATAAAGGTTTTTCGCCGGAATGCCGAAAAAGAAAGGACACCTTGAACCGGGGCGAAGGCCCGCACTCATCAGGAGCTCAACATGGGGAAAGCCCAGGCAGTCCAGCAACAGCGCGGCGATACCGGAGAATTCCGTCAGTCTACCATCAATGTCCTCGCGGCACGGTGCCGCGCCCTGGGAGCGCCTGTCGCGGTGGTGGGAACGCAGGCGACCGCCGCGTTTCTGCTGGAACTGCTGGAAAAGGAGAACATCCCCTGCGCCGGCGTTTTTGAAAAATCGCCTTACCCGGCCGAGTGCGCGGGGCACAGCGTGAAACCCCTCGCGCATCTGGCCGAAACCGGACCGGATACCGTCGTGATCGTCACCGCCCCGGCGGACGCTGGCGGACTTGAAGACACGTTCAAACAAACCCATGCCGCGTTCCACGGCCGGGTGCTGTGTCTCGAGCAACTGCTCGATCTGCCGGGACTTTTCCAGGCGCTGGAGACACCGCTCGACTACAAATACGGCGCACACATTTTAAATGAATGGGCCCACCACCTGGACGGCAAGGTGAGCCACTGGCCGCACTGGCCGGACGGATTCAGCGTGCAAGGCAAAACCGTGCTCGAGTTCGGTCCCTTCGAAGGACATTTTTCGATGATGTTGATGGCGCAGAAACCGGAACGCGTCATCGCCGTCGAAGGCCGCGCCGACAACTTCGCCAAGACCGCGCTGCTCAAGGCCAGCCTCGACTGGTCCAACTACACCCTCCGTTTCGGCGACATGCACCTGTTCCCGGCGCTGGTGCCGGAAGACATCGACGTGATTTTCTGTTCCGGCGTGCTGTACCATTCGGAGAAACCCTGGTGGTTTTTGAAGTCCTGCCTGGACAAATGCGACACCATCATCCTCTCCACCCACGTTTCGTCCGACCATTCGCCCGAGCCACGGCGGTTCCGCCAGGTGACGCTCGACAGTGGAACGTATTCCTTTGAACTGTTCCACGAAGGCGGCGACAACCTGTCGGGCCTGAGCAGCGAAAGTCTCTGGTTCAAGGAAGAAGACCTGACGGCGTTCGTCAACCACCACGGTTTTGAATATCAGAAATACCGCGAATGGACCAACCCGCACGGCCTGTGGATTTGCAGTTTGCTCACCAGAAAACACCGTTAGCCAATATAATCTCAAAAACTCGTCGCTGGCCGTAAAGCCCGTCATCGCGAGCGACCGCAGGGAGCGCCCAAATATTCGGCCGAAGAATCCGTAAAAAACCGAAGGGGTAGATCCGGAAGGTTGTCAGCCTATTCGCATTGCCTTTAGCAAAAAATCCAGATCAATGCTTATTTGTCCTTCCAGAAAATCACCATCAGACAATTTCCTCATAGAGATCCTTCCAACCGGAATTCATACCCTCAATCAAAACCAGCTTGTTTTTCCTTGACCCGGATTTAATCTGTTTTTCCCGGGTGATGGCATTTTCCATGGTGCCGCAGACTTCGTAATAGACCAGGAGTTTACAATCATAATTTTTGGTGAAACCGGGCACCAAATCGTTCTTGTGCTCATAGACCCGTTTGACCAGATTGCTGGTCACTCCCGTGTATAAAGCGCCATTTCGCCTGTTCGCCATAATATATACGATAGGTTGTTTCATTGTTCTGGATTGCTTCGTCGCTTTGCTCCTCGCAATGACGACTTAAGAGCGATTTGAAGAAATCAACGACAAAGCCCGTCATCGCGAGCGAATGAAATGAGCGCGGCGATCCAGACCTCTGATCACACTTTCACGTTCTTTATTCCAATGACGAAATAAATTCAGCAACCGCCCCGCACGTCATCGCGAGCGACCGCAGGGAGCGCGACCCAAATATTCGGCCGAAGAATCCGTGCCCCGAAGGAGTAGATCCGGAAGCCCGCACAGCTCTTTCACGTTGTTCCTCGCGCTCCCCTTCTTCTCACCTCAACCGTACTTCTTTTTAAGTTTCGCCAGAAAAGTTGCGGCGGTGTGGATTTTAGAAGGGTTTCCTTCCCTATCGAACAGTTCGACGGCCCGGCTCGCGTGCTTCAGCGCCCGCGCGCCTTCGTCCAGTTTGTCGAGCACCAGCGCCAGATTGAAATGTGTCGCCGGTTTGTCGGGATTGCACGCGAGTGATTTTTCAAACTCCGCCACGGCTGCGGGATAATTCTTGTCCTTGCGGAACTGCCAGGCGTTTCTGAAATGCGCTTCCGCCGGTTCCGAAGGCTCCGGCCGCACATAGTTTTCGAGAGGATTGGATTCCGGTGCGTCGCTCATGTCGGTTTAATTCGAGGTTTCGGGGTGGAGGTCTTCCGCCCGGATTTTGAAATGCTTGAGGAACATCTGTTTATTCTGACGGCACAGCGCCACCCAGTGCTCATCAGCGCGTTCCCGATACAGGGCCTCGGCCTTTTCAATGTTGGCGATCGCCCTGGGCGCGTCTTCTTTCTTAAAATACGCCACCGCCAGATTGAAATACGCCGCCGCGTAATTCGGGTCGGCTTCCAGCGCCGCCTTGCCCGCCAGCAGCGCCTTGTCGTATTGGTCTGTATTGATGTACACGGAAGACATCTGCGCCCAGGTCACCGGATTTTTCCCGTCCAGCCGCGCGGCCTTCTTGAGCACGGGCAGCGCTTCCTGGTATTCCCGCTTTCGCAGATAGATTTTTCCCAGGGTGAGGTAAGGCATGCTCTCGTTTTTATCCAGGCTTATGGCTTCCAGGGATTTCTTCATCGCTTCCTCAAACTGCGCCCGTTGAAACAGGCATTCCGCAATGATGGCGTGGGCAACAGCCCGTTCGGGCTCCTTTTCCAGTATCGATTTCGCCAGCTTGTCCGCACCCTTGAACCTGCCCGCCTGCACATGCAGTTTGGCGGAAGCGATCAACAACTCGATGTTGTCGGGATCGCCGTCGACAACGGGGCCCAGTGCATCCAGCGCGTCCTTGAGCTGCCCGGCATCGACCAGGGCCTGCACCGACTCCGGCAACACGCTGGCCGGAGGCACGGGCGCTTCCACCTCCTGAACCGGAGCCTGCCCAGAGGCGGGAGCGGCGTCTTCTTTCACCATTTTGAAGTAGTACGAGGTCCCCGCCGCCAGCACGGCGATGAACAGCACTCCAGCGATCACCAGGGTCCGGATCGTTTTATTGCTCAGCTTTTTAGCGGGCGGTTTCTTCTGCTCAGGCGGACGGGGCCTGCCTGCGGGCCTTTTTCCCGGGGGACGCTTCTTTTGAGGGGTTTCGGTGCCTTCCGGCCTGGCTGGGTTCATGGGGACTCGGTCTGGACGCAGGTTGGTTTGCGTGACACAATGGGAAACAGTCCCGATTTGACCAAAGAAAACCAGATGAAACCGAATGCGTTCTGAAACTCGGGACTCAGGGCCTTCATTGTAAGGAGGGGGCTCTTTTTTGTAAAGGAGCCCTTTGCAAAAGCCAAAAACAAAGGCGGGATTCCCCGGGCCAGACAGCCCTTGAACGGCGCATCCGGGATTCTTTACTGCCGCCTGAGCCTGTCGAAGGACAGGACGCTGCCCCGGACGTTCTCTTTTGACTTTTTCACAACACGGGCCGTCATCATGAAGCAATTCACCCATCAGTTGTCCACGCAAACGCATGGCCGGGGTCTTTACAACATCAATCGCGAAATCGTCGACTGGACCCACCGGCAGGGCCTGACGGAAGGTCTGCTCACGGTGTTCGTCCGCCACACCTCCGCCTCGCTGGTGATCCAGGAAAACGCCGATCCGGATGTGCTGCGCGACCTCAATGCGTTTCTCGAGCGCATCGTGCCGGACGGCGACCCTTTGTACCGCCACCGCGACGAAGGTCCGGACGACATGCCGGCGCACATCCGCTCGGCGCTCACGCAAACCCAGTTGTCGATTCCTCTCGCCGACGGACGGCTGGTGCTCGGCACCTGGCAGGACATCTACCTGTTCGAACACCGCACGCATCCGCACACGCGGTCGATTGCCCTGCATCTGTTCGGCGCCTGACCACGCCCCCATCCCCATATTTTCTTAGGGATTTTGCGGGTTTTCCCTTAGATTAGAAAGAAAGGTCCTTTTTTTTCGAGGGGGGATTCGCCATGTCTGCCACTCATGAAGAGAAGAGTTTCCGCGAAAACGTCAACCTGACGTTCGATATCGCCGCCGCCACCCTGGACATCCCCGACGGGCTGGCCTACTACATCAAAGGCGTCAACAACGTGTACCAGGTCCGCTTCCCGGTCAAGATCAACGGCCGGATGGAGAGCTTCATCGGCTGGCGCGCGGTACACACCGAACACAAACTCCCCGCCAAGGGCGGCATCCGTTTTTCCCCATTGGTCAGCCAGGACGAGGTGGAGGCGCTGGCGGCGCTGATGTCCTACAAGTGCGCGCTGGTGAACGTCCCCTTCAGCGGCTCCAAGGGCGGGCTGGTGGTCGACCCCAAACAGCACGACGCCGACACCATGGAAAGGATCACGCGCCGTTTCGCTTTCGAACTGATCCGCAAGGACTACATCAACCCCGCGATCAACGTGCCCGCGCCGGACATGGGCACCGGCGCGCGCGAAATGGCATGGATCGCCAGCACCTACGCGGCGCAGAAACCGGACGACATCAACCACCTCGGCTGCGTCACGGGCAAACCCGTCACCCAGGGCGGTATCCGCGGACGGACGGAAGCCACCGGACGCGGCGTGGTCTTCGGGCTGCGCGAGTTCTTCCGCCACCCGGAAGACGTCAAGCAGGCCCGCCTGGAAGGAAAACTCGAAGGCAAGAACATCATCGTGCAGGGGCTGGGCAACGTCGGTTACTACGCGGCGAAAATCCTGCAGGAAGAGGACGGCGCAAAGATCGTCGCCATCATCGAATGGGACGGGGCCATCACCAATCCACAGGGATTCAACATCGAGGACGTGGCGGAATACAAGAAACACCAGGGCGGCATCAAGGATTATCCAAGAGGCAATTACATCGCCGACGGCGCCAGCGTTCTCGAACACGAATGCGACATCCTCATTCCGGCGGCGATGGAAGGGGTCATCAACGCGCGCAACGCGGTGCATGTCAAAGCCAAACTGATCGCCGAGGCCGCCAACGGACCGGTCACCTTCGACGCGGAGGCCATCCTCAAGGAAAAAGGCGTCGTCATGATTCCGGACATCTACCTCAACGCCGGCGGCGTGGTGGTGTCCTATTTCGAATGGATCAAAAACCTGTCGCACATTCGCTTCGGCCGCATGACACGCCGATGGGAGGAGGCGCAGAACGAACTGTTGCTGGACGCCATGCAGAGTTCGGGCCGCCCCGTGTCGGACGACATCGCCATCCAGTTGAAACAGGGCGCGAGCGAACTGGAACTGGTGCGCTCCGGGCTCGACGATTCGATGCGCGAGGCGTTCCAGCAATTGCGGGAACTGTACTGGCTCAACGACAAGGTGCATTCGTACCGCATCGCCGCCATGGCGCTGGCCATCGAAAAGATCGCCCTCAGCTACCGCGAAATGGGCGTGTATCCGTAATTCAAGGCGCCCCTGAATTCCAGATCCCTTTAAAATCACCAGCCGTATCCGCTTGAATTCTCCATCAAACAAAAACAGGGGCGGAGGCTTCCGCCCTTTCCTGCACGCGGGCATTCTCTTGTTCACCGTCGCCATGCTGCCCGTCTGGCCGGTCGAAGGCAAATGGTTCGGCCTGCCGGCGTGGGTCATTGTGACGGCGCTGGCCTGCCTTTGTTGTTCCTGCTTCATCGCCTGGGCCGCGCTCAAACACTGGCCGGACCTGGAAGGGGACGCGGACGGTGATTGAACTCCCCTTCGGCCCCGGCGCGCTCTGGGTGGTCGCGCTCTACCTCCTGGGCCTGATCGGCATCGGCGCTGCCGCCTACAAGAGCCGCCGCGAGGAATCGCTGGGCGACTTCTATCTCGGCGGCCGGTCGATGGGCCTCGCCGTTTTATTCCTCACGCTCTACGCCACGCAGTACAGCGGCAACACGCTGTTCGGCTTTTCCGGGGCGGCCTACCGGCAGGGGTTCGGCTTCCTCGTCTGCGTGCCGTTCATGACGGCGATCGTCCTCGCCTACCTGCTCATCGCGCCGAAGCTGTTCCGCCAGAGCCGGGAACACGATTTCATCACCCCCGGCGACTACATCGAACACCGCTTCGGCAGCCCGGCCCTGCGCGTGGCGGTCACCCTCATCATGATCTACGTGCTGTGCAACTTCACCCTGGCGCAGATGAAAACCCTCGGCACGGCGTTCGAGGGCATCTCGCAGGGGCGCGTGCCGATGTGGGTCGGCGTCGTCGGGCTGGCGCTGATCATGCTGGTCTACGAATCGTTGGGCGGCATGCGCAGCGTGGCGTGGACGGACGTGCTGCAGGGCGGCATTTTAATGGTGGGCTTCACGCTTCTCCTTTATATGGCGTTCGAGCACCTGGGCGGTCTGCCGGAAGCGGTGCGCATCCTGGAAGACAATCCGGCAACGCGCCACAAGGTGTCGCCCCCCACGGCGGAAGGCGTGCGCACCTGGCTCAGCTTCATCCTGATGGTGGGGCTGGGCGGGGCGATCTACCCGCAGGCGATCCAGCGCCTGTACGCGGCGAAAAACGCCAGCACCCTCCGCCGGTCGATTGCGCTGATGGGATTCGTGCCGCTGATCACCGCATTGATCGCGGTGACCGTCGGCGTGCTGATGGCGGCGCACCGGCCGGACCTCGGTGGCGGCCTGTCAGACACCACCGTCCCTTCGGAAACGGCGCTGACACAATTGTGTTTTGAGGTGATGCGGGCTTCCGAAGCCGGTTACTGGCTGGTGGTGATCCTGTTCGCGGCCATCCTCGCGGCGGTGATGTCCACCGCCGACTCGGCCCTGCTCACCATCAGCTCGATGGTGACGCGCGACCTGTACGGGCGTTTTCTCAATCCCGGCGCCACGCAGGCGCGGCTGACGGGGCTCGGGCGCTGGGTGACCGGGGCGTTGATGGTCCCGCTCGTCTGGCTGGCCCTGACCTACGAGGGAACCCTCATCCAGCTTTTGAAAATCAAGTTCGACCTGCTGATCCAGTGCGTGCCGGCGTTTTACCTGGGCGTCAACTGCCGCTGGCTGGACTCCCGCGCCGTGCTTTGGGGGTTGGCCGCCGGAGTGGCCGTGGCGCTCGGCCTGATCGCGTTTGGATTCAACATGCTGTGGGGCCTGCACTCCGGCCTCTGGGGCCTGGCGCTGAACCTGGTGGTCTGCCTTGCCCTTTCACGCCCTAGAAAAGTTTCCACGCGGTGAGGGGAAAATGGTACACTGCGGCCCTTCCTGCCTGCGGGCAATTCGATTCCCTTTGACCAGCACGTTATGACTTCCAAGGAACAATCCCGGTACGAACAAAGCGGTGTCAGCACCCAGGGCGCGGAAACCGCCCTCGACGCGATCAAGCGGCACATCCCGGCCACGCGCGGATTCAACACCAAATTCCCCGTGGCGCTCGACCTCGGCTACTTCGCCAACGTCATCGACATCGGCGGCGGCCAGGGTCTCGCCTTCTGCACCGACGGCGTCGGCACCAAGGTGATCGTCGCCGAACTGGCCGACCGTTACGACACGCTCGGCATCGACTGCGTGGCGATGAACGTGAACGACCTCATCTGCCTCGGCGCAACGCCCGTCAGCATGGTCGACTACATCGCCTGTTCGCACACCGACCCGCGCATCTTCGAGGAACTCGCCATCGGTCTGAAAGAAGGCGCGCGACAAGGGCAGGTCAGCATTTCCGGCGGGGAAATCTCGCAGGTGAAGGAAATCGTCAACGGCATCGACCTGATCGGAAGCGCCGTCGGCCTCGTTCAACTCGACCGCGTCAACACCGGGCAGGACGTCAAGCCCGGGCAGGTGGTGGTGGGTGTCGCCGCAAGCGGCGTGCACTCCAACGGCCTCACCCTGGCGCGGCGCGTGCTGCTGGGCGAATCAGCGCAGGAGCAGAAACAGAACATCGGCAAGCTGGAACCCGCGCTCGGTAAAACCATCGGCGACGAACTGCTGGTGCCGACTCATATCTATGTACAGGACATGCTGGCGCTGTGGGAAACGGACGTCAACGTCCGCGCCATGGTCAACATCACCGGCGGCGGCCTGTCCAACCTCAACCGTGTCTCCGCTGGCGATATCTGTTTCGTGCTCGACCAATTGATGGAACCCTTGCCCGTGTTCCGGTTGATTCAGGAACGCGGCGGCATCAGCGACGCCGAGATGTATGAGGTGTTCAATATGGGGCTGGGCTTCGTTGCCGTGGTCGACGACGACGCGTCCGCTAAGACCGTCATCGACGTGTGCGCCCGGTTCAACCATCCCGCCCAGATCATCGGTCGCATCGAATCCGGCACCGGCCGCTCCGTCACCGTCCCACCCAAAAACCTGACCTACCGCTAGGCCAAAGCCAACTCCCAGCGAACCCCCTCTGGCAAAATATGGCAAAGTTTGCCATAATGCCCCAAAGGAGAATTCTCATGGCCACGATGAATGTTTCGTTACCCGACGCGATGAAGGAATGGGTGGAGACTCAGGTTGAAGGCGGACAGTATGGAAACGCCAGCGACTACATCCGCGATCTGATCCGCCGCGACCAGCGGGAACAGGAACGGCACAAGGCGCTGCAGGATGCGATCACCAAAGGGCTCAAAAACGGCGTCAGCGATAAAACCATCAGGGAAATCCTGAAAGAATCCCGCACCCAGGCGAAAACGACGAAGCATGCCCTGTAGCTTCACCCGCGAGGCCGCGCGCGATCTGATCGGGATTTATCTTTACGGTTTTGAAAACTTCGGCGAGGAGTAGGCCGAACACTATTTTTCCGGATTAACCGATTGTTTCGATTTATTAACCCGGCATCCCCACAGTTGCCGGGAGCGAACCGAATTCAACCCACCGGTTCGCATCCACCACCACAACCGCCACCTTATCGTTTACACACTAACGGATAAAGGCGTGCTGGTCGTTCGCGTGCTTCACGACAGCAGGGACGTCCCGCGACACCTTTCGCGGGATTGACTCCCGTTTTTCGAGCGCGGCGTTGACGTCTTCGATCGTCACCTTCAGGCAGCCGTCCGAGATCAACCACGAGTCGCGAAACACCTCAACGAAACGCCCGGCAAATGCGCGGCTGCACGCTTCCGGCCCTTCTGTGATGTATTGCATTGCCGCGGAATAACGCAGCGTGGCTTCGATGACGTTTGACGGTTCGTACGGCGGATTGCAGGCAGGAGGTTCCGCCGCCCGGGCGTTTGTGCACAACACACCCAGCAGGAGAATCAATGTGAGCCGTTTTTTCATACCCCCAGTGTATCGAATACAACGGGACCGGTGCAACAGTCAGAAAAAATGTCCGAGGAAGACGAGGAAGACAGCGATGGGACTGACAAATTTGATCAGGAACTCCCAGGCTTTCGCCCAGCGGAAAGTGGTCTCGTGCCGCTCGATCTCCTTGTGCGCGTTGTCGGTGCCCCACCACCAGCCGACGAAGATCGCTGTCAGCATGCCGCCTAAGGGCAGGAGGTAGTTCGAAGCGATGTTGTCGACCACATCGAAAAACGTCTTATCGAAAAACTTCACGTCCGCAAGCAGGCCGAAGGAAAGTCCTGAGGGAATCCCGAACAGGTAGATCGTCGCTCCCATCACCCACACCGCTTTTTTGCGCTCCCAGCCGAACTGGTCGATGAAAAACGCCGCCACCGCCTCCATGAGCGAAATGGCGGAGGTCAAAGCGGCAATGGCCAGCAGGATGAAAAACACGATCGACACGACGAAGCCAAACGGCATCTGCGTGAACACGGTGGGGAGCACGCTGAACACCAGGCTCGGCCCTTCCGTCGGTTCCATGCCAACGGCGAACACGGCGGGGAAGATCACCATGCCCATCAACAGCGCGATGCCGGTATCGAACAACACCACGTACACGGTGGCGGACGTCAGGTTTTCCTCCGGCGGCAGGTAACTGGCGTAGGTGATGAGGCAGCCCATGCCCAGGCTGAGCGAAAAGAACGCCTGTCCCATCGCCATGAGGATGACCGAGCCGTCGATCTTGCTGAAATCCGGCGACAGGTAAAACTTCACGCCCTCCATCGCGCCGTCGAGCGTCAGGGATCTGACCATGAGCAACAGGAGCATGACCACCAGCGTCGGCATGAGAATGTCGCACGCCTTTTCGATGCCGCCGTGAATGCCGCGCAGAACGATACCCATGGTGAGGATCATGAACGCGGTGTGGAACAGGAGGACCTGCGGCGTATCGGAAATAAAGGAACCGAAGAACTCTCCCGCAATCTGCGGCGAGGTGAATGTGCTCATGCCGCCGGTCACGGCCTTGATGACGTAGGCCAGCGTCCACCCGCCCACCACGGAGTAAAACGACAGGATGAGAAACCCGGCGAGCACGCCCATGAACCCGATGACCACCCACGGCGTGCCGGGCGCCAAAGCGCGGAACGCGCCAACGGGATTGAGTCCGGTCCGCCGGCCGATGGTGAACTCCGTCAACATGATGGGGAGCCCCACCACCGCGATGCAGAGCAGGTAGACGAGGACGAACGCCCCGCCGCCGTTCTGCCCGGTGATGTAGGGAAACTTCCAGACATTGCCCAACCCGACGGCCGAGCCGGACGCGGCGAGGATGAACCCCAGCCGGGTGGCCCACAGTCCGCGATTGCTTCCGTTTGAGTTGCCGGTTTTCATGGTGCGCCAGTATAAAGAAGTCGACCGCCCGGGAGCAAGCCCGATTCCGGAACGGCTTGTTTCATTCAGATGGACTTTCGCATTACCCGGGCCAAAAATAAACGGGTTCGTTCCGCTTCCGAGCCGCTGAAGATTGTTTCGGGGATCGGGGTTTCGATCACGCGTCCGCCATCGAGCATGCCCACGCGTCCGGCAGAACGGCAGCATGTGCGTTTCGCCAGGGGACGGTGGCATCCCTGCGTTATAATAGGGTTTGAAAAACGGTTGGGAAAACGAATGACACGCAAACGAGACGAAAAGATCAAGGCCCTGCTGGAACAGGCCCCGAAGCTCCCCGGCATATATATCATGAAAGGGGGGGAGGGAGAAATCCTCTACATCGGCAAGGCCAAGGTGCTGGCCAACCGCGTGCGTTCCTACTTCCAGAATTCGGCGCACATGCCGCCGAAGACGCGCATCCTGGTGCCCAAGATCGAGGACATCCGCTACCTGACCACGAAGACGGAGCAGGAAGCGCTGATCCTCGAAAGCAACTTCATCAAGCGGCACCAGCCGCGCTACAACGTCCTGCTCAAGGACGACAAGCACTACCCCTACCTCCGCCTGACCACGCAGGAGCTGTTCCCCCGGCTGGAGGTGGTGCGCCGCGTGCTCAAGGACGGCGCGACCTATTTCGGCCCCTACACCATGGTGCGCGAGGTGCGGGAGACGATCCGCCTCATCTACAAGATTTTTCCGCTCCGGCAGAGCGCCGACCCGCTGGACGGCGCGCCGAAGCGCCGGCCCTGCCTCAATTTCCACATGGGACGCTGCCTCGCCCCCTGCGCCGGCGAGGTGGAACCGGAAGCCTACAACGCGGTGGTGCAGGAGGTGATCCAGTTCCTCAAGGGCAAAAACACCGACCTGGTCGACCGACTCAAGGAGAAGATGGACCTTGCGGCACGGGACCTGAACTACGAAGAGGCCGCCACCTGGCGCGACAAGATCGAGGCAGTCAAGACCGTGCTCGACAAGCAGAAAATCATCTCCACAACGCTTATCAACCAGGACGTCATCGCCTGCCACCGCGACCGCGGCCTGGCCGTGGTGCAGATGCTCATCATCAGAAACGGCAAGATGGTGGCCGAGAAAACCTTCAAGATGAAAAACGCCGACGAGGCGGACGCGGAAACGATCGGCTCCTTCCTCAAACAATACTATCTGGAAGAACCGTTCCTGCCGGGCGAAATCCTGCTGTCGACGGAAGTAGAAGACGCGGAACTCATCGCCGAATGGCTGTCCGGCAGGCGCGGCGGCAAGGTGCGGCTGGAGACCCCGGTGCGCGGACAAAAGCGCGACCTCGTCCGCATGGCGGAAGAAAACGCGCGCTTCGCCGTGCGCGCCGAACTCGACCGTGGCGACGTCGCCACGCGCAGCCTGGAAGAATTGCAGGAAACCCTCGGCCTGCGCAACTTTCCGCGCGTCATCGAAGGGTTCGACATCTCCAACACCATGGGGCAGGAGGCGGTGGGCTCGATGGTCCGCTTCGAACACGCGCGGCCGGAGAAAAAGGAATACCGCCGGTTCAAGATCAAAACGGTGCAAGGCATCGACGACTACGCCATGCTGAGCGAGGTGCTGACGCGACGCTACATGCGGCTGATCGACGAAAACGCGCCGCTGCCCGACCTCATCCTGATCGACGGCGGCAAGGGACACCTCAACACCGCGTACAAGGTCATCGAAGCGCTCGACATCGAACACCGGGTCGACCTCGCCTGCATCGCCAAGGGCAAGTTCCGCCACAAGGTGGAAACCGACGAGGTGTACCTGCCGGGACGCAAGGAGGCTGTCGGCTTCAAGGACCATTCGCCGTCGCGCTTTCTGCTGCAGCGCGTGCGCGACGAGTCGCACCGCTTCGCCATCGAATACCACCGCAAGCTGCGCGGCAAGAAAAGCCTGGCCTCGCCGCTGGAAACGATCCCCGGCGTGGGCAAGAAGCGGCGGCTGGCTTTACTGAAACACTTCGGCAGTCTGGAGGCGATCAAGAACGCCCCGGCGGAGGAGATCGCCAAGGCCCCCGGCATTCCCCTGGCGGTGGCCCGCAAAATTGCCGCAACTATCTGATAAAATAAGAATTGATGGCCACCCTTTCCGGCTCAACCTTTTACGGTTTTATTCCGAAAAGAAAGACGACATGAACCGATTCGCCTTGCCCATTCTTGCGCTCCTCTGCATGCTTTACGCCGGCTTCGTCGCCGGGTCGCCGGAGGTCATCGCCTCGCCGCAGCCAGCCCCCCCCACGGTGGAGGACGCGCGCGAAGTGTTGAAAATCGAGGAACAGTATTTCAAGGACCGCACGGAAAGCAAATGGGAGGCGGTGTACGAGCGCCAGCATCCGAAGCTCAAGGAGATCGTCACGCTGGAGTTTTTCATCAACCGCTACGGACTGGTGGGACACGACACACCGGACATGCTGGAGCAACGCGCCAGGGGGCCTCTGTACGTCATGCCGCCGCCATCCGATGTCGTCACCATTCCCCGTGACGGACTCGGCTTTCCCACGACGCGGCATTACCGCATCATCGCCAACCCCTGGGTGCGGATCAACAACCACCATTACGACTCCATCGGCATCAGCCCGGACGGGCGCTGGGCGCGGGTCGACATGAAACTGGACGTGACGGAAAAGCTGCCACCGCACCTGTTCAAGGTGGACATGGTGATCCCGCACACACGGCAGCGCTATGAATACTGGGAAAAGGTCGACGGCAAGTGGGTCGTCGCGCTGAGCGTGCACCGGCTGTCGATCAGCGGCAGCAAGATTCCGGTGATCTTCATCCCCGAAAATATCGAAGAACTCGACGCCATCGAATGGATCGAGTTCGATCCAAAACAACTGAACGCGCACGAGGCCGAACATGAGTGAGCCGCATCCGGATTTTCTGCCCTACCACCGCAGTTGGTTTGACGACGACGAAATCAACGAAGTCGTCGACACGTTGAAATCCGGCTGGCTGACCACCGGGCCGAAAACCAAACAGTTCGAGGAAGATTTCCGCGCGTTCACCGGCTGCGGCCACGCCGTCGCCGTCAGTTCCTGCACCGCCGCCCTGCACCTCGCCTTCGCCACCCAGAGTTTCGAAACGGGCGACGAGGTCATCACCACTCCGATGACGTTCCCGGCAACGGTCAACCCCGCCCTGCATCTCGGACTGAAACCCGTGTTCGTCGACATCGAACCGGGCACGCTGAACATCGACCTGGCAAAGGTCGAGGAGAAGATCACGCCGCGCACGCGGTTTCTGCTGCCGGTGCACTTCGGTGGGCACGCCTGCGATCTGGACCGCCTGCGCGACATCGCCGGCCGGCACAACCTGACGATCATCGAAGACGGCGCGCACGCGCTCGGAGCCGGTTATCGGGGCCAGCGCATCGGCGGGCACGGGCACCCGGTGGCGTTCAGCTTTTACGCGAACAAGAACATCACCACCGGCGAAGGCGGCATGCTGGCCATCTCCGACGCCGCACTGGAGGAAGAGGCGCGGGTCCTGCGCCTGCAGGGCATCAGCAAGGACGCCTGGAAACGCTACAGCAAGGACGGCTTCGCCCATTACGAACTGCAGACGCCGGGTTATAAATACAATATGGCCGACCTCAACGCCGCCCTCGGCATCCATCAATTGAAAAAAGCCGAACGGTTTCACGAAATCCGCAAGCGTTACGCCCAAATCTACACCGAAGCATTCAAACCGATGCAAGAAGTGGAAACGCCCGAGGTGCGGCACTACACCGACCCGGCGTGGCACATCTACTGGCTGGCGCTCAACCTGGAAACACTCACCATCAGTCGCGATGAATTCCTGAATATCATGCAGTCGCGCGGCATCGGCATGGCCGTGCATTACCGCGCCCTGCACCTGCAGCCCTACTTCCGCAACCATTTCGACTACAGCCTGGAAGACTTGCCGCTCGCGTCGAGTTATTCCGAGCGTCTCGTCTCGCTGCCGCTGTATCCGCGCATGACCGAAGCCGATGTTCAACGCGTCATCGACACCGTGCAGGCCGTCATCCACGAGCACCGGCGGTAACGCACAAAAGTCTGTTCTCCTCCAGGATCGCGGATAACCCTTCACAAAAGTCGCGGCAAAGTTGTAGACTGTCTGCATGAACCTGGTTCTGGCTTACGGC
>JAGQJZ010000082.1 GCA_020430445.1 Nitrospina sp.
TCCCAAGACCGGAATTCATGCGCTCTAAAATCAGGGCCGGCAACTCACGTTTGGATCAAAGGCAGCCTGCAATTGTTGTGTCCGTTCAGGGCGGACCGGCCCCGGGTGAGCCGGGCAACCTCGCCCCAACTGCTTGTTTTTTAGACTCCTATCAAGTTCCTAAAATACCCGGGCTGAACCGTCTTCCACCGCTGCTTTCTACCGCCACATTTCCTTTTGAATTTACAGGGCTTCGGCCGATTTTGGGGAATCGGCCGGAGGGCGTTGACAAAAGCGGAGCAAGCCCCTAAAATTCCCTAGATTTCCTTTGATTTTGATTAAAAAAGGGTGTGAAATAAGGCTTTCGGGCTCTTTGGGCTCGGGAAATCGTATTGTTTGTTACGGCCCTCGCGTATGAACCGGGGGGCTTTTTAAAATAACCGGAGGAATTCGATGGAAGCGGTAGAGGAACAGTCCGCGCAAACCGGCGAGAAAAAAGGCACCATCAAGGTCACCGTCTGCCTCAGCCTTTCGGGACTGGCTGAAGGGGCGATGGAGGTCTACAAGGAATTCGAAAAACAGATCGACGAACTGGGCGCCACCGCGGAGCTTCAGGAGCGCGGCGGGTGCACGCTGGGGCAGGTCGGCTGCCGTGGGTATTGCAGCAAGGACGTGCTGGTCGATGTCTACGTGCCGGGCGAAGACCGGGTGACCTACGAGCGCGTCAAGCCGGAGAACGTGGCGCAAATCATGAAAGACCACGTCATCGGCGGCAAACCCAACGCCAAACTGGCGGCCAAGGCCGACTACTATGAAACGCTGACCAAGCAGGCCCGCGTCGCCTTCGCCAACGGCGGCAATGTCGATCCGGAAAACATCGAAGACTACATCGCCGTCGGCGGTTACGAGTCCCTGCGCAAGGTGCTCACCTCGATGCAGCCGCGCGAAGTCATTGAAGAAATCAAGAAGTCCGGACTGCGCGGCAAGGGCGGCGGCGGATTCTTCACCGGCAAGAAGTGGGAAATCTGCGCCAACCAGGTCTCGGACCGCAAGTTCATCGTCGTCAACGGCGACGAGGGGAACCCCGCGTCCTACATGGACCGCTCGGTCATGGAAGGCTGTCCGCATCAGGTCATCGAAGGCATGCTCATCGGCGCGTTCGCCATCGGCGGCACCGACGGCATCATCTACACCCGCTCCGACTACGCGATTGCCGTGCGCCGGCTGAACAAGGCGCTGGTGGACCTGCGCGAACGCGGCTGGCTGGGTCAAAACATCATGGGTTCCGGCTTCAATTTCGACATCTACATCCACGAAGGAATGGAAGCGTTCATCGGCGGAGAATCCACCGCCCTGCTCTCGTCCATCGAAGGCAAACGCCCGTTCCCGAAAGCGCAGCCGCCGCATTCGGTACAGAAAGGCCTGTGGGGCAACCCCACCAACCTGAACAACGCCGAAACCTGGGCCACGGTGCCGA
Organism: Nitrospina sp.; assembly: GCA_020430445.1. Taxonomy (GTDB): domain Bacteria; phylum Nitrospinota; class Nitrospinia; order Nitrospinales; family Nitrospinaceae; genus Nitronauta. The sequence goes on from JAGQJZ010000082.1 coordinate 1,457, forward strand.
AGATCCTCGAAAAGGGCGCCGACTGGTACACCAGCATGGGACCGGAGAACGCCCCCGGAGCCAAAAGCTGGGCCCTCGCCGGGAACATCAAGTACAGCGGTATCATGGAATTCGACATGAACACCACCCTCGGTGAGATCATCAACGATTACTGCGGCGGCATCCTGAAAAAGAAAAAGCTCAAGATCATGCACGTCGGCGGCGTCGGCGGCGGCCTGCTGCCGGAAGAATGCAGCGACGTCAAGATCGACTACGAAAGCCTGAAAAAAGCCGGCGCCATCATGGGCCAGGCCAGCATCTCCGCGTACGATCAGTCGGCCTGCACGCTCGACCTCTGCCGCTTCTCTTTCGGCTTCAACGAATCCGAAACCTGCGGCAAGTGCACGCCGTGCCGTATCGGCATGACCCTCATACGCAATATGCTCGACGACATCGCCGAAGGCCGCGGCAAGATGGAGTACATCGACAAGCTGCAGTCCCTGTGCGAGGAAATCCAGATGACCTCGCTCTGCGGGCTGGGCGAAACCGCGCCCAACATGGTGCTCACCATGATCCGCTATTACCGCGAGGAACTGGAACGCCACATCGTCGACCAGATCTGCGACGCGGCGAAGTGCACCGGCCTGTACCGGTACGTGGTCAAGGAAGACGAATGCGTGGCCTGCGGGGCCTGCATCAAACCCTGCCCCACAGGCGCCATCACCGGCGGCACCAAAAAAGTCGCCGCCCATATCGACATGGACCTGTGCATCAACTGCAACGCCTGCTACCAGGCCTGCAACTTCCTGGCGATCATGTAGCAGCCGCATAACGGAATCGTCCATCGGCCCTCACGGGCCGGTGGACTTTTTTTTTGCCCGCGGTACAATAAACAGAACAGGCCGTTGTACATCCTGAGAATCCCCAGAACATTTTCCGGAGGTGGTATGCGTCGTTTAGGCTTCGTATTGTTTGCGCTGTCCGTATTCTGCTGGTGCGCCGCACCGGCCTGGTCCAAAAACAGTGCCATAGGAAAAACCGGGGACAAGGCCTGGGACGCCTTCATCGTCCTGCAAACCGACTGGACACAGGAGCTGCACGACCTGGTGCTGAAGGAGAAAAAGGAGTTTCAGGAAATCGCCGACCTCAGCTACGAATGGCGGCTGGCGGAAATGAAACTGGACACCCTGAAGTTCCAGTACCTCAAAAAAAACCGGCCGGAAACGATCGAACGCGACAAGGGCCTCCCCGCATTCGTCACCCTCGCCTGGTTTCCGGACTATTCGGAAAAACTCGAAAAAGCCGATCCCGCATTCCACAAACAGGAAAATAAAGCCGCCGGGCTGAAACAGAAAGTCGAGGCGCACAAGGACTGGCAAGGCCTGCAGGATTACCTCTCCTCACTGCAGAAAGACGAGAAACACAAAAAACGGTTCGACGACTTCCTGGAAGAAATGAACGCCGTGCAGAAAATCCTCGCCCAAACCGCCGCCGACCAGGAACGCCAGCGGCACTGAGTGCTAGCGCCACCTTCCGGTGGGGGCAGCTTCTTCACACGCAAAACTTCCTCGATGGAAATTTGAGCAGAGTCGAGAAGGTTGTCACGCTGGCCGTGGAGGCACCTTGCGGTGCGCCAACGTCTTCACGCGCACAATTGCATCGACCAGTGTTTGAGCAGAATCAAGTGTGGATGACAGCCTTTTCGCTGTCACATTGAGCTCAGTCGAAGTGCGACAGCGGACCTTGCGGTCGACAGCCTGAAAACCGTCGGGCTGACCAAAAACCTCAAGACATGTCATTCTGAGTGGAGCGCCAGCGGAGCGAAGAATCTCGCCTTTGCTTTTGACTCTGGGTTCTCACGCTGGCCCAGCGCATATGCAGTGCCCTTGTTTTGGGATACCCCGCGCAAAAAATTTCCACAAGGAAGGATACCGGTTGGCGACAGTGGTAAGAACTATCTCTGCAAGGGAAAGGGGTTACTCCAAAACAGGGTTGCACTGTCTCTGGACATCTACCCCGTTTGTACTATTGATCGAAGGCTGGAGGGCCAAAGTTTTTCATTTTTGCCACCCGGTTTTCTTAGGATATTTCCAGAACATTGAGAATAAAAAAAAAGTACACTTTGCAATGCTTAAACTCTTATTTTCGTATTTATTTATTTTTCCTATTGTCAAATTGATTGTAGGTTGCGGAGGAACGGATATGAAAATGAATCTATTTATGGAAGCGAATGATAAGGAGGAAATTAAATTTAAATTAGAGTTCTTTAACGAACTGAATTAGTTGAAAGAGGACAATATTAAAAGAAGAAAAAATCCAAAAACAATTTTTCACAACCAACCAATAGAATTTTTAAAAAATGATTAAAACCGCAGTTCGCACAGGCGGGTGAAGCGGGGCGATTCGGTGAACAGCAGGTAGGAGTTGGGACTGAAACGGTTCTGCCGCAGGTCGAGCGTTTTGAGCGCGGCAAGGCCGGTGGCCTGATCGTACGCCTGGTAACCGAGCACGCCGATGCTGTTACCGGACAGGCGCAACTCTTCCAGTGCAGTGAGATTCGCCGATTGCGCCAGCGCGGTGAATCCGCGGTCGCCGAGACCGGAGTTCCAGATCTGCAGGGTTTTCAGACCCGAGAAGTTTTTCCCGCACGCCAGTACCTCCGCGCCGTCGCAACCGAGATCGTTCCCGCTGACGTTCAGTTGTTCGAGTCCGTTCAACGGCGAAACGGCCAGCGCCTTGAGCCCCGTCAGTTTCACTCCGCACGCCTCGATATTGAGCGCGCGCAGACCGGCGAGCGCCTCCGCGCCACACAGCGCCACCATGCCCTTGTCGCCGATGGCGTTGTCCATCAGGTTGAGCGATTTCAGGTTGCCCAGATGCGGCGAATCGGCCAGCGCCACCACGCCCTCGTGGTCGAAAAAGTTGTTGCGCAGCGAAAGCGACTCGACGTCCTTCAGTGCCTCCGCCCGCGCCAGCGCCTTGAGCCCGGTGTTGCCGAGTTTCTGCCCGTTGAGATTGAGTTGCCCGCCTTGCAGCCTTGTTTTGATCAACTGACGGATGCGCAGGTCCATCAACACCCGCTCGCCCTCGCCGTTGAACTGGTTGTCGGCCATGTTGAGAAACCGCAGGCTCCCGAGGTGCTTCGAGTTCGCCAGCGCACGCGCCCCGGCATCGCCGATCCAGTTGTGGTCGAGCAAAAGGTGGTCGAGCCGTGTGAACGGCGAGGCGGACAGCGCCTGCACGCCGGGATCCTCAAGATAGTTCCAGCCGAGGTTGAGGTGCTCCAGCGGGATGAAGGCCCCGGCCTGCACCCATTCGGCGAGGCGGTCGGAGCGGATTTTGTTGCGGCGCAGGTTGAGCCAGCGCAGTTTCGGGTTCGCCGGGCCGTCCGGGTAGCGCGTCACATGCGCCAGCCCCAGCCGGTTGAGTTCCAGTTCCAAGTATTCCAGTCCTGCCAGCTTTTTCGACTTGATCAACTGGAGCGCGCCTTCGTCGCCGACGCGGTTGTGCGTCAGGTTGAGCAGTTGCAGCCGGCTCCAGTGCGCGGCCTGGGCGATGGCCTGGGCGCCGCCGTTGCCGATGCTGTTCGATGCGAGTTGCAGGTGCGTGAGACCGGCAAGCGATGCGCAACCGGCGAGCGCGCACACACCGATGTCCGTGATCCCGTTCCAGCCGAGGTTGAGCAGGCGGACGTGGGACAGGTCGAACACGCGCGTGAGCAACAGGACCCCGGCGTCTCCCATGCGCTCGTAACTCAGATCGAGCGTCGCGTCGCCGCGGCCGACGGCCTCACGCAGGCGGAGGACGAGACGGGCGTCTGGGGAATCGTTTTCCATTCCGGGGTTCCTCTTCTTCCGGCGGCACAGCGTCGGAGCGAAACACGCGCAGGGTTTTCACCTTGCGCGCGGTGAACAGATTCTGGTAATCGCCAACCGGGTCGATCCGGTTGTGCGTGACATTCAGTTCGCGCAGACTGCGCAGGCGTTTGGTCTCCGCCAGCGCCATCAGTCCTTCATAACCGATGCCGTTGGCATCGAGATGCAGGACTTTCAGTTTGTCGAGTACTTCCGATTCGGCCAGCGCAATGGCTCCGGCATCGCCGATGCTGTTGAACGACAGGTCGAGCGCTTCCAGGTTTTGCAGAATTTCGGCATTGGCCATCGCCTCGGCGCCTTCGGGGCCGATCCGGTTGCCGTACAGCACCAGTTTTTTCAGCTTGCCCAGGCGGGAGGAATCGCACAGGTGCTCCATGCCTTCGCTATGGAGCCGGTTCTCGTGCAGCCACAACTCTTCCAACCCCTCGAACAGGTCGGAATCGGCGATCTCCTCCATGCCAGTGTCCTTGAGCCAGCAATTATTCATGTGCAGGTTGACGATGCCGGGCACAGCCATTCCCTCGGCAAGGTCCATCGCCACGTTCAGGGTGATCCGGCGGTTGGAGATATCCAGGGTTTTCTTGTCTTTGCTCAGACCTTTTTTGATCCAGCGGCGGATCCAGTTCAGGTCATCGGACCGTTGGGGCATATGAAATTCGCTGACACCTGAGGAATAATTGGGGTCCCCCGGAAATTACCGGTGATTGTCGCAAACACAAGCGTTTGAGCCTCCGGAGGAACCCCTAATTGTATCGGCTCCGCTTGAAATGTAAAGGAGAATCCCCGATTGCACCGTGGGTTGGGAATGCTAATATGCAACCATGAAACCGGATCGCCCCGTCTCACCCGCCTGCATCCTGCTTTTGGCCGTTCTGTTGGCTTTCCTGCCCGCCTGTTCCGAACCGGCCGGGCCCGCCGCCTCCGCCGTGGGAGCGAAAACCCTGCGCATCGCCCTGCGCAGCGAGCCGCCGACGCTCGACCCTTCGCTTGCGACCGACACCATTTCGTTTGATCTTCTGACGAACCTGATGGAAGGTTTGACCCAGTACGACGCGAACCTCCAACCCATCCCCGCCGTGGCGGAACGCTGGGAATTTTCCGAAGGCGGCCGGGTGATCCGCTTCTTCATCCGCGACAACGCCGCATGGTCGGACGGCAAACCGGTGACGGCGCACGATTTCGAATATTCGTGGAAACGCCTGCTCAACCCGGCGACGGCGGCGGAATACGCCTACTTCCTGTTCGATATCGAAAACGCCTATGAATACAACTCGGGGACCATTCAGGATCCCGCCCAGGTCGGCGTGCGGGCGGAGTCCGACCGCGTGCTTTATGTCAGGCTCAAGCGGCCGGTGATCTATTTTCCCAGCATCGCCACCTTCATGGTCACCGCCCCGCTGCGAAAGGACGTGATCGAACAATACGGCGACCGCTGGACCGACCCGGCGCACATCGTCACCAACGGCGCGTTCACGCTCAAGGAATGGCGGCACGAATACAAACTCCTGCTCGAGGCCAACCCGCTCCACTTCGAGGGACGGCCCGCCATCGACCAGGTGCGGGTGTACCTCGTGCGCGACGCGGCGACGGAACTGACGCTGTATGAAACGGGGGAACTGGACGTGACCGGCCTGCCGCCGGTGGCCATCCCCGAGTTCCGCAACCATGCGGAGTTTCGCAACCGGCCGCTTCTGCGTGGCTATTACTACGGCTTCAACGTCGAGAAAGCCCCGTTCGATAAACCGCTGGTGCGGCGCGCGCTGGCGCACGCCGTCGACCGCTCGCGCTTTCCGGTTATTTTAAAAGGCGAGGAGGTGCCGACCGCCTCGTGGATTCCGAAAGGCATGTTCGCCTACAATCCCGATATCGGTCCGCGTTTCGACCCGGAACACGCCCGGCGGCTGCTCTCCGAGGCCGGCTACCCGCAAGGCCGGGGATTCCCCGCATTTTCGATCCACTACAACACCGACCCCACCAATCAGCTCATCGCCCAGTACGTGCAGGCGCAATGGAGGCAGCACCTCGGTCTCGACGTGACGCTGGAGGAAATGGAATGGAAGGTGTTTTTAAAGCGGCTGCAGGTCGACCCGCCGCCGGTCTACCGGCTGGGCTGGGGGGCGGACTTCCCCGATCCCGACAACTTCATGAACCTGTTCACCTCCACCAGCGGCAACAACCACAGCCGCTGGGGAAACCCACGCTACGACCGGCTGATCGCCGATGCCGCGGCGGAAGCCGATCCGCAAAAGCGCCAGGGCCTGTACGACCAGGCGCAGCGCCTGCTCACCGAGGAAGACGTGCCGATCATCTCGATGTTCGTCACCACCAAAAGCATGCTGGTTGCGCCGCGCGTGCGCGGCTTTCACCTGAACGCGATGGAATTGATGTACCTGAAAAAAGTCGAACTGGTGGAGTGAGAGGGGCTATTTTCGGTCGTTGATGCCGTCGATGTTTTGAGCGAGCCGTTCGATCCCCTCCAAAAACTGCGCCTCGTCCATCAGGCGGATGCGGAAGGACACCGCGCCCGGGTGGCCGCCGCCGCCCAGCACCCGGTCGGCGCCGAACGCCCTGTGGATCGCCCCTTCCGCCTCGCGCAGGTCGCATTGCTCTTCCTGGGCCCGCCGCATCTTGATGTAGAAGCACTCCCCGCCCTCAGCGGATTCGTCGCGGTAAAACAGCAAACCGATTCTCCCGGCCACTTCCGGAACCGCATTGGCCATGGTTTCCAGAATCTGCGCCCAGGCAGTGGGGTTCAGTTCCAGGGATTCCACCAGCTCCCGGCGGTTGTCCGTCAACAGATCGAGCCAGGCGACATCACCGGCGCGCACGATCTTTTCCTGCAACCGCGCCACGCCGGCTTTCTCCACATCCGACAACTGCGCCAGGAAGCCGCGAATTTCATCGGGATTTGAAAAATGCGGCGACTCCGGGTCGTCCTCTTTCTCGTGCGTGTTAGCGGTCAGCCGGCCGCCCAGCCGCTGCACCCAGTACTCATAATCTCCACGCTGCATCGGTGCCCGGCCGCCGCCGGTGTCGGCGATGAGACCGGTGAGCAGACTGATCACGATATTGCGCTGTGCAAACGGGTCGGGCCCGCCGCTGTTATGCCGGAAACACGCCTCCAGAACCTCCGCCGCGATCTCGGCGGTGGCGTTGGACGGGCGGAACAGGTGCAGGCCGTGTTCGTGGATCGGTTCGCTGTCGGTGCCGAAATGGTGGTCCAGTTCCAAAACCGGTTTCGCGTTGCCCTCGAGAAACGTGCGGTGGATCTCCGTATAAAACGGCACCAGCTTGCGGTTCGCCGTGTCGCAGAAAATCAGGGCGTCCACCCGGCCCGTGAACCCGGCCACCTTGTGCAGTCCGGCGACCAGCGGCACGCGGTTGTGCTGCAGAATGTCTTCCAGGAAACCGGTTTTACCGATGAGGGGACCGGGCCAGACGATATAGGGCCGCTTGCCCAGCGCCTTCAGGTAAAGCGCCAGCGAGAGCATGGAGCCCAGGGCGTCGGCATCCGGATAGCCTGCCAGCAGGAACCCTTCGTGCCGCTGCAGAAATTCCACCGCGCCATTCAGGGCGGACGGCCAGCCTTCAGCGGTGACGGGGGTTTTGTTGTGGATCATCCAGGGAAGATCGGCTGCTGAAAGGAATTGTGAACAGACGGATCACACAATCAATTGTGCCCGGGGTCCTGGTCGAACAGCTCGTTGTAGTCGGAGGGGCCCGTCGGTTCCGAGCGGAACCAGTCGTACCCCGGGTCGATGTCCGAGGGATCGGGTTCGTCCGGATCAGTGACGCCAGCGGCTTCGGCGTCCTGCGGAATCGTTGAGGGAAAAATCTTGTGGAGATTCAGGCTGCCGCAACGGCACGGCGTGTTGCCTTCGTCAAAGGCGGTGGCCTGTTTGAGGCAAATGGAAATGCCGCAGTCCCGGCACCGGTACTCATAATGGGTGTCGTTGAAGTTGGGCCAGATCTGCCGTTCCCGGCACTGGTTGCAGACGGCGGGCATTGCGGGTGTGTAATCGGTGTACAGGTTCTCGATGCCACACCCGCCACACTCGATCAGCAGGTCTCTGGGTTCTCTGAAAGTCATGGGGAGAGATGAAGCCGCCGGATCTTACTCGTGCGGCTTTTTCCCCATCATGTCGCCCATCTGGGAAATGTCGATTCCCATCGCCGCCAACTGGCCGGTGAAGGGGCACTTGCCTGCGGGTTTGGCCTCGCCGGACTCCGCCGCTTCCGATGCCGCGCCTTCTTCCGGTTTGAAATCGCCGGACTCCGCCATCACCATCCAGGAGAGGGTGTCGATTTTCTGTTCTTTATCTGTGACGTAATTTTCCAGTACGGATTTGGTCTGGTCGTGTTTGGCGGAAGCCAGGGCCGTGCGGACCTTGTCCAGCGCTGCCTTTTCAAGTTCCACCGCCTCTTTCAATGCCTCGATTGAACTGGACATCTTGTAGTCTCCTTCGGGGTCAACAATGGGTTCGATATAGCTCATGATCATATCAAAACCCCGTGCCCCTGACAAGCCGGGCCGCGCCAAATCCCCCGTTTCGCAGAGCCCGGTCCGGTTCCACCGTTGCCGGAGGAGCGGCTCCCGGAACCCCCTAAACGGAAGCCGGATGTTTTCTGTGCTTTGTCTGGGACGCCAAATCTCTATATAATGCCCGCATGCGTCATCTGATCATCATCGGCGGGGGCATCGCGGGCCTGGCGGCCGCCCACCGCATACAGAATTCCATCAGCCAGGGCAATGCCCTCAAATGCACCGTTCTGGAAGCCAGCGGACGGTTCGGGGGCAAAATCCATACCGAGCGCCGGGACGATTTTATCATCGAACGCGGGCCGGATTCCTTCATCACCCAGAAACCGGCGGCGCTGGAGTTGTGCCGCCAGCTCGGCCTGGCGGATCGCATTGTCGGCACACGGAAAAACAACAAAACATTCATCTACCTGAACCGGCGGATGTTGACTCTGCCGGACGGCCTCAGCCTGATGGTGCCGACGAAGTTCCTGCCGTTCATCACCACGCGGCTGTTTTCCTGGCCCGGCAAGATCCGCATGGGCTTCGACCTGTTCCTGCCGCGCCGCAGAAGCAAACGCGACGAAAGCCTGGCCGGTTTCGTGCGCCGCCGCTTCGGTCAGGAGGCGGTGGACCGGCTGGCCCAGCCGCTGCTCTCCGGCATCTATTCCTCCGATCCGGAGAAAATGAGCATGCAGGCCACCTTCCCGCGTTTTCTCGAAACGGAGAAGAAATACGGCTCACTCATCCTCGGCATGCTGGCCGGCAAGAAGGCCATGCTGGCGCGCAAGCCACAGGCCAAACCCGGTTACCAGTCCTTCACCATGTTCGTGACGCTCAAAAACGGCATGAGCGAACTGGTCGAAACCCTCATCGAACAATGCCCGGACATCGAATTCCGCGCCCATGCGCCCATTACCCGATTGGCAAAATCCGGGCAGGAGTATACAATCACCCTCGACTCTGGGGAAAACCTCACAGCGGACGCGGTGCTCGTGGCCACACCGGCCAACGTCACGGCGAAGCTGACGCAGGAGACCGCGCCGGAGATTGCGGAAAAACTGGCGGAGGTCCCGTTCGTTTCCACCGCGGGCGTCGTGCTCGGGTACAACCGCGAGGGCTTCCCGCATCCGCTCAAGGGGTTCGGCTTCGTGGTCCCGGCGACGGAGAAAAGAAAGATCACCGCCTGCACCTGGGTGTCCTCGAAGTTTCCCTGCCGCGCGCCGGAGGATAAAGTCCTGTTGCGCGCTTTCGTCGGCGGGGCGCTGAACGAACCGATGGCCGAGCAGGAACCGGAACAGATCGTCGCGGACGTCAAAAGCGAACTGCGCGACATCATGGGCCTGAACGTCGAGCCCGAATTCGCGCATGTGTTCCAGTATAAAAAAGGCAACGTGCAGTACCGGGTGCACCATGAAGACATGGTGGCCGCAATCGAACAGGACCTCACGCAGCATCCCGGCCTGTTCATGGCGGGAAGCGCCTTTAAAGGCGTCGGCATCCCGGACTGCATCGCCCACGGCAACCAGGTGGCCGACGCCGCCCTCGAATACCTGACCGGTCTGCCAACAGACTGAAAAAGACCCGACGCCCGGTCCTCTCCCGTTTGAGGCCCCGGCGACGTCAATTCAAACCAACCTCCGGCGGACCCGCGCCACCGGGGAAGGAGTCCTGATATGAAATGGTCCTCGAGCATTTCCACCGAGACCAAACTCGACAAGGCCGTGGCGGACGCAACCGATGCGATCCGGAAAGACATGGGCGACCTGCCCATTCACCTGACGGTCGTTTTCGTTTCGCCGCATTTCAAAGCACAGTACGACCTCATCCCCAACCTGATCCGCGAACGCCTGTCGCCGGGCATCCTGCTCGGGTGCAGCGGCGGCGGCATCATCGGTGGCGGCCAGGAGGTGGAACACAAACCGGCGTTCAGCATCACCTGCGCCCACCTGCCGGATGTCGAAGTGTACAAGATCCAGACCGACACCCTGTCGCTGCCGGAGGACGACACCTCTCCCAACGTGTGGCGCGAGTGGATCGGCGTGCCGGTGGAAAAAAATCCGCAGTTCATTTTCCTGGCGGACCCGTTTTCCTTCCGCGGCGAGGAATTCCTGGCGGGCATCGACTTCGCCTATCCGCAATCGGCCAAGGTCGGCGGACTGGCCTCGGGCGCGCAGTTTCAGGGGGCGAACGCGCTGTACCTGGACGACACAATTTATAACGAGGGCCTCGTCGGCGTGGCGCTTTCGGGCAATATCGCGCTCGACACCATCGTGGCGCAGGGGTGCCGGCCCATCGGCGAACCGCACAACATCACCCAGTGCGACCAGAATCTGCTGCTCGAAATCGGCGGCAAACCGCCCTTGACCGTGCTGGAGGAAATGGTCGAGACGATGAGCGAATACGACCGCAAACTGATGCAGACCTCGCTCTTTCTCGGCATCGAGATGGACCCGTTCAAGGACGATCCCGGCCAGGGCGACTTCCTCATCCGCAACCTGATGGGCGTGGACCGCAACACCGGCGCGCTGTCGATCGGGGCGATGCTGCGCGAGGGCCAGCGCGTGCAGTTCCACCTGCGCGACAAGGTGATGTCCGCCGAGGACCTCAGCCTGTTGCTTTCGCGCTACACCGAAAAAGGCAAGCCGACCGGGGCGCAAGGCGCCCTGCTCTTTTCCTGCCTGGGACGAGGCGAATACCTCTACGGCAAACCCAATCACGACTCCAACGTGTTCAAGGAGAAGCTCGGGCCGGTGCCGCTGGGCGGCTTCTTCTGCAATGGCGAGATCGGGCCGGTGGGCAACACCACCTTTTTGCACGGCTACACCAGTTCATTCGGGATATTCCGTCCCGTCAGACAATAAGCGGTAACAGTACAGACCCATTTTATTGACAGGAGAACAACTATGGGAGCAGAAGTGGTTGTGGAAACGAGCCCGAACGAAAACGCGCTCAAGTACACCGTCGTGGGCAAACAGGTCATCGACAAGGGACACAAGACCTACGGCAACGCCGGTGAAGCCGCCGAATGCGAGGTCGCCAAAAACCTGTTCGGTTTGGAAGGAGTCGTCAGCGTTTTTCTGATGGCGGACTTCGTCACCGTCACCAAAACGGCCGAAGCGAAATGGGACGGCATCCGCGATGCGGCGAAAGGCATCATCTCCGAGGCTTATGGCTGAGCGTCTGATTCACGCACCCCTGCTCCGGGCGGAAGACCTGCCGTGGTTCAATACTGAAGGTCCCCTCGAACTCGACGATCTGGAAGGCAAGATCGCCATTCTGGATTTCTGGACCTACTGCTGCATCAACTGCATCCACATCATCCCCACACTAAAACGCGTGGAAGCGCTGTTTCCGGATGAACTGGTGGTCATCGGCGTGCATTCGCCCAAGTTCCCCGGCGAACGCGAGACGGACAACCTGGAAAAAGCGATCCAGCGTTACGAGATCGAACACCCGATCGTGCACGATGTCGAATTCAGCATCTGGAATCACTACGCCGTCAACGCCTGGCCGACCTTGATTTTCATTTCGCCGGACGGCTACATCCTCGGCCAGCTTCCGGGAGAACCCGATCCCACCCTGCTGGAGGAAAGCCTGCGCCATCTGGTCAAGGACATGAACAAGACCGGCCTCATCACCGGCGGCGCGGCGGAGTTGGTCCTCCCGATGCCCAAACCCCATACGGGGGCCCTCAGTTTTCCCGGCAAGGTCGCTTACAGTGAAGCGGACCGCGAATTCGCCATCGCCGACTCCAATCACAACCAGATCGTCACCACCGACCGCCAGGGGAACGTCACCCGGCGCATCGGCTCCGGCAAAATCGGCAAACAGGACGGAACGTTTGCCGAGGCGGCATTTTTCCGTCCACAGGGATTGTGCTATGTCGACGGCGTCATCTGGGTGGCGGACACGGAAAACCATCTCCTGCGGAAAATCGACCTCAAAAACGAAACGGTGGAAACCGCCGCCGGCACCGGCGTGCAGGGCGGGTTTCTCCAGGGGGCCGGCGCGGCGCTGGAGACGGCGCTGTCCTCTCCCTGGGACGTGGCGTACAAGGACGGCTGGCTGTACATCGCCAACGCCGGCACGCACCAGATCGGCGTCTACTACATCCAGGAAAAACAACTGGCGCAGTTTGCCGGAACGGGACAGGAAGCGCTGGTGGACGGGCCACGCCTCGCCGCCGCCTTCGCCCAGCCGAGCGGGCTCTCGGTGAACGGCGACAAGCTGTACCTCGCCGACAGCGAGACCAGCGCCATCCGCTCGATCCGTCTCGACGACATCGGCCTCACGGCCACCTACGTCGGCACCGGCCTGTTCGATTTCGGCGACAAGGACGGACGCGGCAAGGAGGCCGTCCTGCAGCACCCTCTGGGGGTCCACCACGCCGACGGCGCCGTGTTCATTGCCGACTCCTACAATCACAAGATCAAGGTGCTCGACCTCGCCACGCAGGAGGTGCTCACGGTGGACGCCAGCGCGGACATCGTCTGCGACGACGCAACCTGCACCCGCCTGTGGGAACCGGCCGGCGTGCTCTGCCTCGGCAAAACCCTGTACGTCTCCGACACCAACAACCACCGCATCCTGAAAATCGACCTGGACACGGAAAAGACCGAAATCTTTTTACAGTAAATTCACAACGGGAGCCTGAAACATTGGAAGCCTTTGGAAATTTTATTGCCGATCTGCCCCCCCTCCTCCAACTCGTCCTCGGTGCTATCGGCGGCGCGGCGGTCCTGTACATCGCCAACCGCGTCGTTGAATGGAACGAAGGCCGGGAAAAAAGCAAAAAATAATGGCTCCGCCTCCCGGGCGTTTCACAATCACGCTCGCCGTTTTTTTACTCTTCCTCCTTTGCACCACCGCGCAGGCGCACCGGCACGGGTGCCACCGCTGGCACAGTTGCCCTTCCGATTCCGGAAGCTACACCTGCGGCGATCTGGGAAAATGCAGCGGATGCCCGGACAACCCATTTTGCGAGGGCGGCCGCGTTAGAACATCCACTCCCTCCAACGAAAGTGAAAAAGGAACGCCCTCCGGTGACATTTCGGAGAACCTGCATTGCCGGGTTTATTTAAAACAGCTTGAGAATCAACCGAAAGAAATCGTCATGCAACAGTGCGTCCAAAAACTGGGGAAAAAGATTTGCCGGCAATGCCTGGAAAATCCGCCCGGATTACCCTGATTCCCCCCCTTTCATTACCCTCCCCGAAGACGGTACAATGGAGCCATACACAAACTGCTCCGGGATACCGTCATGCTCAAAACCGCAACCCGTCTCCTCGTCATTCTTCTTTTCCCGACGATCGCCCTCGGCCAGGACCTCGACCTGGGGGAACTCGACGATTCGGGCGATCTTGAAATCGAAATCACCGGCCAGGTGGTCGAGGTCAAGGTCGATTCTCTGAAAGTCAAACCTGAAGGCCAGTGGCGGCCCAAGGTGGGCGACCCGGTCCGCATCGTCATCGCCTCGGGCGTGGTGCGCGAGGTCACGCAAGACGGAATCCTGGTCGACCTCAAACAAGGCAGTCCCGGCGTGAACATGGTGGCCTCCATTCGCTCACCCAACGCGCAACTGCAAAATGGATTCGACACCCCCACATCCCCGCCCCCACCCCCTCCATCTCCCGCAACGGTCAGGGTGGAACCCGCGCCGCCACCTCCCCCCCCACCGGCACCGCCCAGGTGGGCTTCGCTTTCACCGGACGCCATCTATGACGAAGGCGCGAAATATTACCAGGGAGACGGCGTGCCGCAGGATTACGCCAAGGCGCTGGAGTGGTTCCAGCACGCGGCGGACAAGGGGCATGTCGGTGCACTGAACGACATCGGCGTCATGCACGAACTGGGACAGGGGGTTCCAAAAAATCCGGCCACGGCGGTGGAGTGGTACCGCAAGGCTGCGTCGCAAAACTACGCACTGGGCCATTACAACCTGGGCCGCGCCTATGAATCGGGAAACGGCGTCCCTAAAAACTATTCCGAAGCCTTGAAAGCGTTCCGCCGCGCGGCGCGCATGGGCGACCGCAACGCGCAAAACAAACTCAGCTCTCGCGGCCAACGCTGGTGACCTGGCGGTCA
>JAGQJZ010000083.1 GCA_020430445.1 Nitrospina sp.
GACCCTGCGCACGAGGCGTCCTTCCGGACCCGTCTGGGAGGACCCTGCGCACGAGGCGTCCTTCCGGACCCGTCTGGGAGGACCCTGCGCACGAGGCGTCCTTCCGGACCCGTCTGGTGCGTGACCAGCGTCATGCCGAGGATTTTCTTGGCGTGTTGTTCGGCTTCCTTCGGGCTCTTGGCGAGCTTGACGCCGCCGCCCTTGCCGCGGCCGCCGGCGTGAATCTGCGCCTTGACAACGGTCACCTTGGTGCCGAGTTTTTCCGCCGCCTTGGCCGCATCCTTGGCGTCGTCGATGACCACGCCGTTGGGAACGGGGACGTTGTATTTGCGAAACAGTTCCTTGCCCTGGTATTCGTGAATTTTCATGGTGTTTTGGTGTGTAGTAGGTCTTAAAAGGAAGGCCGATTTTTACCACAAGGCCGGTGAATTGTCAAAATCAAAAGGAAAGGACTTGAAAACTGCTTAGTGAAGGGCCAGAAAAGATTTCCTTGAGGAATGTAGATGTGTCCGGAAGGCGGCGACAAGGCCACCTTCCGGATCATTGGGTGCTATTGAAAATCAATTGCCCTGAATCTCTGCATCAAAATGAAACCGTGCACTAGTGTCGTTGTTCGCTCTGAGTACGTAATGTTGTCCACTGGATAAGGACCCTGAAGGGTAGCCTGAAACAGTTACCACGCGGGTGCCGGTGGTGGTGCTGGCTATACTACTTAATGCGGTGCTAAAAGTATCACCATATTTAAAATGGTAGTTTCCTATAAATGATGGTAGCGGAGCCTTATACATTTCAACCGGCATTGTTACATAAACTGCTCCACCCCCTGAGCCGCCATCGACGAGCCCGACAGCATTGTACGCGTAATCACTGCTTCCAAGTGAATAAAAGAAAGTTTGTGCAAGCAACAATTCCTCTGATCTTAACCGCGGATTGGCGGGCGTAGACGTTTCCCCCTTGTTCAAATGGATATTGGAGATGTAGAGAAGGGACCCGGTTGAAATAGTAGTATCGTCAACCCAAATGATGACACCTACGTTATTGCAGGAAGCCGTGTCTATAGAAATGTTTTCAATTGCGAAAGTCTGATAGCTGTCGGACAAGCCCAGGTCGGACCCGGTATTTTCCGCTGTGAAATTGGTGGCCAGGGTCGGGTTGGTACCACCGCCCGCCCAGGTTCCGATGGGGTCGGGAATTCTGGCTGGGCTCCCGGTGCCATCCGCGGTTCCTGCCCAACAGACCACTTCCGCGCGTACGTTACTCAATGCTCCCGAAGCGGTTTTCGCGTCGAAGCGCAAACTGGCTTTGCCTCCGATGATGATGGAACTGTCCACCGAACTCAAAGCCTGAAAAATACCGAACTGCTTGTCGGCTGTCTGCACGTTAAATTTGATTGCATTGTGAGCCCCTGTGGGAACATCCGAGGATTCCTGGGTGATGTCGACGATATCGTTTCCATTGGATATGAGTACCCAGCGGTCCAGGATGTTTTCGTTGTCGTCGTTGGGCGAAGTGGTGCTCGCGTCAAAAGTGGTCCCGCGTTGGGCAATGCGGAAACCGCCATTGACCAAGAGATTTCTCGAGGAATGATTGTCAACAAAATCCTTGATGGCGCTGACCGATGGAGCGGTGGTTTCCGATGGGCTCGAAAAGTCGGGCATGTTGACAATGAGGGTGCCGGTAGAATTGTCTACATAAGTTTTCACTGCCTTCTCAGTGGGAACGGCGTTGTCACTGTCTCCTGCAAGGGTTCCGTCTGTTGAAAATTCATTGGCATTGGTGCCGGAGGAAAGGGTCAGACCGTTCGAGTCTATGGTGGCCTGGGGGCCGCCCATGTCGACGTCGAATGTGATCTCTCCGGCTCCTGCAGCTATTGGAAAGAGAATCAACCCAAGAGCAATACCTGCTATCGATTTGTGCATAGCTTTTCTCCTTAGAAAATAATGAATATTGGAACTCTAGAATTAGAATTATGGTTAAGGTAATTTTATTGGGATATCAATAGGAAAATTTTATTTGTTCCGTTCTGGATCGTTTTCTCGGGGAGGGTGCCTGGCAAATATTTGTAAATAAAATTTTTATTTTGATTTTGGAATGATTGGATTTTCTTTTCGATATTTTTGTTTGTACCGGAATTGGAAGGTCGAATTCCAAAATAGGCCAAGAGAGCGGCAGTGACGGCTCCTGTTACCGCCTGTCGCCTATAGGCGGTTTTTTTACCCAATTCGAAAAATATGAGGTGAAGCGATTGGTTTCCTCGATGGGAGTGTGATTAAATAAAAGCCGGACCGGGTAAGTTGATTGCCGGTTTTGACTATTTCACCATTCACATTTTAAGGATTTCGTTATGTCCCAATATTCCGGTTCCAAGGTCGGTTTCGTGTTTCTATCGGGATTTGCTTTTGCGGCGCTTTTTTCCGGAGCTTCGTTCGCGCAGGAACTGAACAGCGTGAAAGCACTGCCGCTGGCGATGGCCAAGAAGGCGGCGGATGCGGCCCGTGAAAAATGCGAGGCGGATGGATACAAGGTGAGCGTTTTCGTCGTTGACGAGGGTGGACATCCCAAGGCCCTGGTCAAAAGCGACGGGGCGGGGCCGCACACTTCCGACAGCAGTTTCCGCAAGGCCTACACCGCGCTCAGCATGCGCAACGCGACGCAGAATCTCTCCAACCTGGTGAAGAAAATGCCGCAGCTCGCCTCCCTCGAAAAGATGAATGACAAGATCATCCTGCTGGCGGGCGGACAACCGATCAAGTTCGGCGGCGATGTGGTTGGCGGCATCGGAGTCGGTGGTGCGCCGGGCGGGCATCTGGACGACGCCTGCGCGGTGGCGGGTCTCAAGGCCATTGGCGCCAGCGTTCCGGAAGAGAAGAAGTAACGGGGCTGTCAAACCTGAATTGAGCGGTAAAGAATCCGGCCGAACTCCACGGTCTTTTTGAGGACCGGGAGTTCGGCCTTTTATATTGGTTCAAGCTGACTTGCTGTTTATTAGTGGTAGCGTGCTACGGGGACACGCCGCGCGGGTTTGGAAAAAAATGGCATCATTTTATTACCAGCGCTTTGTAGGTCATTGTCAGGGTTTCAACAGAAGGAGGAGAACCTGCTTTTAGCCAATCGATTGTGAAGCCGTCTGAGTCACACGACCCATTTGATCCATCCAGCCGCCCTGTCTGCATGTCCGTGCTGCCCGACGCGTGATTAAAAACAATCAGGTCGTCGTACTGCAGAACCGCGCCCGAGTTATTGATTGTCGAGTAATCGGATGTGCAATCCGTGAATCCGAAAGACGACTCAACAGCCGAATCGTTGTTCGTCATCTGGATCTCAATCGAGATTGGCGTGCCGCCCAGGCCGGTGATCGACTGCGTGCCGCTGGTGGCATTGGCCGCACGGGTGAACTTGCCTGTGACCACAACCAACGTTGAATCCAGCAACGGAGTGCCCGTCGCCGCCGGCCAGGTGACCGTATAGTCGCTCGCCGTGTCTGGCGCCTTAACCGACACTACCCCGCCACTCGCGCCCGCTTGCTGGATGTCGCCTTTTGTGTACATTGGGCAGGAAGGGCAAGCGTTCAGTGTGAAGTATTTCGCGGCATGCGTGCCCGTCTGGTCCGCCATGTATATGCCATAGAGTGCAGCCTGGTTCATCGTCTGGTCGGTGATCAGGTAGCCGAATATCGTTTCAATATCGCCCGTCGCGCCACCGTCCGCGTCCTCATCAAGATCCGACAGCAATGTGGTGTACACCGTGCCAATCTGAGAGTTGTTCCCATAAATCTGCCCGGCAGTGAAGGCGAGCACGTCGATGTTCCCCTCATTACCCGTCACCGCCGCGTCCACCAGGTAGAGTGCATCGATGTCCGCGCCCGCCGCGTTGGCCGAAAGCTGCGCCTCAACTGCGACCGCCGTTTGCGTATGCCCGGCCTGGGTTTGCTCGACCTTGCCCTCTACCGCGATGATGGTGCCCTGAATCCCGTTAGAATTGTCGTTATCGACCTGACCCAACACGCCAACGTAATGGCCGGTGCCGGTCACCGGGTATATGTCGCCGCGGCTCATCTTGCCGCGTACCGCGATATTCACCGCCGTGGAGGTCGCCCCAGGCGCGGCTTCGACGTCCGAATCGGCGGCGATGTTGTCCGTGCCGCTTGTCGCCGTCTGTGTCTGCGTTATCACCACACCGCCGAGCGAAGGCGTCGAACCCTCCAGCGCCGCCGGCGTGACCATCTTCGTGTTGTCGGTGCCGGTCGTCACTTCCGCCGTGCTCGCCGCCACCTCGTCGCCGGTGTTCGTGCCGGTGATCCCGTCGAGTTTGGTCCCATCGGTTGCAATGTCTCTCCCGTCCACGGTTCCGGAAAGAGAGATATTGCCGATTCCGGAAACGTTGTCTGAATCATCAATCAGAACCCCGGAGTCCTGAATGAGTTTTCCGGTGGTTGAATCGAACCGGACAACCGCGTTGTCCGTCGCGCTAGCTGGCCCGACAACGTCACCGGTTCCACTGGCGACCACAATGGGGGCCGCGTCGCTGGATGAATTTTGGGTAATGGTTATTCTGTTTCCAGCGATTAAATTCCAAGAATTGTTTGCAGAGTCCGCTGCCGGACTTGTTTCTGAATAAGGATGATCCGTTTGAAAAGAGCCGTAGACTCCACCTCCGGTGAGGGCTGCCCATACGGAGTTGGCGTCATTCCGTATCATTGTGGCGGAAGCCATTGCCCTGGAGTGACTTGTTCTGATGCAATTCAGGTTTGTGTTGGTCTTCATGTGATAATCGATCCTGGTTTGACCGGGTGTAATATCGAAATCACAGTTGTTGCCCGCTAGCGCTTGAGAAGCGAGAAGTAAAAAAGCAAGGGTGAGAGATTTTTTTAGCATCTTGAACCTCCAGGAAAAATAGGATGCATTCAATGGCCGAATGCAAGGTTAAGGGGAGTACTGATGCGTAAAAATAGCTTGATGGATGTTCGGTAATCAATAATTTTTTAAACTCTCTATGTAATTTTAATATCTGAAACCTGCTTTCTTGGCAAGCGCTTCTGGCGAAGGGCTTGATACTCAATAGAGTGTTTTGCCCTGCTTTCCCGTTAAAACTGGAAGCTGTAAAAGCCGGGACAACTCGGGGCCAGGAGGGTATTTTTCGAGATTCTTCACCTGGGGACCGTTGAGCAATCACGCCGGTCGTGTGTCCCCATCTTACGTTGGCCCGGGTTCGCTATATTGATATTTTTTTAGTGCCGGTTTACTATGAATCGCTAATGCCATTATTTTTATCCCTCTCTCAGGTAAAACGATGATGCGATCGCTCTGCCAACTTTCCACCCTGATCTTTTTTGTTTGCCTGTTTTCCGTTTCGGCCCCAGCTGCCGACGCGCCCCGGCTGGGACCGCTGCTCGAGAAAGCCATGCAGTCGCCGGGGAAATCGTTCCGCCTGGAATCCGGCAACACAGCGGCGGTGGATGATGAGGCGCGCCAAGCGATCAACAGGAATTTGGTGAAACTGCCGCTGCGCTTCGAGCAGAACGAAGGCCAGACGGATGAGCAGGTGAAGTTTTTGTCACGCGGGCAGGGGTATCAGTTTTTCCTGACGTCGACGGAATCCGTCATGGTATTGACGAAAACAGAGCGGGAATATCCACGTGAGCGGTTTGGTATCCGGCGTGTAAAGTTTGAAGAACCGGAGACGGTGGAGCACGCGGTGGTGCGCATGCAGGTGGTCGGGGGCAATCCCGAGCCGGTTATCCGGGGGGAAGACAGACTTTCAGGCACGAGCAATTATTTTGTCGGCAACGATAAAAGCCGGTGGCGGCAGGGCGTGGAAAACTTCGCAAGCGTGCACTATGAAGGCGTGTACCCGGGAATCGATCTTGTTTATTACGGCAACCAGAGAAAACTCGAATACGACTTCATCGTCAAACCCGGAGCCGACCCGAAAAAGATTGAGTTGAACTTCAGCGGCGCGGACGGAATTTCAATCGACGGGCAGGGCAATCTGGTATTGAAGACGCAGGTGGGTGATGTTGTCCAGCACGCGCCGGTGATCTACCAGACTATTGACGGTCAGAAGCAACACATCGACGGCCGCTACGTGTTGACGGCCCCCAACCGCATCACCTTCCACGTCGCCGACTACGATAAAGCCCACCCCCTCATCATCGATCCCGTGCTGGAGTATTCAACCGTTATTGGAAGTTTGGGAGGTGAATATGCCATGGATACTGTGGCCGATGAGAATAATAATATTTATGTCACAGGCCATACAAATTATTGGGATTTTCCAACAGTAAATCCCCTCCCGGGTATTCCCAGTGTGGGAGGAATTTTTGTATTAAAAATTCATGATGATAATGGTGTCCCATCGATAAATTTTTCCATTCTACTTGGAGATGAGGGCGATTATGACACCGGTTATGGTATTGCGATAGATGATAATGGGAATATTTTTGTCACAGGTACCACATCGTGCACCAGTTTTCCTTTATTGAATGAACTGGAGGGTGACTCCCCTGGTGCTGAAGTTTTTGTCGTAAAAATACATGAAATCAATGAAATTCCTTTCCTGGTTTATTCGACGTGCGTTGGGGGCAATGAGATTGATGAAGGTGTGGATATTAAAGTGAATTCTGCGGGAGAGGTTTATGTGTTGGGAGTAACTACCTCACCCGATTTTGTTTTATTGAATTCCATGGAACCTGTATCGGGTGAAGGCGATATTTTTATTTTGAAACTTGTGGAATCCGGTGGAGTTCCCTCCCGGGCCTACTCAACATTAATTGGAGGTTCCAACCTCGACATTGGATTTGCAATGGCCCTGGATGCTTCAAATAACGTTTACGTAGCAGGACGTACACATTCATCAGACTTTGATCTTTTGAATGAAATTAAAGGCCCCAGTGGAAACGGTATTGCCGACATGATTGTGTTCAAGGTTAAAGAAACGAATAACGTTCCTTCATTGGTTTTTTCCACTTACATTGGGGGGATGGATTACGATGACGCTAGAGCCATCTCTCTTGATGAATTTGGCAACGTGTATGTAACCGGATTTTCATATGGTGAATTTAACACGGTCAATCCGATTCAGGGTGATACCCCGAACCAATTCGATGGCGTGTTTTTCAAACTGGAAGAGAATAACGGAGTTCCTTTCTTGGCATTTTCAACTTATGTCGGGGGGAATAAGGGAGGATTGGGATATGGTGTTTGCTTAGGTTCATCAGGCAATATTTATTTAACCGGAAATACTTTGGGTGGATTGGAGATGGTGAATTCCTTAATGTCCTATCCCGGTATTGAAAGTATCTATTTAATGAAATTAAAAGAAATAAATGGAGAATTTAAGGTTCTGTTTTCGTCATATCTGGGCGGATCTTGGATAGATTATCCCTTTGGCGGGTGTACGGCGGATTCCTCAGGAAATGCCTATGTTGCAGGGACCACATATTCAATGGATTTCCCGCTAAAAAACCCGATAAAAGCAAACCCGGATGGTAATGAAATTTTTATTACCAAATTTTCCGATCCACCTTTGCCGATCTCGATCAATGACATGGATGACAGTACCCAGTCCGACCTGTTGATGGTCGATGGGGATGGGAATATCATTGGTGGCCTTCTTGAAAACTCCGTGCCGCAGTCGTTCGGATACCTGCTGACTGCCAACCCGGCGGCGGGTTGGACGGTCAATGCGACAGGCGACACCAACGGCGACAACAAGGCCGATCTTTTGCTCTACAACACGACCACCGGCGAGTACCGTATCGCCACGCTCGACGGCGCATCAGTCCTGAACGACAGTGTAGTGTTCTCCATCGACCCCGTGATCGGCCTGGAGCCGCGCGGTACGGGCGACTTCGACGGTAACGGTGAAGACGAAATCCTCATCTACCAGCCGTCCACGGGAATCGTCGCCCTGGCCTATCTCGCCGGTGGCGCGTTTTCTTCGTTTGAAATCGTCACCACCCTCGATACGGCCAACGATTGGGCGCTGGTCGACGCGGCGGATTTCACGGGCGACGCCAAAACGGACCTGCTCATCCAGAACACGGTGACAGGCGAAACGGCAGTCATCGAGATGGACGGGTCGACCGCGGTCAACACAACACCCGTTTTCACCCTCGACCCGGTGATGGGGCTCAGCATCGTGACCACGGCGGACTTCAACGGCGACGGCAAGACAGACATCCTGGCCATGCACACCTCCGGCGCGCTCGCCGTTCTCGAAATGGACGGCACCACCTTTCAGTCGCTCTACGTTCCCGGCGGTTTGCTCCCGAACTGGCAACTGGTCAACGCGGGCAACTACGACGGCATCAACAAGGCGGACTTCCTGTTCCACGACCCGACAACGGGAGAACTGATCACCGGCATTCAGGACGGCGCGACGATCACCACCTACAACACGGTGCTCAACTTCGGCCCCGCTTCCGGCTGGACGTTTCCCCACTAGCGTGGGGCTGGCGTCTTTTCACCTAAAACTCCGGCGATGAGTTTTACTGCAGAATCGGGATCACTAAACGTTGCCCACCACCAAGCGTCAGGCGAGGACTCCTTGTGGAGGGCCGCTGTTTTCCATTTAAAATTCCGGCAACGGGTTTTACTGCAGAGTCGGGCAGGGTATTCCCGCGGGTCACCCTGTTTTATTTTTTCTTCATCGCTTGCCGAATTCTTTCCCGGGCCATCCGGTCGGCGATTTCATGAGGTGGAGCGGATTCCGACACCACGCGTTCGAGCAACTCCTGCGTGTTGCGGGTGATGTTGTTTTGGATCCGGTCGAACATTTTTTCTTTTGACAGTCCTTCCAGTTCACAGACGGCGCAGGTCACGCCGCCGCCGTTGGCGATCACATCCGGCACAATGGTGATGCCGCGCGCGTGGAGCTGCGCCGCCGCATCGTGTGTGATGGGTATGTTGGCCCCTTCCAGAATGAGACGCGCCTTGAGCCGCCCCTGGTTGTCCGGATGGATCACGTCCGGCCGCGCGGCGGGAACGAAGATATCCGTTTCCACTTCAATGATCCCATCCCGGTCCATGGCCTGACCCAACCCGGTCTCGGCGACTTTTTTCCCCTGATCGACGGCATTCAGAAGAGTGGGCAGGTCCAGTCCACTGTTGTTGACCAGGGTTCCTTTGGAGTCCGAAACCGCGATGATGCTTGCCCCGCGTTCGATGAGGAGTTTTGCCGCGGCCTTTCCTACATTGCCGAATCCCTGGATCGTCACCCGCGCGCCTTTGAGGTGGAGCCCGGTTTTTTCCGCCGCCACATCCGCCGCCACGGCGACGCCGAATCCGGTTGTTCCCAGTTCGTCCAGAGGCAGGCCTCCCTTGCTGGCGGGAAGGCCCACGGCCCGGCCGATTTTATCCTTGATCATGGCCATGCTGTTTTCATCCGTTCCCATGTCCGGGCCGGGAATGTATTCGGGAAGATGACGGATCATTTCCGCGTAGACCTCAATCATCTTCTCCTTGTCCGGCGATTTCGAGTCGGCCAGAATCGACGATTTGCCGCCGCCGTAAGGGAGGAAGTTGATCGCGTTTTTAAGGGTCATGGCCCGGGCCAGGCGGAACACCTCGCGCGTGGTCACATCCGGCGCCATCCTGCACCCGCCAATGCTGGGACCAAGAGACAGGTTGTCCAGCACCACGATGGCTTTCAATTGGGTCACGGGGTCGTACAGGTGAACGATCTTAGCCGGCCCCAGTTCGTCTGCGTATTCGTCGATGTAATGATGCATGGCTCACTCCTGGGTAATACCTGTCTTGGTGGAAATTGCCTTGGCGTCCAGAATCAACACCTGGTTCTCAATGATGCGCACTGGATTGAGTTCGATGGATTTCAGCTCGGGATGTTGCGTAATGATGCCGGACAGGAAAAACATCAAATTCAGAAACCGGACCCGGGCATCGGGAAACGCTTCGAAATGGCGTGAAAGCAATTTCCCTGTCCGGGTTTTCAATATCAGGGAGACAAATGCTTTTTCACTTGCAGGAAGGATCAGTCGGGCGGTGTCGTTCACGTCTTCCGTATAATCCCCGCCCAGGCCAAAAACGAGCACAGGGCCGAAAACAGAATCCCGAATTCCGCCGAGGAACAGGTCCAGTCCGGAAGGCACCTGCTTTTCGGCGAAGACGATTCCACCCGGCATGTCCACCAGGTTTTCATACGCTGCAAGGAGTTTTTCTTTCGAGTGAATGTTGAGGACGAGATTGCCCTGCGCCTTTTTGTGAAGAACATTCGGCGCGATTCGTTTTAAAACCAGCGGAAAGCCGGGTGATGCAGCCGCCCGAAGTGCGTCCTTCCGGTTTTCGATCAGCACCCGTTCCGGCGATGGAAAACCCGCGCTGGAGAAAAATTCCTTGAGAGCCCATTCATTGAGAGGAAGATCGCCTGCAGGAACGGGGATGGGCGATGGCTGAAGCGGTTCTGCATCGCTGTCTTGCCGGCCCCGCGCAGCCAGCAGGCCGGCGGCGAACACGGCGTCTTCCGCGGAGGCGAACACGGGAATTGCGTGCGGACCGTCCTGTTTTTTGAAGGCGTTGTAAAACAGGGAGCCGTAGGCGGCCAGCAATGCCGGTTTGTTTGGCGGCAGGGCAGGGGCCAGCATGCTGGCGAGTTCGGGTGTGATCCCATCGGTACCGGGAAGGGGAACGAGCAGGATCAGGTCGTAGTCGCCTTCCTTTGACAGGGTTTCCATCACGCGGACGAATTCGGCGTTGGTGCCGGAGCCGGTAAAGTCGATGGGATTTTGCAGGGAATAATAGGCCGGCAGGGTTTCCTTGAGACGCAACTGCAATTCCATGCTGGGAGGCGGAACCGTAAGGCCCTGGGTTTCACAGAGGTCGGTGAGGTGCACCCCCATCCCGCCGCCGTTGGAGGCGATCAAGACCCGGTTGCCCCGGGCGGAAGGGTGCAGGGCCAGGGTTTCCAGACCCTGTAGAAAATGGTTCAGGGTGTCGACCAGGAGAATGCCGCACTGCCCGCACGCGGCCTCAAACACCTCGTAGGAGCCCGCCAGCGCCGCCGTGTGGGAACGCGCCGCCTGCTGGCCGCGCGCAGAATGTCCACCTTTTAGTAGCAGGATGGGTTTCTGTTTGCAGACGGATCGGGCCACGCGCATGAAACGCGGACCGTCGGCCACGCTTTCAAGATAAACACCGATGACCGAGATGTCGGGATCTGCCGCGTACCATTCAAGGAGGTCGCACTCGTTCACATCCACCCGATTGCCGAAGTTCACGGCGTAAGAGACTCCGGTTTCAGCTTCTGCCAGGTTGTTGAGGATGATCGACAGGAACGCGCCGCTCTGGGAAATCAGCGCCACCGGTCCGGCCTCCGGCATCCGGATGATTTCCGGCGAAAGAAACAGACTGTTGAAACGCGACCGGGCGCAGAAAACACCGAGACCGTTGGGACCGACGACACGCACTCGGTGGCGCTGCGCTTCCTGCTTTAATTTTTCCTGCAGTGCGATGCCGTTCTCTCCCGATTCTGCAAACCCGCCGCTGACGACAATCAGGTTGTGAATGCCTTTTCGTGACAGGGGTTCGATCAGGGCCGGGACCTGTGAGGCGCTGACGGCGGCGATGGCGACGTCCCACGTTTCGGTGATGTCTTCCACCGATTGCACGGTGGGAACGGATTCGAGGGAT
Source organism: Nitrospina sp. (assembly GCA_020430445.1). Taxonomy (GTDB): domain Bacteria; phylum Nitrospinota; class Nitrospinia; order Nitrospinales; family Nitrospinaceae; genus Nitronauta. Next base: position 11,646 of record JAGQJZ010000083.1, read on the forward strand.
TTGCCCGCGGGATGGACGGCCAGCAGGCGTCCGGAGTAATGGTTAGCCGAGAGACTGCCGATGATCCGTCCGCCCAGGTTGTCTGGTTTGGAGGACGCGCCGATGACCACCACGCTTTCAGGGTAGAAAAATTTTGCCAGGACAGGGTCCGACCCGGATACTTTCGGCGGAATGTCTCCGGGTTTATTCATACGGTTTCCAATAGTCGTCTACTTTTTGTTGAATGTGGGCGATGATCTCATCCTGGCGTTTGGGTTCAAAGAGATGGCGGAAGCGTTGTTGCAGTTCGAGGTATTTTTCAACCGGCACCCGTTTTCTCGGAATTTTGGTGTGGGTGACCTTGCCTTCGAAATATTCGCGGACCGGGAATATTCCGGTATCCACGGCCAGCTTGGCGATCTGGTGCATCAGGCTCGGGTCGAATCCCCAGCCGGTGGGGCAGGGGGCCAGGCAGATGAACAGGCGCGGTCCCTTCAGTGTTTTGGCCTTGGCAAACTTGTTGGCCAAGTCCACCGGCTCGCGCGGGGTCACCGTGGCGAGGTAAACCGGGTTGTGTGCTTTCCAGATTTCAAAAATATCTTTCGATTCCTGCTCCGCGCCGGCCGGGTGTTCCAGTGCTGGAGGCGCGGTCTGGGTGTGGCTGCCATAAGGGGAGGACGCGGACAGTTGAAATCCCGTGTTGCCGTATCCCTGGTTGTCGTAACAGAAATAAATGAAGTCGAGCTTGCGGTGAATGGCGGCGGAAGTGGGAGACAGTCCCATGTCGTAGGTCGAACCGTCGCCGGCGATGACCATGACCTGCAGGTCCTCGCTTTCGGGCATGCCGTATTTGTTTTTGCGGATATCGAGCGCGTCGCGGATGCCCTGGGAGGTGGCGGTGGGCGCGGACATGGTGGTGTACAGCCAGGAACCTCTCAGGGGATTGAACGGAAAAATCGACATGAGCGTGAAGCAACCGGCGGCGTTGCTGTAGACCACGTTGTGTCCCAGCACCTTCTCCGCCAGGCGCAATCCCTCCAGGCCGCCGCATCCGGCGCACAGCGGGCTTCCCGGCGCGACCTCTTCTTCCAGCGGCAGGTCTTTTATTTTGCGATATGTTTTGTCCGTCGCGTCCGTCATGACAGCACCTCTTCCGTTTTTCCCGCGATTTTCTGCATGGCGCGAAACTGCGCCAGATCGTGCTCGTTGTAAAGCAGGAGCGGGGCCGTGGCGTCTCCCTTGTCCAGGCGATCGATTATGGCGTCGAAGTCACTCTCCAAAATGTCCTTGCCGCCCAGACCGCCGACGACCGGGAGCAGGGTTTCCGGCCGGTCTTGCACCGGATACAGCGCGGCGGCGATTTCCGGAAACAGGATGCCGCCGGAACCCAGCGAGATATTCTGATCGATCACGGCAACGCGTTTCTTCCCCGCGAGCGCCTTTGCCAGCTCCTTTTTGGGGAACGGGCGGACCTGCACCAGTTTCAGCAGACCGGCCTTGATCTCTTTCTGGCGGAGTTTGTTGACGGCGGACTTGCCTTTGGTTGCGAAGGAGTTGCTCATCACGAACACGTACTCCGCGTCTTCCATGCGGTACGGCTCCAGTGCGTGGTACGAGCGGCCGAAACGGTCCGCGAACTCCCGCGCCGCTTCCTTGAAAACATCGCCTGCCTTTTGCAGGGCCAGGTGCTGCTGGAACTTGAAATAGCTGTAATGGGAGCCGCCGAAGATGGCCGAGGCGCGGGCCTGCGGCGTGCTGGCCTGAAACACCGGTTGTTCCGCTTTGAAGGGAGGCAGGAATTCCCGCACCGCGTTTTCGTCCGGGAGCAGCACCGGCTCGCGCGTGAAGGAAAGGTAAAAGCCGTCCATGTTGACCAGCACCGGCAGGCAGACCCGTGGGTCTTCCGTCACACGGTAACCGATCAGGATCAGGTCCAGCACTTCCTGGCAGGTCTCGGCGTGGAACTGGACCAGTCCCGCGTCGCGCAGGGCCAGGACGTCGTTGTGATCCGGTTCCAGCGTGATGGGAGTGGCGAGCGCGCGCGAGACGTTGACCATGACAAACGGCACGCGCCAGCCGGTGACCGTGTACAGGCTTTCCATGCCGTACAGGATGCCCTGGCTGGAGGAAGCGGTGAACACGCGCACGCCGGTAGCCGCCGCCGCGCCCGCCGCGGCGAACATCGAATGTTCGCTGTCCATGTTGGTGAACTTGCCGGTCATTTCCCCGCCGGCGAACCATTTGGCGAGGGTCTCGACGATTTCCGTCTGCGGGGTGATGGGAAAGGCGGGAACGTAGTCGACCCCGGCCAGGCGTGCGCCCCAGGCCGCCGCCTTGTTGCCCGTCAGCATGCGGCGGTTCACGGTTCCTTCCATGCCGTCACCTCCCTTACGGATTTAATGGTGTGGGCCGGGCATTCCTGGGCGCAGATGAGGCAGCCCTTGCAGTGGTCGTAGTCGATGACCGGTTTGCCGTCTTCGCCGATATGGATGGCCCCGTCCGGGCAGCGGACAAAGCAGACCCAGCAGCCGTTGCAGTGTTCCGGATCGATCTCAGGCCGCTGGGTCCTCCAGTTGCCGGTTTTGCGTTGTTCCATGTTGGCCGGCGCCAGAATGATGGGCGCTGCCGCCGTCACCGATTCCTGTTTCAGGTCGACCAGGGTTTCCGCCTTGAAGGACGTAGTGGAGGCGGTGCGGCTGGGGTCCACATCCGGCAACGGGGAGACCTGGTCAAAAACCGCCTGGACCAGTTCGCGGTTTTTTGAAAGCGCTGAATCGGAAAGTCCCTGTTCGGACAGTTCCAGGTCGAGTGCCTGATTGAACGGTTCCAACGGAATGACTCCCGACAGCCGCGCGGCCACCGCCGCCAGGGCGGAACTGAGGATATGGGCCTTGCCCAGGTGGTGCAGGCACAGGTCGGAAATATTCAGGCTGACCGGTGTGGTGGTCAGTGCGTAATGTTTTTTTAGCGCTTCCCCGCCATGGCTGGAATTGATGAAGACGCGGGTATGGCCTCCGGCGCCGTTCAAGGGAGCGGCGGCCGGGTCCGTCAGCAGGGTTTCGTCCCCCACCAGAACGATGTCGGGAGAATGAACGGGGCCCCGTTCGAGGATGGGGTCGGGACCGATCCGGGTGAACGCGACAATGGGCGCGCCGCGCCGCTCCGCCCCGTACAGGGGGAAGTCCTGCACCTGAAAGTCCGCCATGAAGGCGGCCGTGCCGAGGATCTGGCTGGCGGTCTTGATGCCTTGTCCACCTCTGCCGTGAAACCGGAAAGAAAGCATACACCCTCCCGCGTCTTGGAGGAATCGTGTGTCCCTACTTATTAAGATAGCGCGAATTGAATGAATATTCCATGGTCTGAAAAATCAAATAATGGGCGGCGGTTCAGGGGGGGGTGGTGGGAGTCATAAATTTTGAAACTCGGGCACTTGTGACTGGCGGCCGAGAGGCATGCGCATCAGGAGCCACGAGCCCCCACGCCCTGTGGCTATTGCTTTGGAAACGGTGTAAATAATAACAATGGAAGATAACTCAGTTGAAAATATTTTGTTTGCTTTCAGACTTGCTGATGAGGGGGACTACTAGGGTTGATTGGATTACTGTTCTCTTTAAATTGTTGTTTCCATTTTTCATTTTCTGGGCTGTGCCATTTGTCATGAAGGTGGTCCCTTAAAAATTCTGTCAATTGAATGCAGGTTTCATAAGATTGTAAAAAATAATTGTTATTTATTGGTAAAACTTCCCCAGCACGGGCCCGAGAAAGAGATCCAGCTTTTAATACATAAATTTCGTTTGTAATTCCTTGATTGTGAATGAATATATCCCTAGTTGCTTTTATTTCTATATATTTTTGAAATTGTGCCACTTCCAGTAAATTTAAGTTGAAAATATTTTCCACAGAATCGGCGAATTCTTTTGGGGATTTATAAGTTAAATCCCGAATGAACGATTGTGCTGCAACTATGTGTACACTTTCCAAAGTTTCACAATTTAAAATTTTTGAGATTTCAATTTTTCTATTTCCAGGAAGTTTGTTGG
>JAGQJZ010000084.1 GCA_020430445.1 Nitrospina sp.
CGACGGTCGTTTGAATCGTTTGCGCGGTTCCTCCCCTCTCCATCCTTTCCCCCCACCCCCAAATCTGTTAGCATGAGGGGTCACTTTCAGGAGCGGACCCTTGCGCCATCATTTTGAAATTCTCGGCCTGTCGCCCGGATGCACGTTTGAAGAGATCAAGCGGGCCTACAAATTCCAGGCGAAGAAATGGCATCCGGACCGCTTTCCCGAAGAAGCCCGCCACCTGCAGAAAAAGGCGCACGAACAGTTCCAGAAAATCACCGAAGCTTTCCGCGAACTCGAAGAACATTTCAAGGGAAAAGATCAGGGGCGTTACGCCGCCGACCAGCCGGAAGGCAATTTTCAGAAAGCCCGCACCGAGCCCGGGCGCGACACCGGGGTTTCGGAAAACGACGGCCCACCCCCCTCCTCCGCCCGGGAACACGCCCAGGCGCCGGGCTACTACTACCGGGAATGGCCCAACGGGGACAAGTACGAAGGCCAGATGCGTGGCGAGACCCTGCACGGCATGGGCATGTACACCTCAGCCGACGGGACGATTTACACCGGCCAGTTTCAGATGGGCAAACCCCATGGTCAGGGAAAACTGTCTTTTACCAATGGCGACACCTACACCGGCGAATTCCGCGAAGACCGCATGTGCGGCCAGGGAACCTACCAGTACGCCAACGGCGACCGCTATATCGGACATTTCCAGGACGACATGCCGCACGGCGAGGGAGCCCACATTCTGGCGACGGGCAAAGTGTACGCCGGTCTCTGGGAAAACGGTTACCTCATCGACCAGCACTGAATCACCCTCCCCCCTCCTTCTCTTTCAAATCATAACAACCGTCCGCGCGCGGCATGAGCACGGGCAGGTGCGGGCACTTGCGCATGATGTGCCGGTAGGTGTGGTGACGGCGGTCCACCAGAATCGCCTCTTTTGGATCGATTCCGTACAGGCGGCACAACTCCAGCGGTTCAATATACACGGGAGCAGCCCCGGGCCTTTCGATGTGATCTCCCACCACGATGTAGCGCTTGTCCATGACTCACCAATAAAAAAAGGCCGCCCCCTTCGGGACGGCCTTGGATTTTTCCGTTCAACGGGTCAGATGCCGAGCGAATTGACCGCATCCTCCGGCGCCATGGCCGTGCAGGTGTAGATCGGCGTGTCCTTTTCCGTATAGCGGCTGCCCTCGGTTTCGCGCAGGTCCATGACCAGATCAACGAAATCACCGGGGTTGTCGCTCTCGAACGCCACCACGAATTCATAATCGTCCAATCCAAAACAGTAAGTCGTGTTCAGTTTGACCGAGGGGTATTTGTTGCCGACGAAAATATGCTCGTCCATGATCCCCTGGCGGGTGAACTTGGTCAGCAAGTACCATTCGCGTTTCTTGACGAAGGGGTAGATGAACAGGTACTTGGCCTTGCCGGGGATGATGTGCGTCCGGTCTTCCTCGTGTTCGGGATTGAAAATATCCTGATACATCGAGCGCTTGGTCTGCGACAGGTAAGAGTCGACCGTGATCAGCCATTTGCCGAGTTCGGTCTGGTACATGCGGGTGCTCATTTTCTGGAAATTCTCCATTTCGTAGGAGATTCTCCAGAGCATCAAATCGGCATCCGCCCGCACGCCCACCAGCGTGTAACAGATCAGGATAATGTCGTTGGAGTCGTCGGTTTCATTGAGCAGGTCAATGAATTCCTGCCGGGCGCGGTCGCGGACTTCCTTCGGCTGACGGCGGAAGGCCGGGTCCAGTTTATAGAAACTGAAATTGACATACTGCCGCTTGACTTCTTTTTCTTCGCCCTGCTGGTTCTGCGCCTGGGTTTGAGTGTTGCGCTGGTTCTGCCGTTCGGCAATAGCCGCCCCTTCGCGTTCCTGGCGGGCACGTGATACCACTTCATCATCTATGAGTTCCAGTCCCTTTTCATGGGCGAAGGTTTCGATCCCCCGCACCACGCTCTTGCGAACAAAAAAAGGAACATTCAACATTCGAGCTTTAGCGTCTTCGGTCCAACTCAACGTCGTGGCCGGCATCATGGAGTCTAGCTCTTTGTCGTCAATGGCCATGGCTATCCCTTGGGAAAAAAGGTTTTCAATTCGCTGCGGAATCTCCGATTATACCTAATAACATCTTGATTTATCAACGCTAATTTATCCGGCACAAGAGGGCTTCCAAGTGCCCCGCCGGATGCTAAACTGAGTGCAGGGAGTGGGGGTGCGGTTAACTTATAAATCAAGAGGTTATCATGGATACGGCACATCTGATCGAACTCGAGGAGAAATGGGGCGCGCGCAATTATCTGCCGCTCGATGTGGTCCTCACCCGGGGTCAGGGCATCTGGGTGTGGGACAACGACGGCAAACAATACCTGGACTGCCTCTCCGCCTATTCGGCCGTCAACCAGGGGCACTGCCATCCCAGGATCCTCGCCGCCATGAACCGGCAGGCCGAAAAACTGACCCTGGTGTCGCGCGCTTTTCGGCACGACCAACTCGGCCCCTTCTACGAGGAAGTCTGCGCCTTGACGGGTTCGCACTCCGTCCTGCCGATGAACAGCGGCGCCGAGGCGGTGGAAACGGCGATCAAGGCGGTGCGGAAATGGGGATACGAAAACAAGAACGTTCCCGGGGACAAGGCCGAAATCATCGTTTGCGCCAATAATTTCCACGGACGCACACTGACCATCATCAGTTTCAGCAGCGAGCCTCAATACAAGGAAGGGTTCGGTCCCTTCACCCCGGGGTTCATCACCATCCCCTTCGGCGACATCACGGCATTGAAGAACGCCATCACCCCGAACACCGTGGCGTTCCTGGCGGAACCGATCCAGGGCGAAGGCGGCGTGATCATTCCCCCCAAAGGGTTCCTGAAAAAAGCGCGCGCGCTGTGCGACGAACACAATATCCTGATGGTGCTCGACGAAATACAGACCGGGCTCGGCAGAACAGGGAAATTGTTCGCCGAGGAGCACGAAGGGGTTGAAGCCGACATCACGCTCGTCGGCAAGGCGTTGTCCGGCGGCTTTTATCCCGTCTCCGCCGTCCTCTCCAACCGGCAGGCGCTGGCGGTGTTTCATCCGGGCGACCACGGCAGCACCTTCGGCGGCAACCCGCTGGCCTGCGCCGTGGCGCGTGAAGCGCTGAAGGTCATTGTCGAGGAAGGCCTGATTGAAAACTCCGCCGCCATGGGAGATTACTTTCAAAACGAGCTGAAAAAATTCGACTCTCCCCTGATCAAGGAAGTCCGGGGGCGCGGTCTTTTAATCGGCGTGGAACTGATTGCCGAAGCAGGGGGAGCACGGAAATTTTGCGAGGCTCTCATGCGCGAGGGAATGCTGTGCAAGGAAACGCACCAGCATATCCTGCGGCTGGCTCCGCCCCTGATCATTCAAAAGGAAAACATCGACTGGGCGCTGGAGCGCCTGCACACGGTTTTTAAAAACGCCGCATAACTTTCCACCTGTCTTTTGAGGTCTTCAATTAATGAGCGATATCGTTCTCATCCAGGGAAGCCTGAATCCCGAATCGAAAACGTCTCTTCTGATCAACGAAGCGTCGCGCGAACTGACTCGGAGAAACATCACCCACGAGATCATCGACCTGCGCGATCTCGACAACCAGTTCTGCGACGGGCGGGCATTGTCCGAGTACAACGACGACATGCAGCAAGCGTTCGCCAAGATGGACAAGGCACAGGGCTACATCTGGGGCATGCCGGTCTACTGTTTCTCCGTTTCCGGGCCGCTCAAGAATTTCATCGACATCACCGCCGGAGCGATGGAAAACAAGTCGTCCGCCACAATCTGCAACGCCGGCGGCAACCGGTCCTACATGGCGCTGGGAGACCTCAGCCGCATCCTCGCGTTCGAGGCGCGGGTGGTCACGGTCCAACCTGCGGTCTACACCTCCTATGAAGATTTCACCGATGGGAAACTCACCAATCCCGCCATCGGCGAGCGACTGGCCATCATGATCGACGCTCTCCTAAAACAATTGAATCTTACCTCATGACTTCAAACACCCCAAACCACCACGTCCGGCCGGCCACCCGGGAGGACGCGCCCACCCTGGCCGCCTTCAACCAGCACATGGCCCGGGAGACCGAAAACCGGGAACTGGACGACACCCTTATTTTGGATGGCGTCACCGGCGGATTGGCCCGCCCGGACCGCTGCCGGTATTTCGTCGCCGAGGTGGGTGGGAAAATCGCCGGGCAGGCGATGATCACTTTCGAATGGAGCGACTGGCGGAACGGAGAATTGTGGTGGCTGCAAAGCGTTTACGTGCTGCCACAGTTCCGCAGACAGGGAATATTCACCGCGCTGTACCGGCATATCGAGCAACTGGGGCGGCAGAATCCGGACGTGCGCGGGCTCCGGCTGTACGTGGAAGAGGAAAACCGCAGCGGACAGGAAGTGTATTCACGGCTGGGCATGGTCCATGCCGGGTACCATGTTTATGAACAGGAGTTTTAGAGTCCCCCGCTCCCAGCGCACAAAAGCCTGCAAAGATTGATAATGGCCTGTAAACACGATAGCCTGTTAAAAACTCAAACGAGAGGCAACCATGCTGGGTTGGTCGGTTACATTTTTCATTATCGCGATCGTCGCCGCTATTTTCGGCTTTGGGGGGATCGCCGGCGCCGCGACCGAAATTGCCAAAATACTGTTTTACATTTTTATTGTTTTACTGATCGTATCGGTACTTTTTGGGAAACGCCGTCCCTGAACGGCGGCAGGCTTCCATCGAAAAAAATCGCACGTGGTTTGCGCGTCGGACAAACCTCTCCATGAGCCAGCGGGTTTTGCGCGTTTACGGCGTCAGCGGTTTTTGGGCAAACCGGAGAACTTGAATATCTCTGACATGGCGTTGAGGAAGTGTTCCTGCTCCTTTTTTTCCATGTCTCGGTTGGCCCCTTCCTGATCGAAAATATTCAACCGGATGATCGGCGGCCGTTCCAGTTGGCCGTCCAGGTCTTCCGCATTTGTAACCGGAGGGTGGCAGGTCTGTTTCTGGCACAGGTAAACCGTGGGTTTTCCCATGATGGGCCCGCGGTCCGATGCGAGAGGAATCCGTTTTTCCAATTCCCTTCCGGGGTGCGCGACGACAACTTTAGAGGGTCGGAAATCGTGATAGATCCGGTCGATCAACTCCTGGTAGTCCGTTCCTTCCCGGGGACCGCTGACAACGATTTCAGTGAGCGGAGCCGCATCGTAATCCATGGCCGCAAGCAGACCCAGATGGCCCGCCGGACGGTGTTCCAATTCGGCGCGAAACCCTTCGATAATACCCCTGCCCGCCCGGACGCATTCGGCATTGCCGGTGATCGCCCCCAGTTTCAGCAGCGCCCGTGCCAATGTCGCGTTGGGCGACGGGATCGCCTCATCCGCTCCCGGCTTGAGGCGCAGGACCAGAGGCGGGCCGCTGGAAGCGGTCATGAAAAATCCGCCGTTGTCCTCATCCCGAAATTCGTTCAGCAGCACCGTTGCCAGCGCTTCGCAGCGGTCGATCCACAACAGATCAAACGTCGCTTCATAAAGCGAGAGGAAGCCGTCCAGCAACCAGGCGTAATCCTCCAGGCAGGCCTCCGTATGCGCCCTGCCCTGCATGTAAACCCGCTTCAGCGCTTCCCCGTCCCAGAGCTTATCCCACAGGCAATCCGCCGCCCGCGTCGCCCGGTCCTTATACTCCGGTCTGGCCAAAACACGCGACCCGAAAGCCAACGCGCCAATCATCATGCCGTTCCAGCCGGCGATGACTTTTTCGTCGCGTCCGGGAGCCGTCCGTTTCTTCCGGACCTCAAACAACGTCTCCCTGCCTTTTTTAAGAATGTGATCGATTTCGAAGATCGCGATGTTCTCTTCTTTGGCGATTTTCTCCGGATCTTCGGCACGGAACAGGACATTGCGTTTTTCAAAGTTGCCGCCCGGTGTCATGCCATACGCGCGGGCGAATACTTTTGAATGGCGCGGGCCCAGAAGCTCCAGCACTTCCTTCAATTCCCAGGTAAAAAAATGCCCCTCCCCCTCTTCCGTATCCGCGTCCTGACTGGCGTAAAACACGCCGTCCGGGGACGTCATCTCGCGCTCGATATAATCGAAAATTTCCTGTGCGATTTCACGGTACAAGTCCTGCCGCGTGGCCTGGAACACCTCCAGGAACAAGCGGGCCAGCAAGGCGTTGTCGTACAGCATTTTTTCAAAATGCGGCACTTTCCATTCCCGGTCGGTCGAATAACGGTGAAAACCGCCGCCGATCTGATCGTAGATGCCGCCGCCCGCCATGCGGGTCAGACTGCGATCCACCATCTCTATATAACGGTTCTCTCCCGTGCGCAGCCAATGCCGCAGCAAGAGCGCATACACCATGGGCTCGGGAAACTTCATGCCGGAGCCGAACCCACCGAATTCCTCATCGAAGCGTTCCGCCAAAAGCTGCGCCGCCGCCTGAATCACCGCATCCGGAGCGTGCCCCTTCGCATCGGGCACGGGAATACCGCTTTCAATACGCTCCAGGAGTTTCCGCACCTGCTGGTCCAGACGGCCCTTTTCATTTCGATACAAATTGTGCGCCTGCTCAAGAACCTGGGGAAAGCCGGGACGGTTGAACTTCGGTGCCGGGGGGTAATACGTCCCGCCCATATACGGTTTTTGATCGGGAGTCAGGAAGACGCTCATCGGCCAGCCGCCGTGGCCGTTCAAGGCGACGATGGACTTCATGTAGACCGCGTCGACATCCGGCCGCTCCTCGCGGTCGACCTTGATGTTGACGAACCACTGGTTCATCAGCCGCGCCGTTTCCGCGTCATCAAACGACTCGTGGGCCATGACATGGCACCAGTGGCAGGCGGAATAACCGATGCTGAGAAAGATGGGCTTGTCTTCACGCACGGCCTTGTCCAGCGCCTCGGGTCCCCAGGGGTACCAGTCGACGGGTTGGTGTGCGTGCTGCAGGAGATAGGGGCTGGTCTCGTTCGCCAGCCGGTTTTGTTGGGTTTCGGAATTCATTGTCGAGTCAGGCCGTCACATGATTGGAAATGCAGACAGCATACCCAACTCGGCGGGAATTCAAAAGGCGCAAGTGGAGAAAAACGGGAGAAACTTCAAACGAGTCTCCCCTCCGGGGAGGAGGGGGATTTATTATTTCTTGATCTGGCCTTCGGTGTACTGGTGGTAGAAGTCACGCATGCTGACGTAGGGGTCGATCGCGTCCTTCTTGAGTGCGTCAATATCTTCAATGCGGAACGACGTGTCATTCACGATCCGGGAGCCCGAGAGAGCCGCGCCCACGGCGAATCCCGGAGCGGCGACGATCGTCGGACTCAGGAAGGAGTCGACCACACGGCCAGCCACTCCGCGGAGCGTGGTCGGTCCGAGAAACGGGAGCACCACATAAGGCCCGGAACCCACCCCGTGATAGCCCAAAGCCTGGTTGAAATCTTCATTGACGTCCTTGATGCCGTATTCCTGTCCCGCGACATCCAGCATCCCGCCCCAGCCGAAAATGGTGTTCAGCAGGGTCCGGCCCACAACGCGTCCGGCTTTTTCAGGATCCAGTTGAACCACGCTGCTGACCAGCTTCACCGGCGCCAGTGCGTTGTTGAACAGGTTGCGGATGGCAATCCGCACTTCCTCGTGAACCAGATCGCGGTAGGTCTCGGCAACCGGACGCAGGAGGTTGTCATAAACCGTGTCGTTGAACTTGTAAACACTCCGGTTAAATCCTTCGATCGGGTCGTCCAGCGGGGGCACTTCTTCTTTCGGAGTTGCAAACGGATCGTCCTCAAAATCCGATTCCATGGGATCGGGCCCGAGAAAGGGTTTATCGCTGGAGCCCTGCATTGCCGGCATTTTCTTTTCGAGCTGGATGGTCACTTCCGTCGTTTGAACCATCTCAAAAGGACCCTTTTTCGTGTCGGGCTTCCGGTCCTGAGAGTTTTTTGGCGCAGCCTGGTTTTTTTGTGCGACTTCTTTATGGACAGCTTCCCAATCAAATCCCTTAAAGAAGTCCAGGTTTCCCTCAAAATCCGCACTCCAGGAGTTCACTGGAACCAGGAAGACAACAAGCAACGAGGATAAAAGGGTGATTTTTTTATTTATACAGTTAAATAAACGCACAAAAATTTCCTCCCAGGCCTTTTTGAGATGGGGAAATAGTCAGATGGGAACAACCTCAGGGTCGCTTGATCTGGGACAACGGATCAAGCTAAAAGCCCAAATAATATAGCAAAAAACCAGGAAAATTCCACAAAATATTCAATTGGCTTGAAGTTCGCGCATTTAGACGGGCCTGACAAAATCCCGTTTTGCACGAAAGGGGATAGTAGTGTCTTTGTTCCTAAAACTCAGACACCCCCCGGACTGGCTTCCTGCAACCGCTGCAGGGTTCCCGGCGGTATCTCAAGCTTTTGTTTCTTTGCGGTTTTGACCGTTTCCCATGCCTTTTCGTAATTCTTGAGGTGAAAGTAGGAGTCCACCAGAACGCCATAAGCCAGCGCATTGAACGGGTTCAAGTCGAGAGCCCGGGTCAGTTTTTCCACCGCCTCCTTGTACCGGCCCATCTGTGCCAATGCCGCTCCCCAGTAAGTATACCCTTTACTGTCTTCCGGTTCCAGCAACAGGGCGTTTTCATATTTATCGATCGCTTCCTGATAACGGCCCAGTTGGGCCAGGGTGAGTCCCCAGAAATGGTACGTCTTCGCCTGGTTGGGGTCTTTTCCAGCGGACTCACTGAACAGCTTGAGCGCTTCGTCGAACTTTTCCTTATTGACCAGGGCGACCGCCCACCAGGTGCGGGCCAGCGCATTTTCAGGATCTTTTTCGACCACCTGTTGGGCAAGTTTGATAGCGTCGTCGTTTTTCCCGCTGGCCACCTGCTCGCGGACGCTTTCAACCAGCTTCACCAGTTCCATCGCGGCTTTTTTCTTCGCCAGCTTTTGCTCGTAATGCTTGCGCGATTCCTCCGCCCTGCGGATGCTGTCTTCACGGGCCTGTTTGGCCTGAAACCGGATGGACGTGAAGAAGAATCCCAGCACGATCACGACGCAGGTGATCACCCAAATGGTTTTTACTTTTTTTTCCATGCCTTCGATTTATCCTTGGGAATAAAGAAAGTGCCGCGAGTATACAGGCAACAAGGCCGCGGTCAAAGTTCCTTGAGACGTTGCCTTGCCTTTTCCTCCATGTTTTTATACCGGGGATCCCCCGTCACCCTGTCGACAAAACGGCTCAGGATTTTTTTGGCTTCTCCCGCATCCGAATCCGCCAGGTACATGCCCAGGTAAAAACTGGCGGGCAGGTAACGCGGACCGGAGGCTATTGCCCGGCGGAACTCCTTCATTGCATCCGAAAAACGGTTGTCCGCAACCAGCGCCACCCCCAGCAGGGTTCTCATCTCAGGATCATCCGGCAGCAGCTTGAGCGCCGACCCGAGAGCCTCCTGCGCCTTGCCCGGCTGCCGGGCCGACAGATACAACTGGGCCAGGCCGACGGATGCGTAGACATAGTATGGATTGATTTTCAGCGCCTGTCTGTAGGCAATTTCCGATTGTTCAGGTTTCCCCAGGGCGCGGTAGACATTTCCCATATTGAAATAGGTCAGCACATGGCCGGGGTCCAACTGGAGAATCTCGGAATACAACCTCAACGCCTCATCCAGCCGGTTCTGGTTGACCGCTTCCATCGCCGCGTCCAGACGCTGATCGATGGTCGACCGTCTTTTTATCTCCTTGACCTGGGTTTCCGTTCTTTCCAGCGCCGCGACCTGCCGGATGACGTTTTCCCGGGTTTCCGCATCCGTTCCTGAAAACGTCAACAGGTCCGGCCGTCCATGGAAAAACGGGGTCAATTGCCGCACAATGACGTTACGCTCGTCCTTGTAAATATATTCCGGCGCGCCAAACTCGAGCAGGGAGTTGTCGTCGGTATGCACCGGCGCCGGCTGGCTGAATTTCTTCAACCCCTCCTGGTCCATGATGAACAGCCCCATCAGGTCGCGGATGTCCGACAGCCCCAGCCTGCGCAGGTCCCGCCCATACTCCGGGTCCTGGAACAAACTCTGCGTCGCTTCATACGGAAGCTTGTACGGCTCCCGGGCTCCAATCAGCAGGTAGTCTTCCCCCACGATCGATTCCCACATCGTGACCTGGGGGAACACCGACGTGAACGCCTTGATAATCGACTGGAAATTTTCCGGCGACATGTTGGTGTGGATCCAGACACAGGCAATGCCGCCGGGGTTGAGCTTGCCCAGCAGCAACTCGTAAAAATCCCGGGTGAACAACGCGCCGACTCCGGAAATCCATGGATTAGACGGTTCCGAAATGACCACGTCGTAGGTGTGCTCCGTGAGCGTTATATGATTGCGCCCGTCCTCCAGAATGGTGGTCACCCGTTTATCGTCCAGGGCATGGTGATTGAACGGACCAAAGTAGCGCGAGCCCTCGATCACCGCCGGGGAAATTTCCACCAGGTCCACCGACTCCACCGGAAACCGCAGCACCGCGCCCAGGGTGATGCCGCTCCCCTGCCCGACCACGAGCGTCCGCTTGGGGTTCGGGTGCATGAGCATCGGCAGAAAGCCGGACAGCAACTGCGTTCTCATGTCCCCGGCAAGCGAGGCGTCCGTCTTCCCGTTCACCTTGAGAAAAATGTTTCCCGTCACCGCCAGTTCCGTGGTGACGGTGGTGTGGATCCCTTCCTCGTAAAACAGGATTTTGTTTTTCTTCTCCAGCGCCGACTCCAGGTCCGCCAGGCGGTACGGCATGAACGACCCGCTGGTGATCACCGCCCGGTCCCAGGCGGGAACCAGTTGCGTCCCCAGAAAATAGAGGACCACCACCATGGGCAGGGTCGCCCATTTGGATTTGGCGGCCATCTGTGAAACAAATCCGAGAATCAGGATACCGGTGACGACGTTCAGGAGAATCGACAACATCAGGGTGTTCTGGATTCCAACGGCGGGAACGAGGATAAAGCCGCCGATAAAGGAACCGAGGATCGTGCCGATCGTATTCGAAGCGTATATCTGTCCCACGCGTTTGCCGAGCGAGTCCAGTCGGCGCGCCACAAGCTTGATGACAACCGGGAACTGCCCGCCCATAAAAAACGTGGGCAGAAAAATCAGCGCGAAAATCGTCAGGAAATTGGCCCACTGGATGGTCTGAAAATCCTGCCCCCAGTTCAGATAGACCCACCGGTTGACCAGCGGAATCGATCCAAAATAAGGCAGCGCCATCAGCGCGGTGAATCCGATCGCGAGCTGCAGATAGCCGAAAATTTCGCCCAGGTCGCGAAACCGGTGGCACAGCCGGGAAAAGGTCAGAATCCCCAGAGCCAGCCCCAGAATGAACGTGGTCAAAATGAGACTGAACGCGTACACGGAAGAGCCGAGGACGAGAGAGAAGATCCGGTTCCAGGCCACCTGGTAGATCAGGGCGGCGACGCCCGACAGACCAAAAGCCAGCAGAATCCCCTTTTCCCTGAGGGTCAGTTTTTTCACGTCCTCTTCCTGCGCCGGGGGCGCGAGGTTGTCCAAAGCCAGAAGCGCGGGCGACTTTTTGAGGAACAGGAGGATGAGCACCGCGATGCCGATATTAAACGCCGCGGCGAGATACACCGTGCTGCTGATTCCGTACAACCGCATCAGCCAATAGGCGCTGACGTAAGCTCCGGCCACCGCGCCCAGGGTGTTCAGCCCGTAAAGCGTTCCCACATCCTGGCCGATGCCTTCCGCATCGCGGCTGACAAACTTGCCCAAAACAGGCAGCGTGGCCCCCATCAGGGTCGTCGGAACGATCAGGATGCAGGCGCAGACCAGGAAGCGGAAAAAGCTCGCCTCCACCCAGGAGTTCTGGAAATGCGTGTAAATGGATTGGAACAGCGGCAGGGCGAGGTCGATCAAAAACGGGATGGCCAGACAATACAGGCCGATACCGGCTTCGAGGAAAGCGTATACCCGGAGCGGATGGCCGCCCCGGTCGATCCACCGTCCTCCGAGAAAACTGCCCAGCGCAAGGCCGGCCATGAACGTGGTGAGAACCGTGGCAACCGAATAATGGGTGTTGCCGAGCACCAGGGTGAACTGGCGGGTCCAGACCACTTCATAAACAAGGCCCGTCGCCCCGGATACAAAAAACAGAAAGAACGCGGCGATACGGAATGGATGTCGGGTCAATGAGGTCAATGTTCAGGGAAACCTCCGGGGAGATTTCAGGAAGCCGGTTCAGTTCTTCGGGGTGCTGGCCGCCTCAACGGACTTGCCACAGCGAAAACCGACAATAGCATCCTTTCTGCCTGGGGTGGCAGCAAATCTCTTGGAGGCGCGGATATCCACCTTGGTCGCATCCCAGGAACCACCCCGGTAAACGTGGTTCTTGGTTTCCTTTTCATACACCGGGTTGATCATGTCCAGCTTTTCAAAGGCGAACTGGTCGTACCAGTCTTCCACCCATTCAGACACATTGCCGGACATGTCGTAAACACCATAAACGCTCCGCCCCATGGGATAGGTTCCCACGGGAGCCATATAGGCATAATCGTCGGCGGTTCCCTTGATGTTGGCGCGCCGGGGCAGCATTTCGTTCCCCCAGGGGTAGGCCAGGCCGTGCGTTCCCCGGGCGGCCTTTTCCCATTCCGCTTCGGTCAAAAGGCGCTTGCCCGCCCAACTGCAATAATTGACCGCATCATACCAGGACACCCCGACCACGGGAAACTTCGGCGTTTTTAGAAGCTCATGGTCCCCTTCAAAAAACGGCACGGAAGGTTCGACATAATCCGCAGCCTTGCGGAACTTATTATACGCTTCGACAGTGACTTCATACTTGTCCACCCAGAAAGCATCGACATAAACCTCCTGTTCCGGTTTCTCGTCGATGTCCCCCATGTGGGAACCGCGTGTGAACACGCCTTCGGGAACCTTGATCATTTCCCGGCCGTCATCACCGACCATGGTCTCATAAATACTGAAATCCCGGTGGTCCTCAACCGTGACTTTTTTAATGTTTTGCTGGGCGTTGGCCATTTTCTCCTGAAAATCGATCGACTTTTTAATTTCCCAGACGATGACCAGAAAGAAAAGGATGGCGATGAAAAACACGAAGATGATGCCAAACGTCAATTGTTTATTATTCATTCAGAAATCAAACCTTTTCAAGTTGGAGCCGCAAGTTTTTGAGTTTATAATCTACCGGGACTCAAGCGCAACCTGTTTTTGTCCTTTCAGCAAAATGCTGATAAACGGTTATCTCTTGATCTGACACCCCTTCCGCCCATGAAGTTCCTGCTCGAAACAAAAGACGAAGCCCTGTCCTGGCTCAAACCCGTCAACCGGGAAGTGCTCAAGTGGTTCCGGTCCGATTTCCAGGTGGAAACCAAGGAGGACCAGAGCCCCGTCACCATCGCCGATAAAAACGCCGAGGAAATGCTGCGCCGCCGGATCGAGAAATCGTATTCCGACCACGGCATCATCGGCGAGGAGTTCGGCAACCGCGACGACACCCGGGAGTGGGTCTGGACGGTGGATCCGATCGATGGAACCCGTTCGTTTGTCCGCGGTCTCCCCCTCTTTTCCACCCTGTTGTCCCTGCTGCACCGGGGCAAACCGGTGCTGGGAATCATCAGCCTGCCGGCCCTGGGCGAAACCGCCTGGGCGGTCCAGGGTTGCGGGGCGTGGGTGGGTTCCGAAAAGCTCACCGTCTCTGCCCATACCCGAATCCAGGGAGCCACGCTCGGCACCGGAGACGTGTACTGCTTCCGCGCAAAAAAACAGATGAAACTGCTCAATCGCCTGCACCGGCAGGCCGGGCTCGTTCGCACCTATCCCGATGCTTTCGGCCATCTCATGGCCATCCGCGGAGCGGTGGACGCCATGGTCGATCCCTGGGCGTTTATCTGGGATTTCGCTCCGTGCCGCATTCTGGCCGAGGAAGCCGGAGGCGCTTTTATGAACTTTACGGGAAACCGGGTGGATTTGAATCAAGGGACGGCGCTGGTGGGCAACCGGACTCTGGTCCGCGAACTGAGAAAACTGATCCGGGAAAAGTGAAGAGGACCGCTAAACCGGCTGGCGTCCGCCAAAACCGGTGTCCAGATCGTGCCAGAATTCGATGCGGGTTTCCGGATATTTCCAGCACAGGTAGACCTCCTTGCCTTCCCGCAGGGAAAGAAAATCGATCAACCCCTGTTCGATCCCCTTGATCTCGGCCCCCATCAGGTCCAGTTCCCTTTTCAGGCGCTGGAACCGCAGCACCTTTTCCAGATAGCCCGCCCCCTCGATACTTCCACCATTGACGCGGGACTGTTTCCAGGCTTCGCGGACATCCGGAAAGTCGTGGCTCATACTCGAGTGGAGATTCTGCATGGTGGGAACAATTTCCAGGAGTTTGGGAACCTGCGCGTTGGCTTCCTCAAGGGTATAATATTTTTTCTTTGCCACGGTTCTCTCAATAAAAAAAGTCAAGTCAAAGGGAGCACCTTTATCACAAACCCTTTCCGGGTTCAAATCGGCAATCCCCGTTCCCCCGTAAATTTTAGAATAACATTTTGAAAATCAACGGTTTGTTATTTTTATGCCGAAGGCCCACGCAGACAGGCGGGGAATGCCCCTAAAACCCGATTTTGCATTGGATTAGGGAGATTTGGGTTGACAAACCCTGCCCAAGATTATACATTGCGCGGTGTAACCTAGCAAGAAGGGTGGAGTCTTGCCCTCTGAAGCAGGGTCGAGCCTGCTTTTTTTCTTTCCCGTTCACACAATAATTCATTGATTGTGAATTATTCTTTAATAGAGTCAACATTAACAGGGGAGATTACAATGAAAAAGAAAGCTTTGTTGGTAGTTGCAAGCTTTATGTTCGCAGGCTTCCTGAGTGGCACCGCTTCGGCTGATAATCTCGTTCCGCTGGCGACCGAGTGGCAGGATCAGAGCGTTATGGGTGTTGGCAAGACCATGATGGAAATGGGTGCAGCCGATCGTACTCATGCCGCCAACGTAGTTCGCAAGAGTGGCGCTGCCGCAGCCTATCAGGGCGGACTTTCCGGTGTTAACACCTATTTCCAGTTTGGTTCTTCCCAGTCCGACCAGTCCTGGAAAGCCGAGCGGACCGTTGAAGAAGCTTCCGTAGTGGGCCTCGTCCCCGGCGACTGTCGTGGCGACAATTCCTCCGATGCTTACCGCCGCCAGATGAATCAGAGCCGCGATGGTTTCATGAAAGAAACCCTGGTACCGAACAGCATGTGTGGCGACTATCATCCGACCCTGAAGTAATCGGTTGAACGCCCACTCCCTCCACCTGCTTTATGGTTGAGGCCAAAGAAAAAATAGAAGCCGGTAGATTCGTCTACCGGCTTTTTTTTTGTCCCCGCACTCCGAATTGTTTTTGCCACTTGCCGGGTCCTTATAAAATCATTCAAACTTTTCTCGGCTGCGCCGCGTTCGCCTCGTTCCTCCTGGGCGCCCTTGCCTGGGTCCCTTCAAAATCCCAGGCCCAAACCCGGGTCTCCCTCCGGCAGTACGAGGCCAAGGCCGTATTGGTCCCA
>JAGQJZ010000085.1:0-12908 GCA_020430445.1 Nitrospina sp.
GAAGTGAAACGGCGGATCATGCTGGGCACGTACGCGCTCTCCGCCGGCTATTACGCCGCCTATTATCTGAAGGCGCAAAAAGTGCGCCGACTGATCCGCGAGGACTTCGAAAAAGCGTTCGAATCGGTCGACGTGATCGCGGGGCCGGTCGCTCCCGCTCCCGCGTTCCGCATCGGTTCGCTCGTCGACGATCCTCTGGCGATGTACCTGTCCGACATTTACACCATCTCCGCCAACCTCGCCGGTATTCCCGGCCTCTCCATCCCCTGTGGACACAACGCCGGGAACCTGCCCATCGGCCTGCAACTTCTTGGAAAAGCGTTTGATGAGGCGACCCTGCTGGCCGTGGGACACCGGTTCCAGCAGGCGACGGATCACCATTCCCGGTTCCCCGAAATCTGATTTTTTTGGCCGGTTCTGAAAAAAGTTTCTTGAAATAAACCGGTTTTGCCTTCAAATGGAATCATGAGGTTTTTTTCCGGTTTGAATTCATGAATGTGATTCCACCGACACAAACCCAGTACCGTCCCATTGACCCCAAGCTTCTGGGCAATGATTTTGATTTTGCTTTCGACCTGTATTACAAGACCAGCGTCGAGGGCCACGATCAATTCCTGAAGTTTTCGGGGAAAACGGAACAGCACCGGGACAAGGTGCGCCGTTTGATAGAGTCCGGTGACCTTGAAGAAGAACTGTACGTCAACGAACAGGACGTTGTGACCTACTACCAGACGGTCACTGGAACCCTGCAGGCGTTCATTCTGGATCCCAAAATCGGCTTCGAGCAAAAAGCCGGCAAGGTGTACGACCTTTCCCGGAACGTCATGCAGGAGTTTTTCCAGTACCAGGCCGCTCCCAGCCTGTTGAAAATGGCGGAACCGGTGATGGACATGATGGACCAGGTGCTCTCGGAAAAGTCCGTCGGGTTTGCCGGGCTGGGTAAAATCCTCAACAAGGATTATTACACCTACACCCACAGCGTGAACGTCGGCCTGTATTGTTTGACCTACGCCACCAAGGCGGGCATGAGTCCCGGGGATATCAAGGAAATGGGGATGGGCGGCATGCTGCACGACGCCGGAAAGGTGGAGGTTCCGGCGGAGATCATCAACAAGGACGGCAAGCTGACGGACGTGGAATTCGCTGAGATCAAAAAACATCCGGAAGCCGGACGCGACATGCTCGCGGGCATGGGGTGCTTTGGTGAAAAAATCCTGCAAATGGCGTATGAACACCACGAAAAATACAACGGCGTCGGCTACCCGCAGGGATTGAGAGGGGACGAGATTTCGCTTGCAGGGAGGATTTGCAAGGTGATGGATGTTTACGACGCGCTCACCACGCGCCGGTCCTACAAGGCGCCCCTTTCCCCTTTCCAGGCGCTGGGCATTATGAAGCAGGGCATGGTGGTGGAGTTCGACGTGCAGATCCTGGACCAGTTCGTCAAGATGCTGGGCGAGGAGAACTGAAGCGTCACCCGGCTGCTCCAAATCGTTCCTTGCGCAGTCTTTCAATCAACTCTTCAACATACAAATCCAGGTACTGGGGCGATGCGGCGGAGAGGTGCGGTTGGATCAGCACCTTGTCGATGTTCCACAACGGCGATTCTTCCGGCAGGGGTTCGGTGTCGAATACGTCCAGATAGGCGTGGCGGATTTTGCCGTGGGTCAGAGCCCGGACAAGATCCTCTTCGCGATACGGATTGCCGCGCCCCACGTTATAGAAACACACGCTTCCGTTTAAAAGGTCCAGCAGTTCGCGGGTCAGCAGGCCGTCGGTTTCCGCGCCTCCCGGAAGGGCGAGGACGAGGTGGTCCGTTTGCGGGAGGAGGGCCTGAAGATCGTCCGGAGTGGCGATCTGGTCTCCGGCCTCGAACCAGGTGGGTGGAGTCGCGGCTGTCCGGCGGACTCCGGTGACGCAGCTGCCGAAAGTTTTGAAGGCGGCGCCGATCGCCTGGCCGATGCGTCCAAAGCCCAGCACCGTGACCCGGGTACGGTACAGGGATTCAATTTTTTCCGACACCTTGATCCGCGCCCACTTCCTCTTTTTTTGCATTTCAGCGGAGAACGCAAACGCCTTGACGAAATGCAGGGCCGCGCCGACCACGCTTTCCGCCATCATGCTGCCGTGAAAACCGCCGTGCCACACCGCGGGCAGATTCCCGCCCGCGTCCTCGCCGGGCAGGTCGATCCAGTCGCGCCCCGCCGCCGGCGTGGAAATCAGTTTGAGGTCGGGGGCGTCCGCCAGCCATTCGCGTTTGAAGTACCAGACCACCGCCACGTCTGCCTGCTCCAGTTCCGCCAGGAAATCGCGGGAATGGAGGAACGGCACCACCCGGCTATCCGGAAACGCGGCCTGCAAACGGTCCCGGTGCCGGTCCTGGAAATTCCAGCAGGCAACATGGGGATGCGTGAGAAAGACATGGATTTTCAACTGATTTCAGGTCCGTTAAGTGTTAACAAAATCATACATTGTTGAACTATACCATAAATGAAAAGTGAGGGTCCGTTTAAGAGGCGTTTTTATAAACTATTGTACTGGAACGGCTTTTCGGGTTTTTGGGCAAATGGCACGCCATTTGTAAGAGATGGGCAGTTGTTAACTTTAAAGCTCGAGGAGAATCATGATCAGATCGGACCTGGCAGAAAAACTGGCTCTTAAAATGAATATCTCAAAACTGGAAGCCGACCGCCTGATTCTGACGTTTTGTGAAGCCATTGAAGCCAATCTGAAAAAGGACGGCAAGGTGGCGATACAGGGATTCGGGTCCTTTGTGCTGCGTGAGTACAGCCCGCGCACGGGCAAGAAGCCGGTCAGCGGAGAGGAAATCGAAATTCCAGCGCGCCGGAAACCCGCGTTTCGTCCGAGCAAGGAACTGCTCAAACTGGTCAACAATGAACGGGAGCCGCGCTCTCTCCAGTCCAGCAAGGAGGTTTCCCAGGGGCTTTCCATTTCGTTCTGAAAGGACGAGACTGGACCCTCCTGAAGACCCCTGCTATACTGGTCTACAGGTTTCAGAGTCCTGTTGATATGATCCAATAGCCCACTTTGCCCATCCGGCTGGAGGCTTCAATGAGTGATCCCAATCTTTGCGGTCGATGCGGCGACCCCGCAATTTTGAAAGGGGATATTGGGCTCAGAACCAGCCGGGATCTGGAACTGATCATGGTGGTCCGCAAGGACCACGGAATCGAGAAGAAAATCCCCCTCCAGCCGCGCGTTTGCGGCAAGTGCGGTTTCGTCGACCTTTTCGTCGAAAACCCGCAGACCCTGAAAATCACTTCCGAAGACAAACCCGTCGATCCCGACTACAAAAACCGCCCCCTCCTGGAACACGATTTTTAAATTTCGCGCATCTCACTCTCGCGCCTGTGCTGAGCTTTCCGAGGGACAGAACTTCGGGCCCTCCGGTCGGTCAACTCTAAGTCATTGCGGGGAGCGATCGCAGAGCCTGCCCTGAGCGTGCCGAAGGGAAGAGTGCTTGCGCACGCTGGCCAAAAGGCAAAATCCGCTGGAACGTCATTCAGAGGAGCCGGGTATTGTCGGCGACGAAGAATCTTGCCTTTGCTTTTAGTTTTCGCTGGCTGTTCGCAAGAACCGTTGGCCCCGCGCCGGGCGGGTCGCCTTTGCTTTTGACTTTGGTTTGCAGCTTTTTCGTTGTCACTTTGAGCTTGGAGCCTGCCCTGAGCGTGCCGAAGGGAAGAGCGGCAGCGGAAGAAACCGGGTTGCCTCCCTTCGACTCAGCTCAGGATGACAACCCCAAAGCTCAACCGTTGAACATCAAATTGTGTCATTCTGAGCGAAGCGAAGAATCTCGCCTTTGCTTTTCAGGATGGAAAAATGGGGGGGCATTAAAAAGCCGGAATCAGAAGCCCGACCGAATTCAACTCTTATTGCATTAGGGTTGACTCAATCGAAGTTGCGATGCGCTTCGGTTTGTGGTCCTCCCCCAAGGTTTTCCTGGTATTGTAAAGTGAGCGGAAACGGTTCGGCAGGATTTCATTCCAAAATAGTCCGGCTTTTTAAGGCGTCGCCGATTGTCGGCTAGAACCGGTAGTCCACGGCCAGTCCTTTGGCTGAGGAGGGGCCGACCAGGGGCCGGACGCCGAGTTGGCCGGGTTTGCCGGTCAAGTGCATTTTGTAGAGGGCCGATGAGGTGAAATAACCCACGGCCGCGCCAAAGAGAACATCCGAGGCCCAGTGGACGTTGTCGTTGATGCGGGAAACGGCGGTCATCGTCGCCAGTGAGTACAGCAGGGGAGGGACCCAGACATGACGCTGGTACTGCCGGGCGAACACGGTGGCGATGGCAAAAGCGGTTGCGGTGTGGCCGGAGGGAAAGGAGAGACTTTTGTTGAAAGAAAAATTCGGTCCATCAAAATCATCCGAGTCCTCCACGTTATTGGGGCGGCCCCGGCCCACCATGTGTTTCAGTATTTCTGTAAAGAATCCCGTGATCAAAAAACTTTCACCTGCCAGAAGGACCGTACTTTTGAGTTCGTCATCCTCGCGCGCCATCCCCGCCAGGTAAAGAAGGCTCAGATAGCCCGCCGCGTAACCCCCGTCACCAAAATATTTCCCCACTTTTAAAAAATCATGGCGGGCCTTATGAGGCTCATCCGGGCTGTTGCCAAAGGCGGCCTGAATTTTCCCATCAAGAAATCCCACTCCAACCGTGGCCCCGGTGACGAGTCCCGCGGTGAACCAGTCTTTCGTGCTCCAGCGCAGGGGAGAGGTCACCAGTTTGATGGTGTCTGGAATCAATCCGTAAAAATATTGTTTGTTCAACCTGAGGTCCGGCTGGGGAATGTTCGCAGTCAGCTCTCCGGATTCCGCAGGGGACGAGGATGTCGTTGGTGTGGGCTGAGCCCGGCGCGTGTCCGTCTTGACGGAATTGCTTGTGGTGGAAGGCTGTTGGGTTTTCAGCTTCAGGCGGGATTTGGATACCGGTTCGCCGGCTTTCCTGTGATGACCGGTGGTCCCTGCGCATCCCACCAAAGCGACCAGAAAACAGGAAGCCAGAAACATGCTCAAAGCACGTTTTATGATCAAGGGCCCGGATTTCAGATAAATGACCGGCTAAAGGGTTTTGATTTATAAGCTTTTATTGTAAAGCAGTTTAGTCTATTTTTATATCTATTTTTATGGGTAGTCGTTTGATTTTAGGGTCGAATTAATTTGAAAACTGTTGGTTTTTATTTAGTTTGACCGGGTGGCCGATGACTTTAAAAGCCTTGAGTTCCCGCACTCTTTGCGTGAAAATAATTTTTCAGGGTGTTTGCCGATTTCTTTCTGTTCGGCAAATAACCTGGCGACTGTAATTTTTTGACCCGGATGGATACCTGGGACTGGAGTGATAGCGGATGGATCGGGTCTCGAAGGATCAACTTCATTATCTTCTCCTCAAGACCCATTCCCTCACCGGCCTGGTCCCAATCGGGGCCTACCTGTGCGTTCACCTTTCGGTCAACTCCCTGCGTACCGTCGGGGTGTTGCCCTACCAGCTCAGCATCGACGCGATCAACAACCTGCCGTTTCTGATCTGGATCGAAACGATCTTTATCTACATCCCCCTGCTGTTTCATTCCTTCATGGGGTTTTACCTGTCTAAAAACGCGCGTTACAACCTGGCGCGTTACCGTTACCCGAGAAACGGCCTGTACACTCTGCAACGGCTCTCCGGCGCGGTGGTGTTTGTGTTTTTGGTCTATCACGTCGGCACCACGGTGGTGCCCAAATGGACCAACGGAAAACACCTGTTCGAAGCCGCGCCGTTTCTCATCGAAATCATGAACATGGAATTCCAGACCTGGACCGGGCGGATCATTTACCTCATCGGTATTGCCAGCGCGGCGTTCCACTTCGCCAACGGCCTGTGGGGATTCTGCATCTCCTGGGGCTTGGTTGTCGGCGTCCGCGCCCAGCGCAATGCGGCGCTGGCATTTTCCTTGGTCGGGGTGGTGCTCACGGTCATGGGGTTGGCGACGGTGTTTGAATTTTCCGTACATCCGGAATCCACGGTGCCGACCATTGCGGGTGTGTTTTCAGGCAAGGGGGGAGGCTGATGGATAAACGCGCGCGGAAGTTTGTCGTCATCGGCGGCGGGCTGGCGGGGCTGGCCTGCACCATGAAGCTGTGCGAGGCCAAGGCGGAGGTGGTGCTGGTTTCCTACCAGGCGGTGAAGCGTTCGCATTCGGTGTGCGCCCAGGGCGGCATCAATGCCGCGATCAACGCCAAGGGAGAGGGCGATTCGCCGGACATCCATTTCTACGACACGGTCAAGGGCGGCGACTTCCTGGCCAACCAGCCGCTGGTCCGGGACATGTGTTTCCAGGCGCCGGCGATCATCCACCTGATGGACCGGCTCGGAGTCGCTTTCAACCGCTCGCCGGAAGGGCACCTCGAATTCCGCCGCTTCGGCGGCACGCTCTATTCGCGCACGGCGTTTGCCGGGGCGACCACCGGGCAGCAGTTGCTCTACGCGCTCGACGAACAGGTGCGGCGTTACGAACACGACGGCCAGGTCACCAAGCTGGAATGGCACGAATACCTGGAGGCGGTGATCGATCACGAAGGCGTCTGCCGGGGCGCGGTTTTGCACGACCTCCGGACAGGAGAGATTTTTACCGTGGGCGGGGACGCCGTGGTGCTGGCCACCGGCGGCCCGTCGCAGGTTTACGGGCGTTCCACCGGTTCCACGGTCTGCACCGGCGCGGCGGCGACTTCCGCCTACCTGCAGGGAGCCAAATACGCCAACGGCGAATTCATCCAGATCCACCCGACGGCCATTCCCGGCCACGACAAGCTGCGCCTGATGAGTGAATCGGCGCGCGGCGAGGGCGGACGCATCTGGGTTCCCAAAAAGGCCGGAGACACGCGTTCTCCGCGCGATATCCCGGAAGGGGAACGCTATTACTTCCTTGAGGAAAACCATCCCCTGTTCGGCAACCTCGTGCCGCGCGACGTCGCCAGTCGCGAAATCTACGACGTGGTGTTCAACAAGAAGATGGGCGTCACCGGCGAGCCCATGGTCTACCTCGACCTCACCCATCATTCGAAGGAGTATCTGGACGACCGCCTCGGCGGCATCATCGACATTTACGAAAAGTTCACCGGCGACGATCCGCGCCGGGTGCCGATGAAGATTTTTCCCGCCGTCCACTATTCGATGGGAGGCCTGTGGACGGATTTCAAGGACGACGGCCACGGCCTGATCGACCACCAGTCGCCGCGCAACCAGATGACCTCCATCACCGGACTCTACGCCGCCGGAGAAGCGGATTTTCAATACCACGGCGCCAACCGGCTGGGCGCCAATTCGCTGCTCAGTTGCATCTACACCGGGTTGATGATGGGGCCCGGCCTCATCCAGTATGCGAAAAATCAGGACAAGGTGTTCGAGAACGTGCCGCACCAGGTGTTCGAGGACGCGGCGGACAAATGGAAAGACCGGATCAAGCAGATCAAGAGCATGCGGGGCAAGGAAAACCCGTACGGCCTGCACCGCGAACTGGGCGACGTCATGATGGAACATGTCCTCATCGTTCGCGAGAACGCGAAACTGGAAAAAGCGTTGTTGCTGATCGACGACATCGAAATCCGTTTCCGCGACATCCATTGCCTCGACACCACGCACTGGGCCAACCCGACGCCGAGTTTCATCAATCAACTGCACAGCATGATCCACCTGTCGAAGATCATCACCGTCGGCGCGTTGCTGCGCAACGAGTTCCGCGGCGCGCACTACAAGCCGGAATTCGACCTGGAACAGCCGCACGATTTCGATCCGCACGAATACGTCGATTACCTGGAACAGAAGCATTACGGCGAGATTCCCGAAGGCGCGTTTCCGGAAGATCACCTGGCCTACATGAAACGGTTCGAGGCCAACAATGAAAACTGGCTGAAGACGACCATCGCCCATTACGGGGAGGGCAAGCCCCATATCAGCTACGAACCCGTCGACACCTCGCTGGTGCCGCCGCGTCCGAGAAAGTACGAGTGAGCATGGCTTCCGACAACATCCAGATCAAGGTCAAGCGCCAGGACGGACCGGAGTCGAAACCCTATTGGCAGGAGTTCGAGGTCCCGTTCAAGCCGCATTCCAATATCATCTCCTGCCTGCAGGATATCCAGCGCAACCCGTCAACCTGTAAGGGAGAACGCGTGAACCCGGTCGTTTGGGAATGCAATTGTCTGGAAGAGGTGTGCGGCGCGTGCACGATGGTGATCAACGGACGCGTCCGCCAGGCCTGCACCGCCCTGGTCCACAAGCTGGACCATCCGATCACCCTGGAGCCGATGTCAAAATTTCCCGTGGTGCGGGACCTGCATGTGGACCGCACGCGGATGTTTCGTAACCTGAAGAAAGTGAAGGCGTGGATCCATGTCGACGGCACGCATGATATCGGAGAAGGCCCCATCCTGCCGGACGAGGAACGAGCCAAGCGGTACGTGTTGTCCGAGTGCATGACCTGCGGCTGCTGCCTGGAGGCCTGTCCGCAGTTTTCGAAGGACAACAACTTCCTCGGCGCCGCCACCTTCGCCCAGGTACGTCTGTTCAACGCCCATCCCACCGGAAAATTCGACCAGGAGCAGCGGCTGGACGCGGTGATGGGGGAGGGAGGAATCGCCGACTGCGGCAACGCGCAGGTGTGCGTCGAGGTGTGCCCGAAACACATTCCGCTGACGGAAAGCATCGCCGATGTTGGCCGCCAGACCACCCTGCAGATTCTCAAAAACCTGTTTTTCAAATAGGGATTGCGCCCTCCGGGGGGTTTTCTGTTTTCAACCCGGGGGGGATTTGTTATGATTTTCTCTGTACTTATAGACCCAAAACCATCCAATCGAATCTCTTCGAAGGAAATAAAATGAAAGTTTCACTGGCAAGCGCATTGGGCACCTGCTTTGGTGTCAAGGACGCCATCAACATGGCGCTCGAGCCCCAGTTCAAGGATGACCTGACCATCGTCGGCCAGTTGGTGCACAACCGCCAGGTCAACGAAGCCCTGAAAAAGAACGGCATCTCCCTCGTCAAGGGGACCGACCAGCTTGACGAAGTGAAGACGAAGAAGGTCATGATCACCGCCCACGGCGCCGCGGAAAAAATGAAATCCCAGCTCACCGAAGCGGGATTCGTGGTGTTCGATGCCAGTTGCCCTCTGGTGATGCGGGTGCACAGCCAGATCAAGTCGATGGTCGAAAAAGATTATTTCCCGGTGGTGATCGGGCAGGAAGACCACGTTGAGGTCAAGGGCATCGTCGGCGACCTGCAAGAATACATCGTGGTGGGCGATGAACAGGATTTCGAAAAACTGCGCGCCACCGGCAAGCGCAAGCTCGGCATTGTCAGCCAGACGACCCAGCAGGTTGAAAAAGTGGAAAACCTGGTGAAGAAAATACGGGAACTGGATTGCGTCGACGAAGTCGCTTTCGTCAACACGGTTTGCCAGCCCACGCGCGACCGGCAGGTGGCGGTGCGCGAGTTGGCCGATCAGGTGGACCTGATGATCGTCATCGGCGGGTACAATTCATCCAACACGAAAAAACTGGTCGCGGTCTGCGAGGAAAAACACGTGGAGGCGCATCACATCGAAGAGTCCTCCCAACTCGACCGCCAGTGGTTCTCGGGAAAACAGCACGTGGGCATCACCGCCGGAACCAGCACCCCGGAATGGGTCATCAACGAGGTGCACACGGCGATCCTGAAAATCGCCCAGGAAATGGACTCGATGGAGCGGCCCGTCGCCGCCTCCTGAACCGGCCGAAACTGAATTTGATTCATCCAGAATCTGAACACCACCGCCCGGATACGGGGGGCCTTCGGGAACCCCTGCGTCCGGGATTTCCTTTTTGGTTACATGGACGATTGGTCTTACTGCGAAGCCACACTGCCCAAAGTCAGCCGGACGTTTGCGCTGAACATCCGCGTTCTCGAAGGCGACCTTAGAAACAGTATTCTGGTCGCCTACCTGTTCTGCCGGATCGTTGACACGGTGGAAGACGCCGCCGAACTGGACCCGCGCGTCAAGATCCGCCTCCTCTTTGAATTTTCCAGAATCATTCAGGACCCGGGCTACCGGCAAACCGCGCTCGACACCTGGGTCGAAGACTGCAAGGCCGTCGACGGCTCGGTGAACGATCTCGATCTTCTGATGCACACGCCCACCGTGTTCCGCGCCTTCGACAGCCTGCCGGAGAACCACCGGGAGCAGATCATCCCCTCGGTTTCCGAAATGGCCCGGGGCATGGCCTGGTTTCAGGGGAAATTTGACGCCTCGGGCCTGACCCTGCTCGAAGACGAAGAGGCGCTTGAGGAATATTGCTACTACGTCGCCGGGCTGGTGGGCGAAATGCTGTGCAACCTGTTTTTCCAGGCGTTGCCGCACCTGTCACCGGGAGCGAAAAAGACCATGCGGGAGACGGCGGTGTCGTTCGGGCTCGGCCTGCAGATGACCAATATCAGCAAGGACATGATCGTCGACCGTTCGCGCGGCTGGTCGTACATTCCGAAATCGTATATCACCGAAGCGGGGCTGACGGTGGAGGAATTCAGCGAAGGCCATGATATGGAAAAAAGCCTTTTGGTGCTGGGCCGCATCTTAAATAAGACCATGGGCCATCTGGAAGACGCCTTGAAATTCACCCTGGCGATTCCCTCGAATGCGCCGCGCATCCGGCTGTTCTGTGTCTGGCCGCTGTGGATGGCCGCCGAGACGGTCGCCGTTTTGAACAACAACAAGGCCCTGCTGCAATCCGACGATCCGGTGAAAATCACCCGGGCGACGGTCCGGCGCATTCTCCGGCGCACGCGGCTCATTTGCTTTTCAAATATTCTGCTGGGGTGGTCTTTCTGCGGCATCCGCCGGCGGACCGGCTTGTCCGATCCCCCCCGGTTCAACCTCAACGCGTTAAAGGCGAGACTCGAACAGCTCGACATCGATTCGGTCGCCAATCCGCCCACCCTGGTGTGAACATGACAGAAGAACCCCGATACACGGACAACGGCAACGGCACGGTGACGGACCACGAAACCACCCTGATCTGGGAACAGCAGGACACCTGGCAGAAGGAGACCCGCTGGCTGACCTGGGACGAGGCCCGGGATTACGCCGTGCAGATGGGACAGATGAAATTCGCCGGATTCACCGACTGGCGGCTCCCGTCCCTGGAAGAAGCGATCAGCCTGGTGGGCGGGGAAAATAATAATAAGGATAAATACGGCAAAGAGATTTTTCTGGACCCGATATTTCCGGAAGGGTGCCTGGCCACGTTCTGGAGCCAGGACGGGATCGGGCAGGACGGGTACATCATCAACCTGAATACCGGAAAAGAGTCCCTGCTGTATAAAAGCAAAAGCGGTCGCATGGCGGCGCGGCTGGTGCGCGGAACGCCGGTCGGCCTGGAGGAATATCAACCCACATGAAACACAACCAACTGTTCACATTGGCCGGAACCATCTGGGGCCTGGTGGGCCTGGGGCTGATCTTGCGGGGAGCGGACCTGTACAAGCTCGCCGTGGAAGAACAGCATGCGTCGCAGATGGGCCTCTCCATTTCAATTTTCGCCAGCCTTGCCCTGGGGGGAGCCAAGGGGAAGTTTCTTTTTTCCCGGACCGCCCGCCGCAACATGGCCCGTATCTCGTCGCTGGAAGCGCCGCTGAAACCCCATCAGGTCTACGCCGGCAAGTTTTATTTCCTGATCCTGGGAATGATCGGCCTGGGCATGTTCATGAGAACCTACAACGATTGGTTTGGCGGTTACATTGTGGTCGCCGCCATTTACTGCGGAATCGGGCTCGCGCTGACCGTCTCCAGTATGTATTACTGGAAAGGCGATCCTCCGGAGATGGCCCGGACGGAACCCTGATTCCCCTCAACCGGTGAGATTGTGAAAAACTTTTTTCTGTCGCTGCACATGGTGTCGATGTCGCTGGTCATCGGAACCCTCTTTCTCCAGTCGCTTACCGTGGTGTTCCGCCTGCGGCTGAAAACCGTCGAAGAGCGGGCGGGTCTGCGCGCCACCCAGGTGCGGATCCACAAATTCATCTACTACCCGATCCTCTTCGTCACCATTGTTTCAGGGGCGGTTCTGGCGGCCAAAACCGAGGTGTTCGCCAATGGAAAGTGGATTTACCCCAAACTGGGGCTGTTGCTGTTTCTCATCGGCCTGGGGTTTCTCAACGGCATGCAGATCAAAAAAGACCTGATGCCCAAAAAATATGCGATGATGGTGCATATCGCCATTTTCATCGTTGGCGCGTGGATGATTTATTACGCTACCGTCAAACCGTTCTGAACCATGGATATCCTGTTCACCATCCTGGCCAGCATCCTGATGCTGGTGGGTTTTCTGGTCATCTGCCGCTCCACCGCGGAAGGGGAAGATGAATATTATGACGATGAAGACGAGGAACAGGAACAGGAAGAAAGCACCGCCACGCCCCCTCGCGAAAAAACCAACACCACGAACTCTCCCTGAGTCGCACCCGCGGCAGATTCCATGAATAAGAAGAAGGCCTTCTCGGCCCTGGCCCGTGAGGCTGCGGCGTGCACGCTGTGCCCGCGCATGGCCGATCAACCGGCTGTGCTGTCGAAGGGCAACGGCAGTCTGGACGCCCGCGTGGTGTTTGTCGCCGAAGCGCCGGGCCGGTTCGGCAGCGGCCGCACGGGAATCCCGTTTTACGGGGACAAGTCGGGGGACAATTTTCAGGAACTGATCGACCACGTCGGCCTGTCCCGCAGCGAAATCTTCATCACCAACGCGGTGCTGTGCAATCCCCTGGCGGATGGAGTCAACAGCCGGCCCACGGCGAAGGAAATGAAGAACTGCTCCGCTTACCTGCACGCCGTTCTCGAACTGATCGCCCCCCGGCTGGTGGTGACGCTGGGAACGGTCGGGCTGGATGC
>JAGQJZ010000085.1:13008-15161 GCA_020430445.1 Nitrospina sp.
TCCGCTTACCTGCACGCCGTTCTCGAACTGATCGCCCCCCGGCTGGTGGTGACGCTGGGAACGGTCGGGCTGGATGCGGTCAACCGGCTTTTGGGAACCCGCTACAAACTGAGCGAACAGGCGGCGAAGGTCATCGCCACCCCCGGCTTCCGGTTGTTGCCGTTGTATCACCCCAGCCCGCGAGTGGCCAACTGGCGCCGCCCCCTTGCGCGTCAGAAAAAAGATTTCCAATTGATTATCAAGGCGTTGAATAAAGCGGCTTGACGCGGCGTCCGGGCGGTTTTATTGATTGGATAGGGAGCAGGAATCTCCCGCAAGGAGGTGAATGACATGATGCGAGACGAGAACAATACGCGTAATTTCGTGTCCGAGGCGTTTACATCCCTTTTTGGGGTCACGCTGGTGGTTGGTTTGTCCCTGTTCATGCTCGGTATTCTGATCTTCGCTTATCCGCAGTTGATCGGTCTCTTGGTGGCCGCGTTCCTGCTGGTGGTGGCAGGTATCGTGCTGTACGCCGCCTGGCAGTTCTGGCGGATAAAACGCGAGGTCAAGGCTGTTCAAAACGAATGGATGGTTGCGCCGAAGGTCGAGGACGTTGAGCGGCGTCCGTATGTCTTCCGGCGCATTACCTGGATTGTGAGGTGACGTGGATTCCATACAAGTGAAAGGACTCGATAAACCCTGGACCCGGATCACCTTCGGTTGCTGGCAGATCGCCCCGAGCGGCGGATGGGGGGACGCGTGCACGCCGGAGGAAGCGGACCGCGTGGTCAAAAAAGCCTACGAAGGCGGCATCCGGGCTTTTGATACTGCCGAAGGTTACGGCGATGGCGAGTCCGAGCGCAGGCTCGCCCGCGCCCTCGGCGCCAGGCGCGATGACGTGCTCATCATCTCCAAGATCTGGCCGGACGCCGAATTGACCCTCTCCGCCTACCGGCAAAGGCTCGACAACACCCTCAAGGCCCTCAACCGCGATTATGTTGATGTGTATCTGATGCACTGGCCGGCGGATGAATTGTCCAGTGCCGACAATTCGAAAAAAATGGTGGAGTTGATGGTGGCCCTGCGCGAGTCGGGCAAGGCGAAAACCATCGGCCTGTCCAACTTCCGGGTGGCGGACCTCAAACGGCTTGGGCCGGGAGCCGGGGAATTCGTCGTCAACCAGGTGCCCTACAACCTGTTGCAACGGGAATACGAAGGCGAGATTCTGAAGCTTTGCCAGGCAGAGGGCATGGGGTACATGGCCTATTCCCCCACCGGCCGCGGCCTGTTCGGCGCCCGCATCGACGATGCCGCCCGCCGTTTTCCGACACGGCAGCAGTACTACCTGTATCAGGAACCTTACTTTTCGAAAACTGAGGAAACGCGCGGGGTGCTGGCTGAGATTGCGGCAGAGCTGAACACCTCCCCCATCAATGTTTCGGTCGCCTGGGTGCTCCGCCAGCCCAACATCACCACCGCGGTTGTGGGGTCGAGAAAGGCGCCGCAGATCGAGGAAATAAGCAAAGCGGCAAGCCTGAGCCTGACGCCGGATCAACTCCGGCGTTTGAATGAGGTGAGTGAACGATTTCAGCGGGCGGTTTCCTGAACGGCCGGGAAGGAAACGGACAACATGCCGGATGACTGGGACGACACCTTCGAGCCGGGAGGCCTGACGCTTGGGCCGGAAGAACGCCTGGAAAGGGAGATCGCCAAATCCAAGGCGCTCAAGGTGGAGCGCCTCCAGCTCCGTGACCGCATCGCCCGCTTGGAAGAGGAAAACGCCCGTTTAAAAAAACAACTGGAAGCCCGCGACGCTTCACCCCCGGTTCCTCCCCCAACCTCCGCGCAGTCTTCGCCCGCTGTTTCAAACGGGCAGGGGCGTTCCCGCCGGGTCACGATTGGCCTGCTGGTCTTCTTTGCCTTCCAGATTGAAAACTACTTCAACGCCCGCAGCGTCAACCGCCTGACTACTGGCCTGGCCATACCCCTGGTGGTGGCGGTGGGGCAGGTGCTCGTCGTCCTCACGCGCAACATCGACCTGTCGGTGTCGTCGGTGTGTGGGCTGTCCGCCTACATGGTCGGCACCATGCTGACGCGGCAACCAGACCTGCACCCGGTCCTGGCACTGATCGTGGCGATGCTGATCGGTGTCGTGCTGGGTGCGATCAACG
>JAGQJZ010000086.1 GCA_020430445.1 Nitrospina sp.
CGTCCCGCTGCTCGACCACCGCGTGGTCGAATTCGCCGCCACCCTGCCGCACGGCATGAAATTCAATCCCAAAGGAAGCAAATGGCTGCTTCGGCAAGTGCTGTACCGCCATGTGCCGCCCAAACTGATCGAACGGCCCAAAGCCGGATTCGGCGTGCCCATCGGCGACTGGCTGCGCGGCCCTCTGCGCGACTGGGGCGAGGCGCTGCTGGATGCCCGCAAGCTGAAGGAAGAAGGATTCGACTCGGTTCCGATCCGCGCCCTTTGGCAGCGGCATCTGAACGAAACCGTCAACGGCCAGCATCCCCTGTGGTGCGTGCTCATGTACCAGGCGTGGAAGGAACACCTCGCCTCCTGATCGCACCGGGCCGCTTTTTAAAAAGCGCGCGCCTGCCGTAAAGAAAACATCGCAGTTCAACCGTTAACCGGTACACACCATGTGCGGCATCGCCGGGTTCATCGACCCAACCCTCCCCCACACCGAAAGCCTGGAAGACACCGTCCGCCGGATGACCGATACCCTGCTCCATCGCGGCCCGGACGACAACGGCGTGTGGTCGGACGCGGCAATGGGCCTCGCCTTCGGGCACGCGCGGCTGTCGATCCAGGACCTGTCACCAGCCGGATTTCAGCCGATGGTGTCGGCCTCCGGCCGTTATGTCATCGTCTACAATGGCGAGGTCTACAATTTTCGCGAGTTGCGCGAAGAGTTGGACACCGCCACGGGCGGACCGCGCAACTGGCGCGGCCACTCGGACACGGAGGTGATGCTCGCCTGCATCGAACGCTGGGGACTCGACCGGGCGCTCGAACAATTCAACGGCATGTTCGCCTTCGCCCTGTGGGACCGCGAGGAAAAACTCCTGCACCTGGTGCGCGACCGTCTCGGTAAAAAGCCGCTCTACTACGGCATGTGCGGCAACCGGTTTCTCTTCGCCTCGGAGCTTTCGGCACTGCGCCGGCACCCGGCGTTTGACGCCGCCATCGACCGGGACGGGCTGGCCCTGCTGCTCAATCACGACGCCATCCCGGCGCCCTTTTCCATCTTCGAGGGCGTGCACAAACTCCCCGCCGGATGCCGGGTCACACTCAACCTCACGCAGTCCCTATCGCTTCCAGAACCGCGTCGCTACTGGTCGGCCCTGGACACGGTGCAGGAGGCGCTGGCAACCCCGTGGGACGGCAGCTTCGACGCTGCCGTGGACAGGCTCGACGCTCTGCTCCGTGAATCGGTGAAACGGCGGATGGTGGCGGACGTTCCGCTCGGCGTTTTTCTCTCCGGCGGCATCGACTCCTCCACCATCGCCGGAATCATGAGCGCCGTCAGTCCGGAGTCCATCAAAACCTTTTCCATCGGATTTTCAGACGGCCATTACAACGAAGCCCAGCACGCCAAAAAAATCGCCCGCCACCTCGGCACCGACCACACGGAACTCTATGTCACCGAACAGGACGCACTGGATGTGGTGCGCGACCTGCCGCGCCTCTACGCCGAGCCGTTCGCCGATTCGTCGCAGATCCCCACCTACCTGGTTTCGAAAATGGCGCGGCAGAAGGTGACAGTCGTTCTCTCCGGCGACGGTGGGGACGAACTGTTTGGCGGCTACGAACACTACCGCTGGTTTCCGGCGCTGGCGAAAGGGCGCGGCTGTCTGCCGCCGAACCTGCGCCGCACCCTGGGCCGGGCGATCACCCGCGTGCCGCCGCGCTTCTGGGAATCGGTGCTGTCATGCCTTCTGCTCAACGCGCTGCGTCCGCGACGTATCACGCGTCTCGGCGAAAAAATGAACAGCCTGGGTCATCTTCTGCAACAGGAGTCGACAAATCGGATGTACCACTGCCTGCTCGCCCGTTGGCGCGACCGGGAACGCCCGGTAACGGGATTGGCAACGATGCCGGTGCCGCAGGCGTTTGACCTGCCCGAGAACGCTTTCACCGATGCGGCCCAACGCTGCATGTTCACCGACAGCGTGCTGTACCTGGCCGAGGACATCCTCACCAAAGTCGACCGCGCCAGCATGGCCGTCAGCCTGGAGGCGCGCGTCCCGCTGCTCGACCCCGCGGTCTACGCGTTCGCCTGGAGACTGCCGCAGGCATTCAAAATCCGCGACGGCGTCAGCAAGGCCATTCTGCGTCAGGTGTTGTACCGTTATGTGCCGCAGGACCTGGTCGAGCGGCCGAAGATGGGATTTTCAGTTCCGCTGGCGCAGTGGCTGCGCGGACCGTTGAAGGATTGGGCGGCGGACCTGCTCGAGCCCACGCGTCTGCGGCAGGAGGGGTATTTGAATTCCACCGTGATCGGCAAAAAATGGAAGCAGCACCTCAGGGGCGAGCGCGACTGGGCCAGCCTGCTGTGGAACGTGCTCATGTTCCAGGCGTGGCTGCGAAAGACTGTTTCCTGACCTTCCCTAGCGGGAAACGACGTTGTCGCTGCGCTGCAGTTTCTTGCCGACGCTGATGGCCAGGTTGCGGTAGACGATGAGGCCGATGTCCGGACGCTGCCGGACCAGTTTCAGCAGGTCCGGGCTGGCCAGCGACACCGCCAGGCAGGGCGTCTCCGCGATCACACTGGCGGAATGTTTTTCTCCGGTCAAAAACGAAAGCTCACCGACAGGTTCCCCCGACACCACCTCCCCCACCGGGCTGGCGGAATCCTCCATCATCACACGCAGTTTGCCTTCGATGACGATGAACATCTTCTCGGCGGTCTCGTTCTGATGGATCAGGGTCTCTCCCTTGTGGAACCTTGAGATACCGCACATGCCCGCCAGCCGCGCCGTCTGTTCCTCGTCCAGTCCTCCGAACAGGTGCATGCGGTTGACGGTCCTGGAAATGATCGGCAGGATCTCCTGATTCGAAAAACTGCGGATCACCTGGTCGGCGATGGTCTGAACTTCCGGTATCAACGCGATCGTCTTCACATCGAAGGGCACCTGCAGGTGCACCATCTTGAGCACGTCGAGCCGTTCCACGTTGTGGAACACCATCGCCGGAATATAGGCCGAGGGCAGAAACCCCAGTTCCAGCAACGTGCGCTGCATGCGCGGGGCGTGGGCGCTGACATCGACTTCGACGTATTCGACCTTCCACTTCGTCCGGCAGAGTTCCAGCAGGTTGTGGAACAGATAACGCACCACCTGGTCCGTGCGCGAAACGAGTTCGAACACGCGCAGGGCCTTTTCCTCTTCGTCGATGATGTACCCGATGGCCCCGGCGATGGGTCCGGATTGGACGCTGGCGCCGGGTTCCCGCGCCACCAGATACGTGGCGTGCCGGGCGCGCAAGCGGAAGAACCCGTATTGCAGCCCCATCGGCCCGAACACTTCGCGGTTGTGGAGCCGCCCGCGCTCGATGCGGATGAGCGCCGGCAGGCCGACATTGGTCAATTTTTCCAGTTCGAATTCATCGCACGGCGGATAGGCAGAGGAGTCTTCGTCGATGATCGCATCGTAAGGCAATCCGCAGTTTTCCAGCGCGAAATGCGCCAGGTTGTGCGCCTCGGGGATGATGTGCGGATGATTGCGCCTCAGACAAAGCGCCGGGCCGAAATGCTTGATGAACACCGCCACGCTTTCCCGCTTCTGCAATTTGTGTTTCATCGGCAGGAACCCCACCGGGGCGAAACCGTGCGCCGTTGAAATGCGCTGGGAGAACGGGTGCGTCGTCCGGTTCTCCACCAGCCCCAGGTGCAGGCGGGTCTTGACCAGCTCCAGGCGTTTTTTCATCAGCAGGTTGCCGATGCCGTACTTGCGCGCCGAGGGCTTGACCACGAGCCGGCCGAACTCGCCCACCAGATCCGAATGCGCGCCGGTGTCGAACATGACCGAGGCGGTGCCGAGGATTTCCTGCGTGTCCTCGTTTTCCGCTACCAGCATCATGATGTCGTCGTTGAACACCGACCGTTTGAGCCAGGTCTCGTCGAAGAACCAGTGATACGGGTAGTCTTCGTGGTACACATCCTTGAAGATATCGCGAATGGCGGTCACGTCGCTTTCCGACGCTTCGCGGACAACGATCCGGGGATTTTCGCTGGACATGGGCTCAGCCTCCGGTGGTGAGGGTTCTTCCGGCCAGTTTGGCCACCTCCGCATACCACGCCGCGCCGACGGCGAGCGCGCGCTCGTCGAAATCGAACTGGCTGGAATGGGTGGGAAATCCTTCGCGCCCTTCGACCCGGGCACCGAAGCGGATGTAACAGCCTTTGGCGTGGTCGAGGAAATAGGCGAAATCCTCTCCACCCATGTTGGCGGAAACAAGAGGCCGGACGTGGTCCGGATGGACCACTCTCTCCGCCGCGCGGCGCGCCAGCGTCGCCATCTCGCGCGTGTTGACAACCGGCGGCGTGCCCGAATGGATGCGAACGGAAATTTCAGCGCCGTGCAGGTCGCCGATCGCCCGGGCCATGCGGTGGAGCGATTTCAACAGGTGCTCGCGCACGGCGGCGTCCTGCGACCGGATGGTGCCGGTCAGCGTCGCCGTGCCCGCGATGACGTTGGGCGCGGTGCCGGCGGCGAAAGTGCCGACGGTGACAACGGACGGATACGCCGGATTGATCTCGCGCGAAACAAGCGTCTGCAACGCGGTGACGAACAGGCTGCCGACGACTACGGCGTCCACGGTCTCGTGCGGCCGTGCCCCGTGGCCCTGCTGGCCACGGATGTGGATTTCAAAGGCATCGGTCGAGGCGTTGACTGCGCCTTCGGTCACGATCAACTCACCCGCCGGGTAATGCCGGTCGAGGTGGCCACCGAAGATGAGGCGCACGTTCTCCATCGCCCCGTCGCGGACCATCGCCTGCGCGCCCATACCGGTTTCTTCCGCTGGCTGCCAGATCAGGCGCACCGGAGCGGGCAGCGACGGCTCCTGCAACAACAGGTGGGCCGCGCCCAGCAGCATGCTGGTGTGACCGTCGTGACCGCAGGCGTGCATCACCCCGTCGTGAACCGAGGCGAACTCCAGCCCGGTTTCCTCCTGTATGGGCAGCGCGTCCATGTCCGAACGCAGGGCGACGACGTAGTCGTCGTTTTCACCCGGAAGATCGGCCACAATGCCATGGCCACCGACCTCCGTGCGATAGGGAATGCCCAGGCGCTCGAGTTCATCCACGATGCGCCCGGCGGTTTCCTTTTCTTCGTGACTGAGTTCCGGATGGCGGTGCAAGTCCCGCCGGAACGTCACCATCTTTTCATACACCCCGGCGGGCACTACCGATTCAACCGTGTTCATATCGCTCCTGGAAAATTTTTGACTCGGGACCCGGTTTTCCGGCATAGTTAGGATAAATTTGAAAACCCCCTTATTCCATTAATATGATCCCGAACCGCATCGTGCGCTATTTCTTCTTCCTCGGTTACGCACTCGGCCAGGGCGGCCGGACGCCGTTTTCCCTGTTCCAGTCCAGCCTCACCCATTTTTACCTCATCCACCTGCAACACGAATTCTGGTGGAAAAACCCGGAACGCTACCCGAAAACCTACGGCCTGAACTGAACCGCCCGGAACCACGCCCGGCTCGACACAGATTATACGGCGGTCTTCTTTTATATTCCACAGCGCCTGCGGCTTCGCACATCCCCTCCCCCGTGCTCTTTTCAAAAAAAAGGATGTTATGCTGGAAGCAGAACCCTTCATTTTTTTATAAGGATTTGCCATGACATCGCCGCTGGACGACCGCCTCGAAGCCCTGCTCGACAAAATCCGTGCCCTCGAATTTGAACTGCTGCAGGAGATGGAAAAAAAGCAGAAACAGTTTTTTTACGAGGTGGACAGGAAGCGCGTGCGCTTCCAGAAAGAAGTGATCGTCGGCCACCGGAAGCTCACCAAAAAACTCCGTTTCTACTTCAAGGACGCGGCATTCCTCAACATCCTCACCGCGCCGGTGATCTGGTCCTGCCTGTTTCCGGCGCTGTTCATGGACCTGGTGATCACCCTCTACCAGTCCGTGTGCTTTCCCGTCTACGGTATTCCCAAAGTCAACCGCGGCGACTACATCCTCCTCGACCGGGGATTCCTCTCCTACCTCAACCTCATGGAACGGTTGAACTGTTTCTATTGCGCCTACTTCAACGGGGTGATTGGCTACACGCGGGAGATAGCGGCGCGGACCGAACAGTACTGGTGCCCCATCAAACACGCGCGCCGGGTCAAGGGCATCCACAGCCGCTACAAGAACTTCCTCGATTACGGCGACGCGGAAGGCTACCGCCAGGACCTCGAAACCGTGCGGCGCAACTTTTCAGACGTTGAAAAGGGCTGACGGCCCCCCGGAAATTCCTCTCCGAAAAGCCCGAAAGACGCTTTTTCCTTGGCAATAACCCATTGAAAATTGCTACCATTGGGCCATGCCAAGAAACGTCGCGCTCGTCAACATGCCGTTCGGTTTTCACTTTTACCCGTCGATTCAGTTGGGGACGGTCTCCACCCTGCTGAAGGCGCACGGCCATTCCGCGCGCAGTTTCTACCTCAACCTGCACTTCGCCCACCAGATCGGCCTGGACGTCTACAAGCAACTCTGCGAGGAACGGTTCCTCATCGGCGAGTGGGTGTTCTCGCACCTGCTGTTCGGCGACTCGCCCCGAAACCGTGAATACGCCGACCAGTACCGCTTTCACCTGAAAAACATCAGCCGCGCCCTCAACCGGCCGGAGGATTTTCTCGTGCGCGTGAAAGAAGAGATGGTGCCCGAATTTCTGCACTGGGCCGCGGGCGCAGTCGACTGGAGCGGGTTCGACGCGGTGGGGTTCACCTCCACCTTCAACCAGAACCTGGCCAGCGTCACCCTGGCGAAGATGATCAAGGAGCGGCATCCGCAGGTGAACATACTGTTCGGCGGCTCCAACTTCGATTCGGAAATGGGGCTCGAATACTTCCGCGCGTTTGACTGGATCGACTACGTCGTCTCCGGCGAGGCGGAACATGTGCTGCCGCCGCTCATGCAGGCGCTGGAGACGGGCGGCGCCATCCCGCCGGGCGTGGTGCACCGCGTCGACGGCGATATCCGCTACGAGCAGAGCCACGAAAACTTCACCCGCTTCCGCGATTACGGCCCGCCGGACTACGACGATTATTTCAACCAGGTGCGCGAGATCGACCCGGACTCGCACCTGCTGGACAACCCCATCGTGCTGTACGAAACCGCGCGCGGCTGCTGGTGGGGAGAGAAACACCATTGCACCTTCTGCGGACTCAACGCCTCAACCATGGAGTTCCGCTCGCGGCCGATGGACCAGGTCCATTCGGACATCGCCTACCTTTCGAAACGCTACGACACCTACCGCTTCCGCCTGGTCGACAACATTCTCGAGGTGGACTACATCGACGGCGTGTTCGGCGAACTGGCGCGGCACAATTACGACCTCGAGTTTTTCATCGAGGTGAAAAGCAACCTGACCAAGAAGCAGATCGAAACCCTGGCGAAAGGCGGGGTGAACGTCGTGCAACCGGGCATCGAGAGTTTCAGCTTCAACCAACTGCGCGAGATGGACAAGGGCGTCAAACCCCTGCAGAACGTTTTCTGCCTGAAGTGGGCGCTGTATTACGGCATGGAGGTGACATGGAGTATCCTCACCGGCTTCCCGCAGGAAACCGACGCCGACTTCCGCCAGCAGATCGACCTCATCCGTTCGATCACCCACCTGCAACCGCCGATCTCCGTCGGCGACATCTGGCTGGAACGGTTCAGCCCCTACTTCTCACGGCCGGAGGAATACGGCGTCACGATCACCGGTCCCGGCGAAGCGTACCCGTATGTGTACGACGGCGGCAAACTGGACCTGATGAAGATCGCGTACGACTTCGAATTCACCACGCCGCGCACGGTGGACCCGGCGCTTGTTGAAGAACTGCGCAACGCGGTGGACACATGGAAAGCGCGGCACCGCTCGGACAACATTCCGTTCCTGTTCTATTCCA
The DNA here is from genome assembly GCA_020430445.1 of Nitrospina sp. Lineage (GTDB taxonomy): Bacteria > Nitrospinota > Nitrospinia > Nitrospinales > Nitrospinaceae > Nitronauta. The sequence goes on from JAGQJZ010000086.1 coordinate 7,911, forward strand.
AGTCGCCGGGATTCGTCACCGTGTACGACAACCGCTTCGGCGAGCATCCGGTGAAACTGCGCTTCGAAGGCGCGGCGGCGCTTGTGATCGACTATTGCAACGAGGCGGCACGCACGCAGGACCAGATGCGGGCGCACCTGAAGGAAAACGGCGAACGGCCGGAAGAACTGGAAGGAGCGTTAAAAGAACTGCAGGAAAAACGGATCGTCTACACCGAAGGCAACCGCACCATCACCCTCCCCCTGCCGCATAATTCAAGGTTGTAATTGCATTATTCTGGATTTTTATTTTCTGGCTCCCAAGGGGAAAACCCGGAATCCTTAAGAAGAATTTCAAGATCGGAAATTGGCAGGCTTCCGGATAGCCGGAAATGCCAATGGTGCATTTCCTTATCAAGCCCAACAAAATTTTCCAGAAATGCCAACCCACATTCGGTAAATATATTTTTTAAGGATTCTGTCAATTGGCTTGAAAACGAACTGATCTTTATTTGCTTGTGGTTGGTTATGGAGATGTTGGTGTCCCCCTCTTCCAAGTAAGACGTCACGGTTACAAACCCATGAGAGAGAGAGTTTTTCCAGTTCGCTTCAAGATATTGAATTATAAGTTCCGGGGTATTGAGGGCTTCGTTAACAAGAAATTGTTCCTTCGCATCATGATTTTCTTCGTCGTGCAAGACATACCAAAAGACCCTGTAGCTTGGATTCAATTCAATAAGGTTTTTGTAAGTAGGAAACAGGTTTTCAGCAGATAAATTTGCCAGAATAATAATCAGCCCGTTTTCATTTGTTATTGTGGTGAATCCATTTTTTATTTCATCGAGTTCATCAAATTTATTTCTTCCGGAAGGGACAATCCCTTGCGGAAATTCAAAATTGGGTTCATAGGGAAAGTAATTCCGACTAGGATTCCAAAACACGTCCTTATTCAGGTTTGGAATTTCCACAGGATCAAGGTAAAACATATCGCATGGATCGCATTCCAAAATTACCGGCTTTTCATAACCAGTTTTCCGGGCGACACTTAAACATTTTTCAATAGCCTCCCCCATATGCTCCGCCTCTGTCCAAAACTGCTGAAGGAAAGTCTCCGGTTCCTTGGTATCGTTTTCCACTATCAAACATGAAAACCATGTCTTTTCCATTCCTTTTATATCCTTCAAAAATTGATGTACCGGAATTTATGCAAAAAATCAAAAACCAGCTGTTTTAAAAACAAAGGCGAGATTCTTTGCTACCGTCCAGAATGACACGTCTGGGGTTATTGCTTTTTCATTCCAGGTTCTGCTCAAGAGCCTATTGATAAAGCCTTGCACGCCAAGACACTGCCCCTGCTACGAGCAGCTCCGCGCCGAGCGGGTGCTTGCGCACAGCTGGCGTGAAAACCTGCTAGATTCTGCTCAAGAACCCATTGATAAAGCCTTGCACGCCAAGACACTGCCCCTGCGGCGAGCAGCCCCGCGCCGAGCGGGTGCTTGCGCACAGCCAGCGAGCCTCCCATCCAATTCTGCAGAAAAACCGCACGAAGCAATATTAGACAACAAGTTTTTGGCCCCGCGCCGAGCGGTTAGTCGAGGAAATATTCGAGGTAGACAATCCAGGCGATGGTGGAGAGGATGAGGACCGTGTAGCCGACGTGCACCCAGATGGTGAAGATGCGCGGCTCTTCTCGCCGCCGGGGAGGCGGCATTTCATCGGACTGTGGTCCTGGGGTTGGGCGTTCGATGGGCTCCTCCGTCATGGAATCAGGATTCCAGATCCTGCCCGACCATGATTCGATGGCCGTCGTTGGTTCGCAAACCGAATTCCCGCATTCCCCACGGTTCGCTCCTGAGTTCCTTGATCAACTCCACGCCCTTGGACACAACTTCTTTGTAATAATCATCGACATCGTCGACAACAAGGTATGCAAAGTAGGAATGATCACCCAGGTCGCGGGCAGGTATCGAGTCGGGGCAATGTCCCGCCATGATACGGCACCCCCCTCTTTCGAAAATACGCCAGCCGTCGTCACCGACTTCCCGGATTGTGAATCCCAGGATGCCTTGGTAGAAGGCCATCGATTCCTGCAAATCCTGCACGGCAAGAACGGACATGTGGTGTTTGATCATTGCGCGGCACCGTTTCCCACGTACATTTCGACGGGCTCAATACGGCAGCGAAAGTTGAAAGCAAAAACAAAGGCGAGATTCTTCGCTCCGCTGACACTCCATTCAGAATGACATTCCTGAGACGCTTGCTTTTCTCATTCCCGACTCTGCCCCAAAAGCCAGCGAAGCGGTCTTCGATGCCAAGACGTTGGCCCTCCGCCTAGGAGTTCTGCTCAAAAAGCCAGCGAAGCGGTCTTCGATGCCAAGACACCGGCCCTCCGCCTAGGGTTCTGCTCAAAAAGCCAGCGAAGCGGTCTTCGATGCCAAGACACCGGCCCTCCGTCTAGGAGTTCTGCTCAAAAAGCCAACGAAGCGGTCTTCGGTGGCAAGACATTGGCCCTCCCCCTAGGAGTTCTGCTCAAAAAGCCAACGAAGCGGTCTTCGGTGACAAGACGCCGGCCCTCCGCCTAGGAGTTCTGCTCAAAAAGCCAACGAAGCGGTCTTCGGTGGCAAGACATTGGCCCCGCGCCTAGCGGTTAGCCGCGGCGGACGAGGCGGACGGAATGCGAGATCGTCTGATCGTTCTTGTCGTACCAGTAGGGGCAGCCGTTGAGGAAGAACACAATCTGCGCCTCGCGTCCACGCTCGGACGACGTCCAGGTGCAGGGGCCCGCCCCCGGCGGAAACGTAGCGTCCAGGTGGATGTCACCCCCCTTGAAGTCCTTGTTCAGTCTTTCCGTATTGAACAGAGTCAACGCCTCTTCCACCGTCGGCAGACGCCAGTCGGAGTGACCGCCGAAGGTTTCGTTGTTGAGCTCCTGCGCCCAGGCATTCGCTTCGTCCCAGCTCAGTTCCTTGCTCAGGGCCTGGCGGGAATCCTTCGCCGTCCACGTCAGGCTGGAAACCGAATCGTAGATAGCGTCTTCCCCGTCTTTCAGGTACCGCGATTTTTTTTCAGCCATTATGAGTTCCAAAAGAAAAACGCACCGTCATCCGGTGCCGTTGGTGATGGATCAGGGTCCCCCGGTGATTCAAGCATCACACCGGCGGTGGTATTTGAATTTTGCGAGAACACATCCTACCAGACTTGAATTCGGCCTGTAAAGAGCGCGGTCAACCGGTGGAATACAGGTCCGGACGCCGGTCGGTGAAAAGATCGTTCACCGGATTGATCGACTTCCGGCGCGCCTTCTCAAGATCGATTTCAACGACCCGCGCCTCCTCATCCGTTTCCGAGGCGCGCACCAGGACGTTGCCGTCCGGGTCCACCACCTGGCTCTGCCCGATGAAGTGGAGCGTTTCGTCTTCGACACGGTTTTCAGTGCCGACCCGGTCGGCGGTGACGGCGAAGACGCGGTTTTCCAGACAACGCGTGATCATCGACTGCGGGCAGTGCGGCAGAACAAGATTGGAAGGATGCGCGATGACCTCCGCCCCGTTCAGTGCCAGCGACCGCGCCGTTTCCGGGAAACGCCAGTCGAAGCAGATCATCACCCCGACGCGCGCCGCGCCCAGTTGGAACACAGGCGGCGGTTCGCCTCCGGGTTGGAAGATGTTTTTTTCCGTGTCGAACAGGTGGATTTTGCGGTAACGCCCGATCAACCCGCCGGGGCCCGTGATGACCGAGGAGTTGTACACCGTCCCGCCTTCCAGTTCGGCCAGGCCGGCGACGATGAAGGCGTTTTTACGCTTCGCCAGAGCGGTGAGAAATTCTGCAGTGGTTCCGGGAATGGGCTCCGCCATCTGCCGGGCCTCGTCCGCCGTTCGGAATTGATAGCCGGTGGTGAACAGTTCGGGCAGGACAAACAGGTCGGCTTCAAGCTCCTCCAGCATGGCCGCAACGCGGGCGCGGTTGCTTTCCACATCGCCGAAATCCGGGCGGTTCTGGATGAATCCAACTCGATAGCTCATGCGGGTCATCGGAAATGAATCCGGCGCCGGGTGTCAGAGACGCGAGGCGCGCTGGCGCAGCAGGTGGTCGACGAGAACGAGGGCGACCATGTTGTCCGCCATCGGCACCGCGCGCGGAGCCACGCAGGGGTCGTGCCGCCCTTCCACTTTTATCTTGGCCTTTTTACCCTTGCGCGTGACCGTGTCCTGTTCTTTCAGGATCGAAGACGTTGGCTTGACCACCATGCGCACGACGATGTCCGCGCCATTGGAGATACCGCCAAGGATGCCGCCGGAGTTGTTTGTTTTGGTGGTGATGCGTCCGCCCTTGCTGACGAACACGTCGTTGTTTTCGGAGCCTTTCATTGCAGCCGCGGCGAATCCCGCGCCGACTTCCACGCCCTTGACCGCGGGCAGGCACATGAGCGCCTTGGCGAGATCCGCGTCCAGCCGGTCGAACACCGGCTCGCCCAGTCCCGGCGGCACGCCCTGCGCCAGCACCTCGATGACACCGCCGAGGCTGTCGCCTTCCTTGCGCGCCTGCATGATGGCCTCCACCATTTTCTCCGCCATTTTCTTATCCGGACAGCGCACGATGTTGCGTTCGATCTCGCGTGCATTGAACGTCTGCATGACGAGGTCGCCGATCTGCCGCGTGTAGGCGAAGACTTTTATTTTTTCCCGCGCCAGGATCTTCTTGGCGATGGCCCCCGCCGCCACCCGGCCCACTGTTTCGCGCGCGCTGGAGCGTCCGCCGCCGCGGTAGTCGCGGAACCCGAATTTCTGGTCGTAGGTGAAATCCGCGTGGCCCGGCCGGTAGAGGTCCTTGATCAGTTCGTATTTCGAGGAATCGGCGTCCTGGTTGAACACCACCATGCCGATGGGCGTTCCCGTGGTCTTGCCCTTGAACAGTCCGGAAAGAATCTGGATGCGGTCGCCTTCCTTACGGGTGGTCGTGACCTTGCTCTGCCCGGTCCGCCGGCGGTCGAGTTCCTTTTGGATATCCGATTCGCCGAGGGGCAGGCCGGCGGGGCAACCCTCCACCACCACGCCCAGGGCGGGGCCGTGCGATTCGCCGAAGGTGGTGATTTTAAAGAGTTGACCGAAACTGTTTCCTGGCATGGGGAGCGACAGTACTTATGAGATCGGTGGGGGTCTGGTCGTTACCAAACAAAAAAAGCAGGGTGTAAACCCTGCTCGAACTTCAGGACTGAGGACCCGGACCGGTTTTACTAAAAAGGGTCAGGCAGGTGCTTAACCCAACTCGATTTCGTGGTCCAGTTCATTGCCGTCAACCAGTTCCCGCAGTTCCTTTCCGGCCTTGAAAAAGGGCACCTTCTTCGCCGGAACGTCCACCCGTGCTCCCGATTTGGGATTGCGTCCAACGCGGGCGTTGCGGCTGCGAACCCGGAAACTGCCGAATCCCCGAAGCTCAACTTTCTTACCCTGGGCCAGAGACTCGGTAATGCTTTGAAACACGGTGTTTACGACAACTTCGGTCTGCTTTTTGGTCAGATTGATCTGCTGTGAAACCTTTTCAACAAGTTCCGCCTTGGTCATCCAGCGTCTCCCAAAAAAATATGGGGAAAGTATACCATCCGAATCAACCAAGTCAAGTCTTTTGAAGTGGTTATGTGACTTCGACCCGGAGGAGAAAAGGCCCGGCAGGCTGCCTGAATCCGGATTTCAGACCCCCGGGACGTTTCGACGCTTGTAGGAATTTTCCTAAAAACGATAATCATTTTAAAAACAAAGATTTAACAGGAGTTCCGATTGTTCGATATTTTTTATTCCAGCAACTCCGCAGGTCCTGAAAAGCCGGGGCCGGCTCGCAGCCACGCCATTTTCTGAAGGGTTTTCCATTAAGAACGATTACGGAATCCAGAGAAATTGCAGGGCCGGCTGGCCGGTAGTGAGGGAAGCGTTTTTAATGGAATCGGGGACCTGGCTTCTCAGGAACCATTCCATGAAGGATTCACGGTCCCTTTCCTGGACCACCCGGGGCCGTCCGTCGATACCCAGACGTTTGCCCAGGCTGGCGATCACGTCCTCCAGCCCGCCGAGTTCGTCCACCATGTTCAATTCCAGCGCCTGCCGACCGGTGAAGATGCGGCCGTCGGAAATTTTACGGGCCGCGTCCGGCGTCATATCGCGGCCCCGGGCCACCGCTTCGATGAACTGCTGGTGCACGTCATCGACCACGTGCTCCAGGTATTTCTTTTCCTTCTTGCTCATGGCGCGGGCGGGGGAACCGGTGTCTTTGTACTTGCCGGCCTTGATGACCTCCGGCTTGACCCCAACCTTCTCCATCAGGCCTTCGAGATTGGAAAACGCCATGATGACGCCGATACTCCCGGTCAACGTTCCAGGATTGGCGAACACCCGCTCTGCGGCGGCGGCGATGTAATACCCACCGGAGGCGGCAATGCTGCCCATTGAAACGTAAATGGGCTTGTCAGGACGCGAACGCAGGACCTCATTGTAAATTTCCTGGGAAGGCGCCACTGCCCCGCCAGGCGAGTCGATGCGGACAATAATAGCCCGCACCGAATCGTCCTCGCGGAAATTGCGGATCTGGCGGATCACATCGCGCGAGTCCCCGATAAAGCCGGCAACCTCGACGACGGCGATCTTTTCCGCCGCCAGGTCATCGCCTCCCACCAGCGAGCCTCCCATATAGGTCGACACCGCAAACAGGGCCGCCAGCCCGAGCAGGAAATACAACAACGCCCGCCCGAACCGGGACGGCTTCGGCTGCACGATCGGTTGACCTTCCATTCAGCGAATCCTCCAGCTACACAGTGACAAAAAGGCGGCTAGCCTTCGGACTCCTCGTCTTCGTCC
>JAGQJZ010000087.1:0-7444 GCA_020430445.1 Nitrospina sp.
GCACGCGTGGTTTCATGGTCTCTATAATAATATTTTTTATTAAAATATAAAAATTTTTATTAAACGGGAGGGGGGCGAGACGGGCTGCATTGGAGAGCGATTTTATAACCCATTATGTTTAAATGGGTTTTGAATTTTTTTTTTTTTTTATCCAATTTGGCACAAAGACTGCTTTATACAGGGTGATTGCTCATTTCAACTGGAGACGCATGATGAAGACGATCCTGAAACTGCTCACTCTGGCCCTGATCATTCCGGCCGCCACCTCCTCGGCATTGGCCCAGGACTCCAACATCATGAGCATCACTCAGACCGAGGCCTGGGACGACAACTCCAATGTAACGGCGATCGCTCAGGCCGGAGAGGGCAGTTTCGGGAGTATCTTCGTTGAGGGCGAGGGCAACGTGGCCCAGATCACCCAGGGCAATCCGGATAACGCAATGGAACTGGTCCGCCGGTCCTCCGCCTCGATTGAGCAGCATGGCGAGGGGAACACGGCGGCCATCGGGCAATACGGCACCGGGCTGCAGGCGGAACTCGTGCAGACGGGAAGCGATCACGAGGGCCTGATCCTTCAGCACGGTGAGGGCAACATGGCGTCGCTCTACCAGAGCGGCGGCCTGCAGACGGCGATGATCGTGCAGAACGGAACCGGCAACACCGCTACGATCACGCAGAGGTAATTGGAAATCACACCCGGATAAAAAGCAGGGTGGGCTGAAGAGGATCAGGAGTTGGCACCGGCCAAAGAGGATCGAAAGTCCACCCTTAAAGGTTTTCCTGAAAACCCAAAAACAGCGTCAGTTTTCAGAAATTGCAGACACCTTCCCCGCCGCGGTTGCCGATGCACCGCGGCATTTTAGTTTTGGAACGGCCCCGCATAACGCCCGCGCCGCGACCGCGATGCCTTTCGGATTCCAGTGCGTGTCATCCGTCCAGAACACCAGCGCCCCGTTTTTTTCGAACAGACGTTTGTTTTCCTCCACCAGCGCGCCGGTCAGATCGGTGACGGGGAGGTCCAACGCTTTTCCAAGCGACTGCACCGCCTCCCATTGCCGGTTCGGCAGCGATTCTGCGGGATCCACCAGACCGCTCAATACGCGGTATTTCGCGGGAATGAAAACGAGACGGTCGATCCGGTCCTTCACCTCCGCCAGGGCCTTGGCGAAATACACCGGCGCGGTGTAATCCGTCCGGCGCGCCACCCCTGTGTAGCCCTGGCTGATGGCGACGCGCCGTTCCCCCAGCGGGATCACGTCCACCATGTGGCTGTTGCTCAGGTCGGTTTTAAGGTAGCGGTAGGCGAACCAGGTGTAGCGGTACAGGTTGGTCGTCCAGAACCAGCGCTTGTAGGCGCGCATCCATTGGCGTGCGTTCCATTTCAGGCGGTGGTAGCCGTTGCGCTCCAGCCAGTTGGCCTTGTCCGTGAAATCGTTGCCTTCGTAAAGGAACAGGATCGCTTTAAAATCCGCGCCGTGGCGGCTTGCCAGTTTCTCGATGTTCTGCACGTAGCCTTTGAGGTCGGTGGGGAAGGCGAGGTTGTAAGTGTCCACCCCGTAATCGCGCAAAAGCTGGCCGGTGAGGTTCTCCTCCTGCGTGTTGCCGCTGCCGAGGACAAATGAATCGCCCACCAAAACGAAGGGCTGACCGTGGTAGCCGCGTTCGTTGCGGAATCCGAGGGCGTCGGTTTTGAAACGCACCTCGCGGGATTCGAGGTCGAACTCCAGGTCCGGCGGGGCGATGCGTTTCAAGTCGCCGAAGGGCTGGAGCATGGCGACCTGCCGTTCCTTTTTGTAATTGGGCAGGCCGTCGGTGTCGAGCGTGGACAGGCGCGAGCCGGGGTCCTGGTAGATTTGCTCGTCGAAGTCCCACAGCGCCGCCCCCGCCAGCAGGAGACCGGTGACGGCGGTAAAGGCCACCGCGAGGGTTGTCAGGTTGACCGGGCCGATCCGCCGCGCCAGGAAGACCAGTCCCACCGCGATGAGCGCCCACAGGCCGTCGCGCACGAACCCGTAAAAGAACAGGCCGTTGAGGATCAGCAGAAACGACAAGGCGTACAAGAGACGCCTTTGGCTTTGGGAGAGCTCGGTTTTCATCGAAAGGAGGGCCGGGTGGATTGCACGCGGTTTGCTAAGGAAAACCCCTTGAGCAGACAAAATAACATATTTCAGCAGCCGCCACTTGTACGCTGCGTGGTCGGAGGAAAGAACGAAACGGCGATCGCCCGGTGGCTGGAGGGGGAGGCGGAAGCGGCATGCTTCCGGCGGGCGGTCATTCCATTTCGAATTCGTAAACGAGCATTCCCACCACGCGGACATCGTCCGCGTCGTCGGTGAGTCCCAGCGGCGAAGCCACGCCGAGTTCCCATTCCTTTGAGATTTTCCAGATCACGCCCGGCGTGATGAACAGTTCGTTGCGGGTGCCGCTGTTGTTCCATTCATCGTTTTCCCAGTTGATCTCGAGCGTGCCGCGCAGGTCGCCCACCGGCAGGAAGCCGCCGACGTTCCAGAAGAAACTGTGCGCCTCCGGCGGACGCGCGGCGAGGCTCGCCGTGCTGTGGGCGCGGCTCACCCATTCCACACCCGTTTGGGAAAAAATCTGCGCACCGTTGAATTGCGGGAAATCGCGCGCGACGGTGAAATAGGTTTCAACGCCGATCAGGCCGTCGGTGAAATTGCGGTCGATGTCGCCCACCGGAATTTCGACGTTCAGGCCCACCGCCGCGTGCGTGTAGCCGTCCATCAGCGCCATGAAACTGTACTGGGTGCCGACCGCCAGATCGCCCGCGCCGGTCTGTTCCGGTCCGCCGCGAAAGGGGTCGCGGTGGATCGGTCCGTCCCACTCGATCTGCAGTTGCCAGAAGTCGGTGAGGCCGTATTCAAACTCCATCTCCATCTGGTAGCGGTTCTCCGTTTCCTGGTTTTTGTACGTCGGCAGGAAAGTGAACTGCACCTCCCGCTCCTCCTGCGGATAGAGGAGGTCGGACTGAAACACCTCCTGGATCGGTTGCGGCACCTCCTCCGGCTTCACGGGCGAGGCCGCAAGGCTGGAGGCCTGGGCGCAGAAGACCGCGCCCAGGAAAACGAAACGAAGAAAACGCGTCATTGGTTGTTTATAGCGTTGAGTTGAACTTATTCGTCGTGCGTGCCGATGGTGGAGACGCCCTCAATTTTGCGCATGAGGATTTCGAGGATGGACTTTTCGTAGAGCAGCAAGGCGACATCGGTCAGACCGTCGTTGTTGAAATCGGCTCCGACCATGGCGCGGGGGCCTGCTCCGACGGGAAAGTTGTAATGCGGAAACACGAAGCTGCCGTCGCCCCGGCCTTCGAGGATCGAGACGCTGCCGTCGCGCTTGTTGGCCACGGCGAGATCGGGAGTTTTATCGTTGTTGAAATCGTCGACCACGATGGCCGTCGGGGTTTTCTCCGCCGCGAAGTCGGGCAGGCTTTCGAACCGTCCCTTGCCGTCGCCCAGAAAGAGGGTGAGGCTGTCCGACAGCGGGTTGGTCACCAGCAGGTCCAGGTGGCCGTCGCTGTTGACATCGCCCTTGGTGATGAACGTCGCCTGCATGCCGCCGGTGATCTTGATCGGAGGCTTGAAGGTGCCGTCGCCCTGGGCGAGGTAGACGCGGATGTAATTCACCTTCACGCCGTTGAAGGCGATGGCGAAATCGTCGAACTTGTCGTGGTTGAAGTCGCCCACCACCAGGGAGGCCGGGTTGCTCGCCGCCTGGTAGGATTCCGCCAGTTTGAAGCTGCCGTCCCCGTTGCCCAGCAGGATGACGAGTTTGTCGAAACGCAGGGTGACGACGAGGTCCGCCTTGCGGTCGCCGTTGAAGTCCCCGGTGCCGATGGCCACGGGCAGGCGCAATTGCCCGAGCGAAATCGAGCCGCGTTTCCTGAACATGCCGTCTTTCTGGCCGAGGATGAGGCTGATGTTGTTGTCGCCGTAATTGATGACGGCGATATCGGGAATGCCGTCGCTGTCGAAATCCGCCGCGGCCACTCCCATCGGTTCGCGTCCGACGGCCATTTCCAGCGGTTCCTTGAAGGATCCGTTGCCGTAGCTTTGGAAGTATTGCAGGTTGTGGCTGTCCGTATTGGTGACCAGCAGGTCGGCGAACCCGTCATTGTTCATGTCGTGGGCCAGAAGGGCGGAGGGTTTTTTGCCGACGCTGTAGGATTTGGGCAGAGCAAAGGGTTCGAAATTTTTCACTTCCGCCTGCTGTTCACAGGCAGTGAGCCCCGCCAGAACACCGGCCAGGCCCAGAATGAGGAGACGGGTCAATTTCAGGCCCGCTTCGGGCAAACGCTTTTTAAATTGTGGCTTCATCGTAACCTACCCAGGAATAAAATCCATTACCTTACTCTTTTGATCGTGAAGACGCAACGGCCACCTTGACACCCCGCCCGCTCCTGATATAATTCTTTATTATTCAATAAGTTATATTGGGTGTGCTATGCGCGGTCGAATACAGCTTCTGGGATGGTGCCTGGTCCTTGTTTTTGCCCTGGCAGGGTGTCAAGGATTCGAATACAAGGGACCCTCTCACGACGGCCCCGGGGTTTACCACACGGTGAGGGCGGGCAACACGCTGTCGGCGATTGCCGAGACCTACGCCTGCGACATCCGGGTGCTGCAGGTGGTCAACGGCATCCGCGACCCGCACAAAATTTACCCCGGCCAGCGCATCTGGATTCCCAACGCCCTCAGGGTTCTGGAAGTCCCCGTGTTGAAACCCGGTTCCCCCCAGGTGGCGGGCCGGTCTCCCGCGCAAAAAAAGCGGGCCCCCTCGAAAAAGAAATTTCCGAAGCCCGCCGTGGTTCGTCCGGGGTATCTGATGTGGCCCGTCCAAGGTGTGCTGACCTCGGGCTACGGCCGGCGAGGCAGCCGCAACCATGAGGGGATTGACATCGGCGCCAAAAGCGGCACGCCCATCCGCGCTTCCGCCGGCGGGGTGGTCAAGTTCAGTGGCTGGGGGCCCACCGGCTACGGCAAGATGATCATCATCAAACACCCGAACGAGCTCACCACCGTTTACGCACACAACGACCGCAACCTTGTGCCGAAGGGACGGACGGTGAACAAGGGGCAGGTCATCGCCCTCGTCGGCTCCACCGGCCGTTCGACCGGACCGCACCTGCATTTTGAAGTGCGCAACCACACCCACCCGAAAAATCCGCTGAAATACCTGCCGGGGAAATAGGGCACCGGCTGAATGGGGCGGTCCACAGGAGGATTCTCCGGGAGCGGCTTTCCTCCTTGAAAAAATTTGCGGCGGCCATCAAAACCTGTTAGCGTTTGCCTTTTTAACCCTTGCACAGGCAGGCCGTATGGAAGAGATCAAGCAAATCATCCGGGACGTTCCGGATTTTCCCAAGCAGGGCATCGTGTTCAAGGACATCACTCCGCTTCTGGGCCACCCGGAGATGTTCGGCAAGGTGGTGGACCATCTCAAAGGGCGTTTTGACGGCAGGAAGGTGGACCACGTGGTGGGCATCGAGGCGCGCGGATTCATCTTCGCCGCACCGCTCGCCTACGCGCTGGGCGCGGGGTGCGTCATCGTGCGCAAACCGGGCAAGCTTCCCTACAAAACCTTCCAGCAGACCTACACCCTCGAATACGGCACCGACTCCATCGAAATCCATCAGGACGCCATCAAACCGGATTCGAACGTGGTGCTGATCGACGACGTGCTGGCCACCGGCGGCACCATGGCCGCGGCGGCGGAGTTGGTGAAGGGCAATTTCAACGCCAACATCCTCGAAGCGACCTTCATCATCGAACTGGAATTTTTAAAAGGCCGCGAAAAACTGGGGGGCTTAGACCTCCACTCCCTCATCCAGTATTGATTTGTGGTAGGTTGCTTCAAAAGCATGACCCGCCTGTAAACCACCCGGCGTGTCATTCAGGAGAGCGCTGTCCCGTTTCGACACGCTCAACGGGACAGCGTAAAAGCTGAAGCAGCGAAAAATATTTGAGTGTCATTTTGAGCCGCAGGCGAAGAATTTCGCCCTAGATTTGTTTCGTTAGCCCTGCGCCGGCACCTCGCGCAGCGGAATTTCCTCTTTCAACGCCACCACCACCTGGCGCGCGTCTTCCCTATAATCCGGCGCGATGATGAGTTCGATGCGGCCGCGCGCGGCGTCGATTGTGCGCACGATGGCGATGTCGTCGTAGCCTTCGAACACGCCGACGATGTAGGCGATGTCGCGTTTCTCGACTTCGAATATCCAGCGCAGGGCGTCGGGTTGGGTCATGGCGGGGTGATGAATTCCTGGGTGGGTGTTTCTCAGGCGGCGTTGCCCTGTCTCGAACGGCGTTCGAGGTGCAGCAGGAGCAGTTGCACGGCGGAGGGGGTGATGCCGGAAACGCGCGACGCCTGGCCGAGGGTGGCGGGGCGGATGCGTTCCAGTTTCTGCACCACTTCGTTGGAGAGCCCCGGCAGGCCCGCGTAGTCGAAATCCGCCGGGATGACATAGTTCTCGAGTTTCTTCTGCCGCTCGACCAGCACGTTCTGCCGGTCGATAAATGATTCGTATTTGATCTCGATTTCCACCAGTTCGCGCACGGCGGACGGCTGGCCTGCGTCTTCGTAAGCGGACATCAACCTGTCGTAGGTGATCTCCGGCCGGCGCAGCAGGCCCGCCAGCGTGGTCGGGCCTTTCAGGTCGTCGATGCCAAGAGCGGACAGTGGCGCGCGGTGCTGTTCGTTCGGCGCCACGGGCGTCGATTTCAGCCGCGAAATCTCTGCCGTCACCTTCCGGTTTTTCTCCACGCAGCGTTCAAACAGGCCGTCGTCGATCAGGCCGAGTTCATGGCCCAGGCGCATGAGGCGCTGGTCGGCGTTGTCCTGCCGCAGCACCAGCCGGTATTCGGCGCGCGAGGTGAACATGCGGTAGGGTTCTTCCGTGCCCTTGGTGACGAGGTCGTCGATCATCACTCCGAGGTAGGCGTCCATGCGGGTGAGCACGAGGCGCGGGCGGCCCTGCGCCTTGAGCGCGGCGTTGATGCCGGCGATGAGGCCCTGTCCCGCCGCTTCCTCGTAACCGGATGTCCCGTTCAATTGCCCGGCGTGGAACAGGCCGGAAACTTTTTTCGTCTCCAGCGTCGGGTGCAGTTGCGTCGGCGGGATGTAGTCGTATTCCACCGCGTATCCCGGCTGCACGATCTCGGCCTTTTCCAGTCCGGGAATGGTGCGCACCAGTTTGAGCTGCACCTCTTCCGCCAGGCTGGTGGAGATGCCGTTGGGATACACCCAGTCGGTGTCCAGTCCTTCCGGTTCCAGGAAAATATGGTGTTGGCGCTTGTCCGGGAACTTCACCACCTTGTCCTCGATGGACGGGCAGTAGCGCGGCCCGACGCCCTGGATCCTGCCACTGTACAGCGGCGACAGGTGCAGGTTGTCCTGGATGACCGCGTGCGTCTTGTCGTTGGTGTAG
>JAGQJZ010000087.1:7542-14383 GCA_020430445.1 Nitrospina sp.
GTGATGTGGCAGGGCACCTGCGGCAGGTCGTTGATGGTTTCGTTTTGGAACGAAAACGGCCGCGGATTGCCGTCCGGGTCCTGCACCTCGCAGCGGGAGAAATCGATCGTGCCCGCCAGCAGGCGCGGCGGCGTTCCCGTTTTCAGGCGGCCGACTTCGAAGCCGAGACGTTTGAACGTGTCGGCGAGTTTCGTCGACGGCGGTTCGCCGACGCGTCCGGCTTCCCGGCTGGTCATGCCGATGTGGGTCCTGCCGCGCAGGAAGGTGCCGGTGGTGACGACGACGCAGGGGGCGGAGAATGCGTTGCCGCCACGGGTGCGGATGCCGCGCACGGCGCCGTTTTCGACGACGAGGTCTTCCACCTCCTGCATGACGATGTCGAGGCCGCTCTGCGCCTCCAGCACCCGGCGCATCTCGAGGCGGTAGAGGGTTTTGTCCGCCTGGGCGCGGTTGCCCTGCACGGCGGGTCCCTTCGAAGCGTTGAGCATGCGGAACTGGATGCCGGTGCGGTCGATGACGCGCGCCATCTGCCCGCCGAGGGCGTCGATTTCGCGCACCATGTGGCCCTTGCCGACGCCGCCGATGGCGGGGTTGCACGGCATGAGGGCGATCTTGTCCCAGTCGAGCGTGAGCAGGAGCGTGCGCGCGCCCATGCGGGCCGCGGCCAGCGCGGCTTCACACCCGGCGTGGCCGCCGCCTATGACGATGACATCGTATGACATACAGGGGTTCCGGAAAACGCGGTTCAACGGGAAAAGGCTATTGTATTACAAACCGGCGCGGGCGCCAAAGTCGCGGTGCATTTTTCCGTATTAAATATGATCGGTCGCGTTTTCGAGTTTTTTGATTTTTTCGCGGAGCTTTTTGGCGTCTCCCGGGGAGATGGTATTGAACAGCTTGAACGCTTCCCGGTAATAGGCGAGGGCCTCCTGGTGTTTGACCTTGGTCTCCGAGATCTGGCCCAGCCAGCGCAGGGCGCGGGCCTCGAAGGGCTTTTTGGCGGATTTTCGCGCCAGTTGCCGCATGGCCTGGCAGGTTTTGGACGATTCCTCCCAGTCCTTGGCGTTGACCAGGACCTGCGCGAGTTGTTCGAGGACATTCAGTTCCTCGGTGGGAGCGTTGAGTTTGCGAAAGATGGACCGGGCCGTGTTGGCCAGCTTGAGGCCCTGTTCCCGGTCCCCGGCCATGAGCAGGCAGACTCCCTGTTGTCCGGAGGTCAGGGCCTGCCCGAGAGCGTCGCCGTTTTTCTTGTACCACTGGGTGGCCTGTTTGAAGTTGGTGGCGGCCTTGGCGGGTTCTTCCACCGCCAGGAAAGCTTCGCCCAAATTGTGGTGCAGGCTGGCCTGGGCGCGGGCGTCCCCGGACTGGGACTTGCTCTTGAGCGCTGCCTGCAGGGTGTCGATGGCCTCTTCCGCGTTGCCTGTTTGCAGTTGGGCCTTGCCGATGGCGGCGAGTATGCGGATTTCCGCATCCCCGTCTTTCAGCCGGCGTGAATTCTCCAGCGCCTTTTCGAGCCAGCCCAGGGCCTGGTTCGGGTCTTTCGCCAGGAGAAACGTGTGGGCGATTTCCTCCGAGGCCCGCAGGAGCACGGTGCTTTGTCCGCCCTTTTCCGCTTCCGCCGCTTCCGCCTGAAACTGTTCCAGCGCCTTGTTCCAGCTTTCCTGGCCCAGGTAGGCGCGGCCGAGACCGTGCAGGATTTCAAGCTGCACCTTCGGCCGGTTGAGTTTTTTCGCCAGGTGCAGGGCCTTTTCAAAGCCATCAATGGCCTTGGACCATTCCCGGATCGTGTTGTATTCCTGGGAGAGGTACACCAGGCAGTTCAGTTCGCCTTCTTCGTCCTGCAGGTTTTTCGCGGCGAGGAGGCCTCCCTCCAGCCAGGCGCTGCGCTTGGCGGCGGACTTGCGGTATTGCAGCAGGCTGTAGGCGAGTTCCGCGTATCCCTGGCAGATTTTGGCGATTTCATTGTCCTTGAGGCAGTTGTGCTGCGCCCAGGCCTGGCCGGTCTGGAAGTTCTTCCAGTCCAGATCGAAGTAGATGAAGGCCTGGTCGCGCTTGGTTTTGAGTAGGTCGCTGAGCGCCTGCAGGCGTGTCATGTAGAAAGTGGCGCGCCGTGTTTCGAACTGCCCGAGATTGGCGCCGCGAACGCGGTTTTTAAGCCAGAGGGCCAGGGTGGGCGGCACCTGGTAACGTGTGTTGAGCTCGTTGTATTCGACGAAACCGAGCCGGGCGAGAGTTTCCATTTTGACGTTTTCCTTGTCCTCGCAGATGAATTCCTCCGCCTCGGAAAGAAAACTCCCCGGAAACTGCATCAATTTGGCCAGCAGAATCTTCAGCGGTTCCGGCAGGGCGGTGAAGGTCAGGGTGAAGACCGCTTCGAGTCCGGCCTGGTGGCGGTTGGGGGCGTTTTTTTCCAGCTCCTTGTACAGGTCGCGCAGTTTGGTGGCGAACTTTTCCGGATCGAACGAGGCGTATTCATACAGAAAGCGGCCGCTCAGGACCGCGGCCATGGTGTTGGAGGCGGCGTAACGCGCGATTTCAGCGGACCAGAAACCCGCCCGGCTGGCCCAGTAATCGAGGAGTTCTTTCATATCCTCCTCGGGCAGGGGCTCGAGCTCCTCCCAATAGACGCCTTCCACCGTCAGCTTTTTTTCAGACGTCAAAATGAGCCCCACGGTTTTGACCGGCGGCAGGAGTTGCGTCGCCTCCTCCTTCGTTTTGATATTGTCGAAAAACAGCAGGATTTTTTTGCCGTGAAGCAGCTTGCGGTATTGCAGGGCCAGTTCCCCGGGAGAGTTGGGGGTTCGGGTGGAGGGCGACAGGGAGTTGACCACATGCTCCATGGCCTCGGTCACGGCCTCTTCGGGGTTTCCGGCGTTGTCGAAATTGAAATAGAGCTGCGCTTCGGGGTAGAGGGGGATTATTCTCTCGATCACCCTCTGCGCGGTGGCGGTTTTCCCGATGCCGCGCGGGCCGAAAAACCCGGTCAGGTTTTTCCCCTCTTTGCATTTGTTGACAAAGTTCGCGATCTGTCCCTTGCGGCCGAAAAAATCCGCCGGCTGGCAGTCGACCTGGTGCAGGACGTAGTTCAGAACCTGTGTCTGGCTTTTTTGCTTGCGGACCTCGTCGATTTTTTTGGCCATTCCGGAAAGCTTGGTTCCGGGGGCGGATTTCGATTTTCCTTTGCCGGATGCGGTTTTGGACTCAGAGGAAGGGGAACTGCCCATTGCCTCATCCAGGTCCGGTGAGGAGGTGCCCGGTTTTTTGAACAGGACCGTCATGCCGATTCCGGCGACAATCAGGATGATCAGGATGAAGGCTAAAGACACGTCGGTTTCCTAACATTTAAAGGAGGAGCATCTCTCCCCGAAGACCCCTGAATCTGGTAACTAGGATATAGATAAACGCTGAAAAATGAAGCCCTTTTTGATATTTTGGCGCATCCCGGCAGGGTTCACGGCCGGAATTGACTTTCCCGGATTTGTCTGATAAACAGCCAGCATTCCCGGTGCCGTTGCCGGGGTAGACCTTATTGGAATGAAAGCTTGTGTGATGGCCCAACTGCTGATTGAAATTGGAACCGAAGAGATTCCCGCGGGGTATATCGATCCGGCGCTCGCGGGTATGGCGGCCAGTCTCGCCGAATGGCTGGAGCAGCAGCATATCCCCTGCGGAGCTCCCAAAACGCTGGGGACTCCCCGGCGTCTGACCGTCTGGGTTGATGACGTGAGCCTCATGCAGGAAGACGTCGTCGAGGTGCACAAGGGCCCGAATGTGAAGGTGGCCTTCGATGCCGATGGCAACCCGACCAAGGCCGCCCTGGGGTTTGCCCGGGGAAAGGGGCTGGACATTGCCCAGTGCGAACAGGAAGATTCGCCCAAAGGGAAAATCCTGGTGGCCCGGGTTGAAAAGAAAGGGCAGCCGACGCGGGAGCTTTTGAATTCCTGGCTTCCGGACTGGGTGCTGAATGTTCCTTTTCCGAAAAAAATGCGATGGTCCGGCAGACGCCATCCCTTCGCCCGCCCCATCCACTGGATTGTAGCGGTTCTCGACGGCGAGACCCTCGGGTTTGAGGTGGAGGGCATTCCCGCCGGCAACGCGTCGCGGGGGCACCGTTTCCTCAAAGGAGACGCCTTTGCCGTTTCCGATCTTGAAGATTATCAGGAGCAGCTCGCTTCCCGTTTCGTGGTGGCCGACCCCGTGCTCCGCCGGCAAATGATTCTGGACCAGACGCGCGAACTGGCGCAGGAGGTGGGCGGTTTCGTGCGGGAAGACGCGGACCTGCTGAACACGGTGACGCACCTGGTCGAGGCCCCGTTTCCGCTCCGGGGAGAGTTCGACGCGCGGTACCTGGAACTGCCGGTGGAACTGCTTGAGATCACCATGAAACACCATCAGAAATATTTCCCGGTGTGGAAAGATGAAACGGCGTTGCTGCCGTATTTCATCACCGTCAGCAACATGCCGCTGATCGAGGGATCGGGGATTGTCCCCGGCAACCAGCGGGTGCTGAAAGCGCGGCTGGAGGATGCCCGGTTTTTCTATGAAGAAGACCGGAAAAAGCCGCTTGCGGATTACGTCGATTTACTCAAGGGCGTCGTGTTCCAGAAAGACCTTGGCACGTTGTATGAAAAGGTGGAGCGCGTCATCGGCCTGCTGGACCGGGTCGAAATCGGCATGACGGGAGACGACCCGCAGTTTCTTGAAAAGGTCAAGATTGCCGCCCGTTTGTGCAAGGCGGACCTCAACACGCAGATGGTGTTCGAGTTCCCGGAACTGCAGGGCATCATGGGGGGCTACTACGTGAAAAAAGACGCAGGGGATGACGTGGCCACCGCGATCAAGGAACATTACCGGCCCGCTTTCGCGGGCGATGCGGTTCCCTCGACGGAAATGGGTAAGTTCGTCGCGCTGGCCGATAAGCTCGACACCATCGTTTCCTGCATCGGGGTGGGGCTGATCCCGTCGGGTTCAGAGGACCCCTACGCCCTGCGCCGCCACGCCATGGGGATCATCCAGATCCTGATCGAAGGCAACATTCCGCTTTCCATCGAGTACATGGTGGACCAGGGGATCGCCGAACTCGGGGAAAAAGCGAAACTGACGGCGGAGGAGATACGCCGGCACGTGCTCGATCTGTTCCGCCAGCGGCTCAAGACCATGCTTTCGAACGAAGGTTACGAATACGATGTCATCGACGCGGTGCTGAACACGAAGATTGTTTCCTTCAGGGACGTGCAGGCGAAGACGGCGGCGCTCTCCGATCTTAAAAAGCAGGACTACTTTGAATCCCTGGCGGTGGCCTTCCGCCGCGTGGTGAGCATTCTCGAAGGCGGGGAGTTTCCGCCCCTGAACTCCGGTCTCCTGGTGGAACCGGCGGAAAAAGCCTTGTTTGAAAAAGCCCTGCCTCTGCAGGAAGAGGTGGGCCGGCTCATTGACGAAAAGGAGTACTCGAAAGCCCTGGCGCGTATTGTGGAGATCAAACCCGAGGTGGACGCCTTCTTTGATGCTGTCATGGTGAATGTTGAAGATGAGGCCCTGCGCGACAACCGCAAGGCGTTGTTGTCACTGATCGGCGGCTTGTTTTCACAAATTGCGGACTTTTCCAAAATCGTCGTCAAAAAAAGTTGAAAAGCCCTCCCCCCTCCGTTAAATTGAAACCGCCGAAGGGGATTCCCCTTCTTAAGGCAACCGTCATAAATCGGGAAAAGCATACTGATTTATCAGGGGTTTCCTTAAAACACCTCAATCACCCATCCCTACACTAAATATATGATTGGCAAGAAATACATTTACTTCTTCGGAGGCGGTAAAACCGAAGGCAGTGCTGACATGCGCGGTTTGCTCGGTGGAAAAGGCGCCAACCTGGCTGAAATGGCGTCCCTCAACATCAACGTGCCGCCGGGCTTCACCATCAGTACGGAAGCCTGCACCACTTATTTCCAGAACAAGAACAAGTTTCCGGACACTCTGTGGGACGAGGTGCTGTCCAATTTGAAGCATCTGGAGTCGGTCATGGGCAAGGAACTGGGCAGCGCTCAGGACCCCCTGCTGGTCTCGGTCCGTTCCGGCGCGCCCGCTTCCATGCCGGGGATGATGGACACGGTGCTCAATCTGGGCCTGAACGAGAATTCCGCCAAGGGGCTGGCGGACAAAACGGGCAACGAACGGTTCGCGCAGGACTGTTTCCGCCGCTTCATCGCCATGTTCGGCAACGTGGTGCAGGGCATACCGGGTGAGAAGTTCGAGGCGATCCTGCACCGTGTGAAGACAAAGTGCAAGGTTGAGAACGATGTGGACCTGAACACCACCGATCTCAAATCGATCATCAAGCAATTCAAGACCCTGGTTAAAAAGGAAACGGGAAAAGAGTTTCCTTCCGATCCGCTCGATCAGTTGTCGCTGGCCATCGAGGCGGTGTTCAAGTCCTGGCACACGCCACGGGCGATCACCTACCGCAAGCTCAATAATATCCCCGAAGAATGGGGCACCGGTGTCAACGTGCAGTCGATGGTGTTCGGCAACATGGGCGACACCTCGGCCACCGGCGTGGCGTTCACGCGCAACCCGGCGACGGGCGAAAAGAAATTCTACGGTGAGTACATGATCAACGCCCAGGGTGAGGACGTTGTGGCGGGTATCCGCACGCCCAATCCCATCGATCAACTGGAACAGGACATGCCGGAAAGTTTCCGCGCGCTCAACGAGGTCTGCCAGACGCTGGAGAAGCATTACCGGGACATGCAGGATATCGAATTCACCATTCAGGAAAACCGGTTGTATCTCCTGCAGACGCGGTCTGGAAAACGCACCGCCATGGCGGCGATCAAGGCCGCGTCCGACA
>JAGQJZ010000088.1 GCA_020430445.1 Nitrospina sp.
AAGAGCGGTCCGAACCTTTGAAGTCGACGCCGACTTCGATATGCTTCAGCGATTCGATACGGCCCTCCATGCCTTTCAGGGCATCGACGACTTGGGCGAGGTTGGCTTCGGTTTTTTCTGTCAATTTGAACATGACGATATGCTTGACCATGAAAATCTCCCGGGGTTCGGTTATATTGGTTTTTTAATTTTCGTGACGTAGAGGAAGCATGTCCTGGTTATGGGGTGCGGGATTGGGATTGTTGCGCGGCGGGCCGCTGGGAGCCCTGGTTGGCGGAGCCGTGGGCCATTTTATTACCAAAAAGGTCAGAAAAAAAGTCCTCAAACGCCTGCCGGGCATACGCGACGAGGATCTGTTCATCACTTCCACGGTGGTGATTCTCACACGGTTGGCCACGCTGGGAGGGGACATCACCGCCCGTCAGGTGGAGATCGTCTACCGGTTTTTCGTTCGCAACCTGGGTTACGACACAAAAGACCTGGCCTCGATCAATTACCTGATACGGGAAACCCTCCGCGTGACGCCGGACATCAAACCGGTCGCGGAAAAATTTCTCGAGGCCAGCCCCGATACCTACCGCTCCCTTTTGCTGGCCCTCGGGTATCAGTTGATCCTGATCGAAAACCGGCTGACGGAAGAGGCCCAGAAAGCGGTCAACGATCTTGCCAAGTTCCTTAAGCTGAGTTTCGCCGAACATCAGGAGATAAGGGACCGGTTTTCCCTGGACCGGCTGAGAACTCCTTTTATGGTGCTCGGCGTGAACGAAGACGCTTCATTTGAGGACGTCCGGAAAGCGTATCGGCAGAGGATGGCGGAGCACCACCCCGACCGCGTGGCGCATCTGGGAGAGGAGCAGACCGAGGCGTCCCACCTGAAATTTCTGGAGGTTCAGGCGGCCTACCGGGAAATCGAAAACCTGCGCAATCACTGAGAGAGTTCGGGGGGCGCCGGCGGGCCCAGGGGCTCCAGCTTGGCGATGATGACCGTGTTGATCTTGCGCTTGCTGGCTTCCCGGACGGTCAGCCGCAGTTCTCCCAGGTCGACCTGATCGCCGGGCATGGGAATTTTCTCCAGCCGGTCGATGATCAATCCTCCCACGGTTTCATAGTCCCCGGTGGGCAACTCGATTTTCAGGGCTTCGTTGATCGACTGGATTTCCGCTTCGCCCTCGACAATATACCCGCCCGCGGAATAGGTCTCGATGTTGTCCTCGGGCTCGTCGTATTCATCCTCGATATCCCCCACGATTTCCTCAAGCAGGTCCTCGACCGTGACGATGCCGATGCACCCGCCGTATTCGTCCACCACGCAGGCCATATGGAGACTGCGCTGCTGGAGTTCGCGCAACAGGTCGTCCACCTTCTTATTCGGCGGAATGTAATAGGCCGGCCGGATAAAGGGGGTGATGGGGGAGTTGTCGTTCGGGGCGGCCAGAAGGTCGAACGTGTTGAGGATGCCGATGGTATTGAACATCCTCTCATGAAAAACCGGCAGACGCGAAAAACCCGATTCATTGGCGATGTTGTGCGCTTCGGCCAGCGTGGCCGTGTCGCTGATGGCGAACATTTGCACCTGGGGAACCATGCATTGCTCGACGGTGGTCTCCCCCAGGTTGAAAATGCGGTGGATCATTTTCTTTTCGATCGTGTCCAGTTCGGCGTGTTCGAAGTTGGGGTGAATCACGTGGACGAGCTGATCGCGGCTGACCATGCTCTTTCGGGTCTGCGATTCGGACTTGAACAGCCAACTGAACAGGCGCGAATGGATTCCGGCAAAGATGTCCGTTACCGGTCCAAAAATAACGGTGAACAAAGACAGGGGACGGATCAGGAGCGGAATGAGGGTGTCGGCCCGGGCCTGGAAGATGATCTTGGGGACGATTTCCCCGGCAAACAGAATCAGCGGGGAGATGATGATCGTGGCCATCAGGTCCCCCCAGCTTTCTGAAATATTCAGGCACCACGCCGTGAAGACGGCGGTTGAGGTGACGACGGCAATATTGGTTCCGACCGAGGTGGTCGAGAAAAAGCGTTCCGGAGACTCCAGCAGGGTTTGCACCTTCTGGGAGGTTTCGTCGCCTTCTTCCGCTTCCTGTTTGATCTGGAAACGGTTGATGGAAATCAGGCCGATCTCGCATCCGGAGAAAAAACCCTCCAGGAGGATGAAAAGACTCACCAGGATCAGGGTACTGGGCAGGTCCATCGTCAGTTCGCCTCCGCATCGGAGGTTGAGGGATTCCGCTCCAGCACGGTCAACTGGAGGTTGAGAATGCGGGCTCCTTTCATGCGCTCGACCACGAACCTGAAATTGTCGTGGAGAACGGATTCGCCTGAGCGTGGGACCCGCCCGAACAGGCCGAAGACGAATCCGCCGATGGTGTTGACCTCCCCATTGGGCAGAATGCAGTTGAACTCACTGTTGAAGTCCGAAATCGGGTAAGTGCCGCTGAGGCGGTAACGGTTCTCGCCCAGCTTCGCCAGCGGCAACTCCTCCGCGCGCATTTCACTGTCAATCTCGCCGACCAGTTCCTCGATGATATCCTCCAGTGTGATCAGCCCCACAATGCGGCCGTATTCATCCAGGACGATGGCCATGTGCCGTTTCAACCGTTTGAACTCCTCCATCATTTCGTTGAGACGCTTGGTTTCGGGAACAAAAATTGCCGGTTGCAGCATACTCTTGAGATTGAATTTTTCCGTCGGGATCTGCTTGAAGCGGTTCAGGTCCTTGGTGAAAAGAATACCGGCGATGGTTTCACCGTCTTTTTCGTAAACAGGCACGCGGGAATAAAAGTTTTCGATAATCTTGGGCAGGATTTCATCCATTTTCTCGTCGCACTGGAGCGTGAACATGTCGATTTCCGGCGTCATGACCTCCTGCACCATCTTGTTGCCGAATTGCATGACATTCTGGATCATCTTGCGTTCCTGGGCTTCAATGACCCCGTGCCCTTCGCCGAGGGCCACCATGGTGCTGAATTCCATGTTGGAGATCGCGCCCTTGGACCGTTCGTTTTGCGTGTCAATGCCAATGATTCCAAGCATCGACTCCGCCAACTGGGTCAACCGGCTTTGAATGGGGTGAACCAGACGGAAGAACCAGTCCAGCAGCCTGGCCGACAAAAAGACGAACTTTTCGGAGAAAGCCAGCGAAAGGGATTTGGGAACCACCTCGCCAAACAACAGAATGAGGAAGGTGCCCACGCCGATGGCCACGGCCAGACCGGCATTGCCAAACAGGTGCATGGCGATCGAAGTCGTCAGGGCCGATATGGCGATGTTGACCAGCTCATTGCCGATATAAATGGTGATCAGCAATTCCTTCGGTCGTTCCAGCAGGGAATGGATGAGAGCGCCGACCCTCCCACGGCGGGCCTTGAACTCGGCAAGCTGAGCCTGGTTCAGGGAGAAAAATGCGGCTTCGCACGCCGCAAAAAAGGCAGAGAGCACCAAAAGCAGCAGGAGGATGAGCAGTCGAGATGGTAAGGAGTCGTCCAAGGTTTTACGAAAATCTCCAGATATGCCGGGATGAAAGGGGAATAGAAGTCGCGCCCCTTCCCTGGGCCGTTAACAGAGCCGGCATTGTCTCAGGAAAAGTGATTGTAACCTGAAGTCGGTTTGAGGTGCTTAGGGGATTCATTTTCTTGGAGAAGCCGGATACGGCCCGGATGTCGGGTTATTTTCCCAATTTCGGAAACAGGAAGCCCAACTTTCTTTGCGACAGTAATTATTTTTTTAACATCTTCGGGGGGGGTTGTAAATAACAATTCATAATCCTCACCTCCTTCAAAACATAAGGGGAATTCATCTAAATTTTTATTTTTAATCACTTTTTCGAATTGTTTTGAGCGCGGTACGGCGGCTCCGTCGAGGTCGGCTCCTTTGCCGGACATGTGGCACAAATGCCCCAGGTCCTGCACGAGGCCATCGCTGACATCGATCATGGAGGAAACCCGGATGCTGGAAGCGGCTATTTTCCGGGAAAAATCAATCCGTGGTTCCGGGTCAAAATGCCGTTGCATCAGGAAGCTTTTTTCCTTTTGGGATATTGGCGGCGTCCCGGTTTTTCCGGAAAGCAACTTCAGGCCCAATGCCGAATCTCCCAGAGTGCCCGTCACCATGAGAACGTGACCCGCCTTGGCTCCGGAGCGGGTGAAAAACCTTTTGGCCGGAACGTCTCCCACCAGGGTGAGGGAAACCCAGAACTCCTTCGGCGAGCGGACGGTGTCCCCGCCGGCAAGCTCGACGGAAAATTCACGGCACATCCCGTGAAAGCCCGCGAAGAAACGGTCGAGGAACTTCAGATCGAGTGTCCGGGGAACGCCGAGAGCGAGCACGGCCAGAATGGGTTTTGCCCCCATGGCGGCGAGGTCGCTCAGGCTTACCGCCAGGGTTTTCCGGCCCAGCAGTTCCGGCGGATGGGATTTCCGGATGAAGTGGACGTTTTCCACCAGGGCGTCGGTGGTGATGACCTGGAAGCGTCCCGGGGAGGTGCGGTACACGGCGCAATCGTCGCCAATTCCCCGGACGACCGATTTGGAGGCAAAGGCTTGCCGGTTTTGAATCCGGTCGATCAAACCGAATTCACCGAGTTTGGAAAGAGGGGATTTGGATTTCCGCTTCACATTTTTGAGGCTCGAAGGTTATGACCCCTGTCGAAACAGGTCCTGCGCCATTTTATCAATATCGAACTGTTTGTCTATTTTGATTGAAAGCTTGTCCCCTTCCTGGAAGCCGTATTTTTTGAATTCCGCCAGGGGAAAGGTGAGCTCAATTTCGTCTTCCGTGTCGTCGACCCAGATCGTCACCAGCCGGTACTGGTCGGCCTGATTGGGAGGGGCGGAGGTCCGGGTCACTTCACCTTGCAGCGTAATCATGGGTTGGTCCTTTCCAAATGAACAGGCGCTGGAAGCACCCTGTGATTTCTGGGGAGGGTTGCAAACGTTTTTCTGGGGACGTTTTTTTTAAGGATCAGGCGGAGCAGCTCACCTGCATTCCACGATAAGGTTCCGGCGTGTCCGCGGAATAAAATTCCGGATCGATACCGTCCCGGTCGTCGTCCGGGTCCGCGAAGGGATTTTTCAGCAATTGGTGCAATCGTTCGATTTCCGAAAAATCCTGCTCCATCATCGCCAGGTCGATGGCCCGTTGCGCCAGGTAATTTCTGAGTATGAATTTCGGGTTGGCGGCGTTCATCCGTTCCACCTGGGTCTCCGCATCGATGTCTTCGCGTTCCAGCAACCGGTCGTATTGTTTGAACCAGTCGTCCAGGTCCCCGGTCCTTTGGTGAAAATCCTCCAGCAGGTCTTGCGTGTTGCCCGTTTTAGAGTCGGCCAGCCGGCGGAAGAAATTGGTGTAGTCCGGTTGATGGGCGGCGAGCAGGCGAAACAGGCTGTTCATCAGCGATTCGAATTCCGCATCGGCTATGGTGAGGCCCAGCTTGGCCGCCATCCGGTTCTGGAATTCCAGGTTGAAGACCGTTGAGTAGCGGTTGAGTTCCTCCTGCAGGGTGTCCGCAGGGATGAGGTGTTGCAGTGTTTCGCCCAGTTTGAACAGGTTCCAGCGTCCGATCTCCGGTTGCTGATTGAAGGCGTACCGTCCGTGGGTGTCGGAGCGGTTGCAGATGTACCGCGGGTTGAAGCGGTCCATGAAACCGAACGGCCCGAAGTCGAACGTCTCGCCGAGCAGGGTCATGTTGTCCGTGTTCATCACCCCGTGTCCAAAACCAACCGCCTGCCATCCGGCGATCATGCGCGCGGTGTTCTCGACCACGCCGCGGTAGAAAAGACGGTAACGGTCCTTGTCTTCCACCATCTCCGGGAAGTGGTGTTCGACGACATGGTCCGCCAGCCGGGTGACGTGCTCGGGCCGGTTGGTGTAGTGAAAATATTCAAAATTGCCGAAGCGGATATGGGTTCGGGCCAGCCGGGTGACAATGCCCGCCGGTTCCGGGTGTTCACGGTAGATCAATTCACCGATCCCCACCAGCGCGAGCGACCGGGTGGTGGAAAGGCCCAGGCCGTGGAGGGCTTCCTGGCCCAGGTATTCGCGGATGGACGAGCGCAAGGTGGCCCGCCCGTCGAACCCCCGGCAAAAACGGGTCTGGCCGCATCCCTTCAGGTAGAAGTCCCGGCTCTCTCCGGCGTCGTTTTCGACTTCCCCGAGAAGCAACCCGCGGCCGTCGCCCAGCTGCGGGTTGTAGACGCCGAACTGGTGTCCGGCGTACACCATGGCCAGAGGTTCCGCCCCCGGGAGCAGGGTGTTGCCGGAAAAGACACCGGCAAAGCTTTCCGTTTCGGCTTCCGGGTCCAGGCCGATGAGGGGCGCCGCGTCCCGGTTGAAAGCAATCAGGCGGGGACTTTGTCCCGGCACCGGATGTTTGGCCTGGAAAAAGTCCCCGCCCAATTTGACAAAGCGGTTTTTGAATTTGAGTTGTGTGATCGGATTCAAACGAATGCTATGAGTTTACTTACAGTCATTCCTGCATTTTAAAATCACGGGAGAAAAAACTCACCAGGTCCCGTACAGAAAGAACACCGACGATTTTTTCCTCTTCGGTGATACCCAGATGCCGGATCTTGTTTTTCTGCATGAACAGGTTGGCTTCCTCCACCGGCAGGAAACGGTCCATGGTCAATACCGGCTGGGTCATGATTTCCCGGACCTTGACCTGGTTCGGGTCCTTTCCCTTGGCGACCACCTTGGTGCTGAGGTCGCGTTCGGTCACAATGCCGATGTCGTCACCCACCTCGGTGACAATGAGGGAGCCGACATGATTGCCTTCCATGAACGCGGCGGCATCCTGTGCCGTGTCATCGGCTTCGATTCTCAGTGCTGGAGTTGCCATGTAATCGCCTATTTCATCCATGGGTTACCTCCTGAAGTTGAAACGTTTCAATCGCTGACATGTCTAGTATACGATGACCCGTGGGGGAGGGGGGTTCTAAATAATCACAATTTTCCCGGCACAAAAAAATACCCGAGGCGGTAACCCCGGGTATGGAACTCATTGAGTTTTTTGCCTTAAACAACAACGCAGCCGGTGGGTTATTCGACGTCTTTCACCAGCCAGGCGTAGAATTTTTCTGAATCCACAAAATGCCAGATGATGGCGCCTGCCTTGAAATTCACCAGCCAGGCGGCAGAAGAGCCCTGCTGGCAGACCTTGGTCTGATAACGGTCTGTGATTTCAGTGATTTCCTCGCAGGTTGTGGTGGTCCAGTAATAATATTCTCCCGTGTCGTCGAGCAGGGGGTGTACCCAGCCGGACTTGCCCCCGGCGTGCTCCACCTTTTGCTCCTGAAGCAAGCTGGTCAGTTCCGACAGGGTGGGAATGCGCCAGCCGGTGGTGCCGGCTTCTTCTGAGTTCAGGGCGTATTCCTCCGCCATTTTCAGGGAAAACTTCTGGTTGATCCCGGTTTTCATCCACACCAGTTTATTGGCTTTGTCGGTGATGGTGCCGTCCTCATTCGCCATCATGTCCGGAGCTTTTAATTCAACCAGAGCTTTCGAGGATGATTTTTTACATTCAGACAGCATGGGGCCGGCGTTGGGACACTGATCCAGAATGGTAAAATGATTGTTGGTTTTCATCAGTTCACAGATGTGATCCTGATTTTTACAGTCTGCCTTGTCGAGGTCGATGGCATAAAGAGGGTTGACACCGACAAGCCAGAGAAATACCAGAAAAAGGACCTTTCGCATGTTGGACTCCTTGGGGACCTATGATCTATAAATACAATTGCGAGCCGTTCTCCAGACACTCCCAAAAGGTCTAATTATCCCTGAAGAATACTACAATTTACCGGCATATAAAAATTGAATTTGCTGCTGCCTGGGTGGCGCTGAAAGGATAAGGGAAACAAATTATGAAAAAAACAGTTCTGAGTTCGACGGGCGGGCCCGATGTTTTTCAAATCGTAGAAGTGCCGGACCCCGAGCCGGGTCCGGAACAGGTGCGGGTCAACATCCGGGCCGTCGGGTTGAACTGGTCGGAGACCATGATCCGCCGGGGTGACTGGCCGATGGACCTGGGTGGCGGGTTCACCCCGGGGTGCGAGGCGGCGGGTATTGTTGAGGAGGTCGGGGAATCCGTTCAGAGTGTTGCTCCCGGCGACCGTGTGGCCGTGTTCGATGTCAGCGCCTATTCGAATCCGGAGCAAGGGACCTACGCGGAAAAAATGGTGGTCGACGAACAGCGTATTCTGAAGATTCCTGCCAGCGTTCAATTTGCCGAGGCCGCCGCATTGCCCATGGCCTTGTTGACCGCCTACGATGCCCTGATTCGTCATTCGCCGCTGCCGGAGTCCGGCAACGTGGTGGTCACCGCCTGTACGGGGGCGGTCGGGATCGCCGCGCTGCTCATCGCCCGGATGAAAGGGCTGCGTGCCGTCGGTACTTCCAGGAGTGAAGACAAACTCGACCTGGTGAGGCGCCTGGGATGCGAGGCGGTCGCCGCCCACGATCCAAAAGAACTGGCGGAAAAGGTCACCCAATGCCTGGGCGGTGCGGGACCCGATTACGTCTTCGACCCGGTTCAGGGAACGCTGGCGGAAGAGCTGCTGTCTATCATGGAATCCAATGGAACGTATGTCTTTTACGGCAACCTGGGGGGAGAGACCTTCACGCTTCCAGCCGGGTTTCTGTTCCGGCAATTGAAAGTCCACGGCTACGTGGTGCTCGCCAACCTGGCCGACCCGCAGGACCTGCAGGAGGCCTGGTCCGAGTTGTATCCGCTGATCGAGGAAAACGCGCTCCCCATTCCCGTGGCGAAGACGTTCGCGTTTCCCGACTTCGCGGCGGCCCACCGGGCAATGGAAGAACACGCCCACTTTGGCAAACTGGTTGTGGTCCGGTAAGAGGGAAACGTATCAGCCGGGGAGGTGCGCGTCCAGGTTTTCGAACGCCTCCTTGCCCTTCATGGTGAGGAGGTATTCGGTGTTGACGATGCCGTTGGCGGCGGGGTCGAGATTGATGTTGATGACCGGGATGCGCGCCTGTTTGTATTGCAGGGCGATGTAGTCGTTGGTCGGCACGCCGCCTGAACTTCCGACCAGAATCACCAGGTCCACGGCCTCGCGCCCGAACCGCATGAAGTTTTCTTCCTGCTCCGCATGGCCGACATAATCCCAGTCGCCGAACATGAGGATGTGGGGCCGGGCGATACTGCCACAGCGGGGGCACAGCGGAAAATTCGACGCCTCCATCGTGTCGTAGTCCAGGTCGCACAGGGGAACGGCGGGCTCGTCCCAGAAATCCTGCGAGCAGGGCGTGAGGCACTGCAGACGCCACATGGAGCCGTGCACCTCCTTCACCTTGCCCGGCGAAGCGCCTGAAATAATATGATAACCGTCGGTGTTGGTGGTGTGGATGAAGGCGTCGACAAAGCGGGTGTCGATCCATTTGTTGATGATGTCGTAACCCGGATGCGGGCGGTTTTCATGCGCATTCCGGCGCCGCCATTCGTAAAAGGCCCAGGCGTGCGGCAGCACGTTCTGAAAGGCCCACGGGCTGGCCAATTCCTGTGCTTCCAGCCCCTTCTGGCGGAACGGGGGAAAGTTGCGCCAATACCCCTCCTTGTCGCGAAAGGTGGGAATGCCGGAGTCCGCGCTCATGCCGGCGCTGGTGAGGAACAGGACCCGGTCCGCTTCCGCGATCAGTCTGGCGCAGGTTTCAATCAAGAGGAGTTCCTTCCCACTCGCGGAAAAACTGGTCCAGGTAGGTTTCCATGAACCGGTGCCGCTCTTCCGCCATTTTCCGGCCTGCGTCCGTGTTGATCCGGTCTTTCAACAGCAGCAGTTTTTCGTAAAAATGATTGATCGAGGCCCCCTTGTTTTTTTTGTAAGCCTCGAAGCTTTCGTGCATCACGGGTGGCTTGTCCGGATCGTGGATGAGGCGGTTGCGGTTGCCGCCGTAGGCAAACGCGCGGGCGATGCCGATAGCGCCGATGGCGTCCAGCCGGTCCGCATCCTGCACGATTTTGCCTTCGAGGGTGGCCATGGGCGTGGCCACGCCGGCTCCCTTGAAGGACAGGCTGCGGATGATTGCGCAGACATGGTCGAGTTCCTTCCCGTCAACTTCATCCGTCAGCAAATCACAAATCTGCTGCATGCCCGCCTCCTCGCCGCCATCGGCCAGTTTCCAGTCGGCCACGTCATGCAGGAGGGCCGCGATCTCGACCACGGTCCGGTTGGCCTTTTCCTCTTCCGCAAGATAAATGGCGGTATTCCAGACACGGTGCACGTGCCACCAGTCGTGTCCGGATCCGTCCTCGCCGAAATGTCCCCGGGCGAAGTCATGCGCTTTTTGGATTGCAGGGTGAGTCATGGTCAAAAGTTTCAGCGGGGGCGGTGGAGACCGCACTCCTTATGTTCCGGGTTTTCCCACCACCAGCGGCCGGCCCGGATGTCTTCGCCCGGTTCAATCGGGCGCGTGCAGGGGGAGCAGCCGATACTGGGATAGTTCCGTTTGTGCAGCGGGTTGGTGGGCACTTTGTTGGCCTCGATATATTCCAGGACCTGGGCTTCGGTCCAGTCCGCCAGGGGATTGAATTTGATCAATCCGGGATTGCCCTCGTCCGGTTGCGCCTTGAGGATGTCCGTGCGGGTGACGTTCTGTTCGCGGCGCATGCCGGTCACCCAGCCCTTGAATCCCTTAAGCGCCCGTGTGAGAGGCTCCACCTTACGGATGCGGCAGCATTCCTTGCGGTTGTCCACACTTTCTCTGAAAGAGTAAAACCCCTTGTCCCGCACCAGGGCCTCGACGGCTTCCCGGTCCGGAAAGAAGGTTTTGATTTCCATTCCATACCGGGTGCGTACCTTTTCCATGGTCTCGTAGGTCTCCTCGTGCAGCCGGCCGGTATCGAGGGTGAACAGCGTCAGGGGCGTTTCGAGTTTGGAGGCCATGTCGATCAGGACCATATCCTCCAGTCCAAAACTGGAGGCCAGGCCCAGCTGGGTGCCGAATTCGGCGGCCGCCCGGGCGAGAACCTCCTGTGCCGTGCAGGTTTCCAAATCATCCAGATTCAGCATGTCAATTTTCTTCCCGGTGAGAGGGGTTGGTTTCAACAGTTTGAAATCACGAATCGTTTCATGAAAAGCCAAGTTAAACAAGGATTATGGACTTTTTCAAGTCGCTTTTTGCCTTGACATGATTTCAATAATTCT
This sequence comes from Nitrospina sp., assembly GCA_020430445.1. Lineage (GTDB taxonomy): Bacteria > Nitrospinota > Nitrospinia > Nitrospinales > Nitrospinaceae > Nitronauta. Next base: position 11,166 of record JAGQJZ010000088.1, read on the forward strand.
TTAAATAGGATTGCCCGGAAATTAAAATTTTTCGGAATAAAAAAGAATCCTTGGAATCCTGTTGGAGATTTTCAGTATTTGTCGAATTTTCTGAGGGTTTCGGGAACGCCGGTCTCACGCGGCGCTTTATCAGGGGCGGGTTGGCGCTGGTTTGGGTTTGCTTTAGTCAATGCGGACTTTGTGTTTTGCGAGGGCGAAATTCCCGTTGCGCGGGATTGTGCGATGGGAACTGTTTGAAAATAAAGGGAATGTGGACTGTAGGGAGTTGCCCGGAAAAAAACGGGGATTCTGCCGACTTTACAAAGAACTCCCAGTCTCTAAAATAGTGCTCCAAAAAGGGGGTCGATACATTTTGGGGCCGAAATGAACGACAGCATTCTTTTTATCAAGGGAATTATTTACGGGTTGTTTTTGCTGGCAGGGCTTCCGGCAACGGCGGAGGCTCAGGCAACGGGGTCCGGGTTCATCGCGAAGCTGGAATCGGAACTGGTGGCTCTGGCGGAAAATTCATTACCGGCTGTGGTCAATATTTCCCCGTATGTCCCGCCGTCGCCTTCCATCGCGCGGCAGGGGGAGCCCCGGGAACGGGCCACCAATGCCGGAGCGGGCGTCATCATCAATGGCAAGCAGGGATACATAGTCACCAACAGCCATGTTGTCCGCAAGGCGCAAAAGGTGACCATCACCCTGTACGGAGGGAAGAAGCTGGTTGGGAACACCCTTGGCTATGACGAGGACACCGACCTGGCGGTGATCAAGGCCGAATCGGATGAAGTTCTGCCGGAGGTTGAACTGGGCGATTCTGCGCAATTGAAAGTCGGGCAGTTCGCCATCGCGATTGGAAACCCCTATGGGCTGAACGACACCTTCACCTTCGGCATCATCAGCGGGTTGAACCGGGAAAACGTCAATATTTCCCAGTATGAGGATTTCATTCAGACCGATGCTTCCATCAATCCCGGTAACAGCGGCGGGCCGCTGTTCAATATCCAGGGGAAGGTCATCGGCATCAACACGGCGATAATCAATTACGCCCAGGGAATCGGTTTTTCCATTCCCTCCAACACCGTGAAGTTCGTCACCCGGCAGTTGATTGAAAACGGGGAGGTCAAGCGGGGCTGGATGGGCGTGGGCATCGACTTTATAACCGATGAAGTCGCCCGGAAGGAATCGGTCGAAAAGGAAGACGGCGTTCTGATCAATTCCGTATTTGACGGGCAGCCCGCCGACAAGGCGGGTCTCAAGGTAGGAGACATCATTCTCAGGATTGCCGGCTCCAAAGTGGATTCTCCCAGCAAAATGATCCGGCTGATCGGGAGCATCACGCCGGGGCAGACTGTGAATGTGGACATTTTAAGAGACGGGCAGAAAAAAACGTTGTCCGTCCTTTTGGCCAAGCGTTTCGAGGAACCCGTTCAAGTGGCCAAACTTGAACCGGCGGAGCCTCGACCCTTGGGTTTTACGGTGCAGGGATTGGACGATGCCGTCAGGAAATCGTTCAATCTGACAAATGCAGATGGAGTTGTCGTTACGCAGGTCCAGCCTAAAAGTGTTGCCCAGGACGGGGGACTCCGAAGGGGTGATGTGATCACAGCGGCTAACGGACGAAAAATCTTCAAAAAGGAGGACCTGGACGATGTCCTCCAATCCCGTTTTGAGGATCAACCGTTATTTTTCCTGGTCGTGCGTAAAGAGGAAAAAGTCCATTTGACCTTGTACGGTACAAACCCAATGCCTCAGGGAGGTTCGGCCAAACCGCACTGAGGCACTGTTTTAAATTGCAACAAAGCCTGAATAATCCTTAGGAGGTTGAACATGGCTCAAAGCAGTAAACACTTATGGCGGACCTGCCTGACAGGCCTGCTGGTCCTGGGGCTCAGCGCCCTGCCAGCACATGCTGCGGCTCCGGATAAGGCTCATGGCTCAGGCCATCAGCACAATTCGGCTGTAGAGCGTCCTGCCTGGTTGGAGAAGCTGGAAAACCAGGTGAATTACGAAGAAATGATGGAAGGGAAGGCCGGCGATCAGCAGAAGCTGGACAAGACCTTCAAAAACCTGATGGACCGCCTGCAGGGCAAGCTGAAAGAACACGCCGCTCCGGCTTCGGCAGGCGGCGGTTTCCACGATTCGTGGGCGGCGCATCAGATTCAGAACGGTTACCTGCTGGGTCCGACGGCTGAAGCGTCCACCGAGGTGCGTCAGGGCGGCCATTGTCCCGCCGGTGTTCCCACCAAGGAATACGACATCACCGCGATCAACGTCGAGATCACGCTGAACCAGTGGGGCGACTACTTCCCGGGTTACATGTACGTGCTGACCAAGGACATCGACAAGGTCCGCGCCGAGGAAGAAAAGAACGCCGCCGCGCGTGAAGACGAACTCGATCCGGGCGCGGTTTCCAACGGTCTGCAGGGCGACGCCATCCAGCCGATAGTTCTCCGCGGCAACCAGGGCGACTGCGTGCGCTTCAAGGTGACCAATGCGGTGGAAGACGAGTCGATCGGTTTTCAGGTCAACGGTTCGGCGATGATCATCAGCGACACCGGCCAGCCCGACACGGCGGCGACCCCGGGCGCGATCATCCCCCCCGGCAAGACGCAGAACTTTGAGTGGTTCATCGATATCGAAGAGCAGGAAGGCGGCCACCTGATCCAGAGCCATGGCGGACGCGACCCGTCCTCCCTCGGTCTGATCGGCGCTTTCATGGTTGAACCGCGCGGTTCGAAGTACCTCGATCCGTGGACCGGCGGTCCGCTGGAAAGCGGCTGGATGGCCATGATCGTTCACGACGACGCGAAGGACTTCCGCGAGTTCGCGCTGTTCTATCACGAAGTCGGTGACGAATCGTTCCGTCCGCTCAACCGCCACGGCGAGATGATCCCGCAGCGCGACCCGCAGACGGACGCGTACCGTCCTTCCGCCCGCGCGATGAACTACCGCTCGGAGCCGTTCGGTATCAACAACCTGGCGGTTCAGGAGAAGATGTTCCATTACGAAGACGAATCCCTGTCTTACAGTTCCTACACCTTCGGCGATGCCCCGACCACGATTCCGCGGTCTTACATGGGCGACCCGGCGAAGTTCCGCCTGATCCACGGCGGTGGCGAAGTGTTCCATTCGCACCATCCGCATGGCGGCACGATCCGCTGGACGCGTT
>JAGQJZ010000089.1:0-12676 GCA_020430445.1 Nitrospina sp.
CGCTCTCGTTCTGAATGATCTCCTTCATGATCCCCTTCAACCGCGCCTCGAACTGCCCCCGGTACTTGGTACCGGCGATGAGGGACCCCAGGTCAAGCGACACAACGCGCTTGTCGAACAGGGAATCCGGAACCTCGCGCTCGATGATCAACTGCGCCAGCCCTTCGACGATGGCGGTCTTGCCCACGCCCGGTTCGCCGATGAGCACCGGATTGTTTTTCGTCCGCCGGCTGAGGATCTGGATGACGCGCTCGATCTCCTTGCTCCGCCCGATGATCGGGTCGAGCTTGCCCTGCATGGCCATGGCCGTCAGGTCGCGGCTGAACTCGTCCAGCGTCGGCGTCTTGCCCGCTTCGCGGGAAGTCTCGGTGGGCTCGCGGAACATCTCTTCGAGCTTTTCCTTGACGTCATCGAAATACATGCCGAAACCGTTCAGCACGCGGCAGGCAACACCTTCTTTTTCCTTCAACAGGCCGAGCAGCAGGTGCTCGGTCCCGATATAGTTATGATTGAGGGAACGCGCCTCTTCCACTGCGAATTCCAGCACCTTCTTCGCCCGCGAAGTGAACGGAATATCCCCGATCACCAGCGAATTGGAACTGCGAGGCAGGTTCTTTTCCAGCTCAGACTTGATCTGGGCCAGATCAACTCCGGATTTCTGGAGCAGGGCCACGGCAATGCCGCCGCCATCCTTGATGATGCCCTGAAGGATGTGCTCCGTACCCAGGTACTCGTGTCGATATAATTCGGCCTCTTCCCTTGCCAGGATGATGACTCGTCGCGCTCGTTCAGTAAATCGCTTAAACATAGCCTTAACTTCCGGTTATAGAAGGATGTATGTTAGGGGCTCCCGGGCCCTTCAAGGCACACTTAAAACCGCGCAAATACCCGTTTCTGGAGACCTCATTCGTATTCTAGCAAACCGGGGTCAATTTACAAGTTTTAATTTTAACCCCATCTTAACACAAAACTCCTTATTTTTCAACAAATTATTGCAAAATTTCCATGCCGGATTTTCATCCCCCAAAAGGGGGCTCCATGCCGCCTGTCATCCTTTCACCCTACCGGCTTTAACGGTTTTTTCGAAAGGAGGCTTGATGGAAACCCTGCTGACAGGGGGAAGTTCCTTATCTTACAATAAAATGCCGGAACGGCAGGGGCAAGGCTCGCCTAACCCCTTTTATTTAGAGGCGTCGAAGGCCCGAAGGATTTAAATGAGAGCCCTGCGAGTTGCAGAATTTTGATGCCAGCGATCGGTCTGCCATGAAAACCAGGGCAACCGTGTGGCAAAAACCATTTTTTGGGGAGGCTCCCCGCGAGGAGTCCGGCCGCGGCTCTGAGATACCCGGCGTCAAGATGGTGGCGCTGAATTTGCTTTTCGCTTTTCCCCCTCCTATAAGAGGAGGAGATACAGGGGTGGGTCTTATTCATACCCCCTCCCCATTAGCCGTGCGCAAGCACTAGCCGTGCGCAAGCACTAGCCGTGCGCAAGCACTAGCCGTGCCAAGCAAGCCCCCTTCCCTGGCAAGGGGGCTTGCGCAAGTCAAAAGCGAATGTCCAAGGCGAGATTCTTCGGGCCTTGGGGCCCTCAGAATGACAATAAAACACTGTGACGTCCACTGACCGCCTGAGCCTGCCGAAGGTGGTTAGAAATAACCGGCATCGGGATGGAAACAGACCACGGCCGCGGTGGTGCTGGGGGGATCGAACTCGTTGGCGGAGGTGAGCGAGATACCGAGGTCCTCCGGACCCAAAATCTCGAACAGCGTCCGGTTGTTGACCAGGTTTTCCATGGAAGGGTATCCGGGACTGTAGCGCTCTCCGTCTTTGGATTTGGCGCGGCCGATGCGGGTCTTCATCAACTGGTGGCAATATTCCGCCAGGTCTTCCGCCACGCGGTCGCCCAACCCCTGCAGGAACAGGGCGGATTCGGTGTCGTTGTCCTCCTTGAACCTGGCCACGGCGCCTTCCAGGGCGTGGCCGGCCGTGGTGATCTGGACCCCGACCAGGTCCATGATGCCCGATTCACGCGAATGAAAATACTGCGCCACGGAGAACAGGTCCTTCTTGCCCTTGTTCTTGCCAATCACCACGGTCCAGGTGAACCGCCCGAGAACCCGCGACAGGTCTTCCGGATGGTACACAACCAGTTCGTCTCCCTCGGACTGCGCGGGCAGCAGCGCAAAACGCGCCTGCGGACAGATCCAGCGGTTCTCATCGGCGCGGGTCACCCATTCGTCCTGCAATTGCTTCAACTCCTCAAGCGTCACGTCCTTTTCTTTCCAGGAAGACTGCTTGCCGAATTTCCAGTTGAGTGAAAACAGGCTCTTGGTGTCCATCACGGGTTTCAGTTTTTCCAGCTTGAACTCCACCTTGTGGAATCCATAGCCGTCTCCCGCCGGCCGGTATTTTTTCAGGTCCACCACCCGGCGCGGCAGGGATTCCATAAGCGTCTTCTTTTCCGCTTCCAGTCCTTTTGCGCGCTGGTAATGGTGCAAAAGCTCGTGCCGGTTTTTTTCGAGCAGGCTTTCGCGCTGTCCGGCATCCATCAACGCGTTCATCGTGTTCACGCCTTCCATGCCGCTCTCGCAATAAAAAACGGCGTTGCGGATGCAGTCGAGATCGTTCTGCCCGAACATGGCGACGTAGCCCGCGTGGCGGTCGTTCACCGGCGCTCCGCCGATGAGGATGGGGATGTCCAGCTTCTGCTCCTGCAGCATGCGCGACACGGTGATCATGTGGTTCGAGGTCTGCACCAGCAGCGCGCTCATGCCGATGGCATCGGCCTTCTCCTGCAGCGCCGTCTCAATGAAGCGGTCGAGCGGCACCTGCACGCCGAGGTCGATCGTGCGGTAGCCGTAATTGTCGAGCAGGGTCTTGGCGAGGTCCTTGCCGATGCTGTGAACGTCCTGAAACACCGTGCCGATCACCACCGTGCCCTTGTACCCGATCGCCTCGCTCGGATCGGCGCCGCTGCTGTGACGCATGTACGCCTCGAGGAATCCCATCACATGCCGCATGACGTCGGCGCTTTTCAGGAGATGCGGCAGGCTCACCTCGCCACGGCCGAAGCGGTCGCCCAGTTCCTTCATCGTCGCCATCAAATGGCCGCCGATGAAATCCAGCGGTTCGTAGCGGTCGAGCACCTGCGCCGCCTGGGTGACGATATAGTCCTTGTAGCTGTAGGACCACCCGTCACGCTGGACGGTTCCCTCCTCCTTCTGCTTGAACCCGTCCATGATCTTGCGGCAGATGCTGGCCTCAAGCTCCAGGTCGTTGTAGTTCTGTTTCTTTTCCACCTTGCCGGTCTTTTTGAGCAGGGCGATGGATTCCAGTTCCTCGAACGCCGCCATGTCGCGCTCGAGAATGACGCGGCGAGCCAGCGCGGCGTCGGATTCCGTGAGGCTTTCGACGGGCACGTAATGGTTCGGGTTGAGAATGGCGCAGTCGAGCCCGCGCTCACGCCCCTCGTGCAGGAACACCGAGGTGAGCACCAGCCGCATGTAGGGTTTCTGCGCCAGGCCGTTGGTCAGGTTGCCCACGCCGATGCTGGTCTTGAGATCGGGATGGATCGCCTTGATCATGGGAATGCTCTCCAGCGACTCCAGCGCGAAGTTCACCCCTTCTTCCGATTCACTGCCGATCGGATAGGCGTTGACGTCGATCAGGATCTGATCGGGGCCGACACCGTAGTCCCGCTGTGCGCGCTCCACAATCTCCTTCGCCAGATCGTATTTTTCCTGCCGGGTGATGGCCGGCCCCTCCGGCCCGTTGACCAGGGCGATGTAAACCGGATGGTGCTCCGCCGTTGTCGACAGCACCGCATCGAGCTTGCTCACGCCCGCCTCATAATCTTCCAGACTGATGGAATTCAGAATGGGCCGGCCAGGATAGGCCTGCAGCCCTTTTTCCAGCGCTTCAACGGAAAAGGAGTCGATGCACATCGCCCCCTTGAAATCGGATGTCAAATGGTGGATCACCTCCGGCAACACCTTTTCGGTCTCGACGATGTTGCTGTCCATGCACACGTCGATCACCTCGATACCCAGGTCGTCCGCCTGTTCGTGCACCACCCCCTCGAGGTCCTCCATCAGGATGTCGCCCTCGCGCTCCACCGCATCGCGCACTTTCTTGCTGCCGCGGACGTTGAGGCGCTCGCCGATACGGATCAGGTTTTTCGAGCTGTCGAGGGCCACGGCGTTTTGTGGACCGGAGACCCAGACCCCCTTCTCCGGATGACGCTCCTTCGGCGCAAGTCCCTTGATTTTTTCCGACAGGCAACGGATGTGATCGGGATTGGTGCCGCAACACCCGCCGAGCACGGAGGCGCCGTATTCACGGGCGAAAGGTTCCATGATCTCCGCCATCGCCTCCGGTTCCAGCTTGTAACAGGTTTTGCCGTCCTCGGACACGGGTTGCCCGGCGTTGGGCACCACCGAAAAGGGAATGTGGCAGAAACGGCTCATCGTCTCGACGGCCTTGACCATCTCTTCCGGTCCGACGTTGCAGTTGATGCCGAACACCGTCGGCTGCATCGGCGCGACAGCGGTGTAAGCCGCGTGGATATCGGTATTGAAAATCTGCATTTTGGAAAAAACATCGACGGTGACCTGCACCATGATGGGCAGCGTCTTCCCCATGTCCTGAAACGCCCGCCGCGCTCCGACGAGGGTGGCCTTGGTTTCCAGGATGTCCTGCTGGGTTTCGATCAGCAGGAGGTCCGCCCCGCCTTCGATCAATCCGGCCACCTGCACGCGGTTGTTTTCCACCACCTCGTCCCAGGTGGTGCGGGTGAGGTTGGCCTCGGTGCTGGACAGGACGCAATTGGACGGCCCCATGGACCCGGCCACGTACAGCGGACTGCCGTCATAATCCGGGCGCCCCTGGCGTTCTTCCACCGCCTGGCGGGCAATGCGGCAGGCTTCGACATTGATATGGCGGGCGATTTCCGCCAGATTGCCCTGGCGCAGGTCGAGCCCCCCAGGAATCGAGGTGAGGTCCGCCGGGTCGAATTTCGCCCAGTCAAATTCCTTCAGCCGCAGGGGGGAAGCACCGAAGGTATTGGTTTCAATGATGTTCGCCCCGGCTTCCAGATAAGCGAGGTGGATACTTTGCAGGTCCTCTGGACGGGCAAACGTGAGCAGGTCGGTGAGCATGCGGAACAACGAGCCCCCAAAGGTCGCGTCGGTCACCTCCAGGTTCTGCACCATGGTTCCCATGGCGCCGTCCAGAACCAGAATTCTTTCTTTTAGCGCTTGATCAAATGACAACATGTATTAATCCTGATAAAAAAAACCCACCCAAAGGCGGGTGGTGCAAAAAATGGTCTGATTTCCAAGGTATCGGGGATACCGGCAAAAGCGCGCGGCGGGTCTATTATAGAACAATCGCCACTTAAATTCATCCGCCGCTATTTTGAGAGGGACAAATCAGATCAGATCGGCGGGGTCGTTTTTAGGATTTCCCTGCGTGGCGGGCAACCGGATGATAAACGTCGAACCCTCTCCCGGCCGGCTTTTGGCGGTGATCGTCCCGCCGTGGGCTTCGGCGATCTTCTTGCACAGGGCGAGGCCGATGCCGGACCCCCGGTACCCTTCCAACAGGGTGTGCAAACGTTCAAAAGGCCGGAACACGCGCTCCAGGTATTTTTCATCAAATCCGATGCCGTTGTCCACCACGGTGAATTCATATTCACCGGTCATGATTTCACGCCAGGAGAGCGTCACGCGCGGGGGCGTGTTTTTCTTGTGGAACTTGAGGGCATTGCCCAGCAGGTTTTGAAACAACTGGTGCAACTGGGTGCGGTTTCCCTCAATCATCGGCAACGTGCCCCGCTCGACCACCGCCTCAGACTCTTCAATGGAAAACTCCAGATCGAGCATCACCTCGTCCAGCAACCGGTTGAGGTCCACCTGGGTGATGGACTGCACGCTCTGGGTGACGCGCGCGAAAGCAATCAGGTCGCGCACCAGCACCTGGAGACGTTCGGAAGCCTGGACCATGCGGTCCAGGTAATTGCGTCCGCGTTCATCCAGCAGGGGTTCGTAATCCTCCACCAGTTTTTCACCGAACGCGGCGATCTTCCGCAGGGGTTCCTGGATGTCGTGCGAAGCGATGGCGGCGAACTCTTCCAGTTCGCGGTTGCTCCGGGCCAGCTCCCGCGCGTACTGGCGCAACTGGTCCACCGTTTCCTGATGCTGGATGTCGTCGCTTCGCACCCAGACATAATGCGTGATGCGTTCCTCTGAATCCCAGATCGGATGGATGGTGACCCGGTCGATGTACCGGACCCCGTTTTTCGCCTGATTGATGATTTCGCCGCGCCATATTTTGCCGCTGTTCAGGGTGCTCCACAGGTCCGCGTAAAACTCTTCCGAATGGGCCCCGGACTTCAGAATACTGGGATTCTCCCCCACCAGTTCCTCGACCCCGTAGCCGCTGTTCTGGCAAAAGGACGGGTTGACGTATTTGATTTTGCCCTTGTCGTCGGTGATCATGACCGCGGTCTGCCCCTGCTCGATCGCCGTGAACAGCAGGAGCAACTGTTCCTGCGCCTTGCGGCTTTCGGTGATGTCCACCGCGAACATGATCACCCCCTGGATGACCCCCTCTTTTCCGCGGTAGGGGACCTTGTCGACTTTCAACCAGCGCGGGCCCTGCGCGGTTTTGACCTCTGCAATCGCCCCGTAAATCGGCTTGCCTGTCCGCATCACCTCCAGGTCCCCCAGATGGCATTTTTCGGCCAGGTCCGGAAAGTGCGTCTCCATCGGCTGGCCCTGGAGGTCCTCGACGGGGATATCCGTCAGGTCCTGCGTGTACTGGTTGACCCGGATCAGGCGGTTGTGCCCGTCCTTGTACCAGATCATTGCCGGAACGGAATTGAAAATAGTGTCCAGGTCGGTCTGCGACTGCACCATTTGTTCATTGAACTTCTGTGCATACAGACACAGGAACACCGTGACCCCGATCGCGAACAGGGCCAGGAATCGATTGCTGCTGACTTTCCAGAATTCCCCTCCGGGTGGAGAAAAATACCAACCCAACAAAATCAGAACCGAACTGATTATGGCGAACTGGATCACCATGCTCCGCTGGCGCGACCAGTACCCGGCCAGAATGACCGCCACATAGGGGACGCCCCCGGCGACCCCAAGCTCGACCTGCAGGTCCACATAAAAAAACAGGACCGCCAGCAGAATCCCGCTAAAATAAGGAATCAAGGTGGATGGCTGTTTGATTGGTTTTTTTTCCAAAACAGTTCCCCAATCCAAAAAAGAAAACACCCTAAAAAATGTAAACCAAAAAATCAACTGATTCATGGGGAATCCCGGAATTGCCGGGAGGAAACTCCCCTCACCCTTTATTAGGAACCCTGAATCATGCCCACGCAACCCCCAAAGTCCAGCATTCCGCTTAACTTCGTCTTTCCAGTTGTTCTCGGTCTGTTACTTTCACTGCCCGTCTCATCACCCGCTCAAGGCAACTTTCCCCGGGACCTTGATTTACCCTCCGGACTCCGGATTTCACTTTTCGCGGAAGACGCTCCGGGCGCGCGCCATATGGAATTCGACGATCTCGGCAACCTGTTCCTCAGCCAGACCCGGCCGGGAAAGGTGATCGCCCTTCCCGATACCGATGGGGACGGCAAGGCCGACAAGGCCGTCACGATCCTCGACAACCGGGGAGGACCCCACGGCCTGGCGTTTGCGAAATTGCCTTCGGGATATTTTCTCTATGTCGCGGAAGAGGACCGGGTGATCCGGTTGAAACGAACGGCGGCCCCGTTCGAATTCGGACCGCCGGAGGTGATCGTCTCCGGCATCCCCACCGGCGGGCATTTCACGCGCACGATCAAAATAAAAAACGGCTGGCTGTATCTCTCCGTCGGGTCGTCCTGCAACATCTGCCTGGAAGACAACCCCCTGCGCGCGGCGATCACGCGTTACCGGCTCGACGGCTCCGGCGGCGAAACCTTCGCCGAAGGCCTGCGCAATTCCGTCGGCATCGAGTTCTCTCCATATAGTGGGGAACTGTGGGGCGTCAACAACGGACGCGACATGCTGGGCGACGACCTGCCGCGCGAGGAACTCAACATCATAAAAAAAGGGAAACACTACGGCTGGCCCTATTGCCACGAAAACGGCGTCGCCGATCCTCAGTTCGGACACCTTCGAAAATGCGAGACCACGGAACTGCCGGCACGCACCTTCACCGCGCACATGGCGCCGCTCGGCCTCGAATTCTACCAGACAGGCGCCCTGCCCGCGCGCTTTAACCACAGCCTGTTCATCACCTTTCACGGATCGTGGAACCGTTCGGTTCCGGCGGGCTACAAAGTGGTGCGCGTGCGGCTGGATGAAAAGGGAAACATCCTCGGCGACGAGGATTTCATTACCGGCTGGCTGCAAAAGAATGGGAAAAAACTCGGGCGGCCGGTCGACGTCATCCGCGCACCGGACGGCAACCTGCTCATCTCCGACGATTACCGGGGCATGGTGTACCGGGTGACGGAGGAGGAAAAGTAAAAGAAAAAACTATTTATCCGACCCGAAATACGTTTCGAAAAACCCCTTGCGGTCCCTGGCGCAACGGAAACCGACGTCGATCCGCCGGATGACGGGATGGAGTTTTTCCCGGAACGCGGTGCGCGATTTCATCGCCACCACGCGCACGTAATCCTTCTTCGAAAAATGCCCGACGCCGAGATACGACATGCCGCGCACCACCACCTTTTTCTCCTCATATTCCTTCGAATGCCAAGTGTTCTCCGGGTACGGCTCGTAATAATCGTGTACCCATTCCCAGACGTTGCCGATCATGTCTTCCGCCCCATAGGGGCTGGCCCCGCCGGGAAAGGACCCCACAGGTTTTAAACCGCGTCCGGTTTTCTGGCGTGGCGACGGGCTGACGTTGGCGCGGTTGAAATCGAACTGGTCGCCCCAGGGATAACGGCGCGGCGTCTCACCCCGCGCGGCCTTCTCCCATTCCGCCTCGGAAGGCAGGCGCTTGCCCACCCATTCAGCATAAGCGGCGGCGTCGTAAAAACTCACGCCGTGCACGGGAAACTGGTCCTCGCCTTCCGGATAACGCGGCCCCTTCCAGGTGCGCGGCGGCTTGCGGTCGGTCGCCTGCGTGAAGATGTAATATTCCTTGTTGGTCACCTCATAACGGTCGATGAAAAAATCGTCGAGGTGCAGGCGGCGCTGTGGCGTTTCATCCGCATACCAGGGTTTGTCCAACCCCAGCGACAGGGCATGGCCCCCGGTGTCTTCTTCATCGCTGCCCATGCTGAAGTAACCGGCCGGGACCAGCACCATGCCCGGAGGCGGCGGCTCGCCACAACCGGACGCACCGAGCCCCGCGATAAAAAACGCAACCGCCCATTTCCTTAATTTTAAAATACCCATGTGCCTCCGCCGACAGTGTACTACAATGAAGGCCACGCAACGCACAACCTGAAACACGCGGGCCGTTTTACCGGCCATCCGGATTCACCACATGGACCAGCAAACCAATAACGTGCACACACTCCCCGCCGAATGGCCCATTGAACACGTCCCAACCGATCGGCTGCGGCCGGATCCGGCAACGGATTTCGCACTGTCTCCGGTGCCGGAGGCGCTGACGGGCTCCATCCGTCAACTCGGCGTGCTCACGCCACTGATCGCCTGCCGGCAGGGAGAGGCGGTTGCCGTCGTCTGCGGACACCGGCGGCTGACCCTGCTGAACCAACTGGCAACGCAGACGGCACCGGTGCGCATCGCGCCCGGACCGCTCGGCACGGCGCGAAAACTCCTGCTGCAACTCAACGACAACCGGGCGCACCGCACCTTCTCGGACATCGAAACCGGGCGCGCGCTCATCCGCCTGTCCGCTTCCGGCATGAACGAAGACGACCTGGTCGGTAACGTGCTGCCGCTGTTCGGCCAGCCGGTATCGAAAAAACGCCTGCACGACTTTCTGAACGCACGCGATTTTTCAATGGACCTGCAACAGCTCCTGCACGACCTCGCCCTACCGCTCAAAACCTACGCCATGATCTTCGGCTGGGACGACGCCGGCCGCAAAGCGGCGCACAACCTGTTCACCCACCTGCGTCCCGGCGCCAACAAGTGCCGCGACCTTCTGGAGCTTATCGACGAGACCGCGCACCGCGACGGCCAGTCCCCGGCGCGCCTGATACAAAACGAGGCGGTGCAAAAAACACTCGACGACGCGTCGCTGAGCCCCGGCGACCGCTACCAGGCGGCGCACCGGTTCTTCTTCCAGCAGCGCTACCCCACGCTGTCCTCCCTGCGCACCGAAGTGCGCCTGGCGCTGGGCCGCATGGGCCTCGACGGCAAAATTCGCCTGCGCGTGCCGGAGCATTTCGAATCGGGCGAAATGAAGGCCGAGTTCACCTTCCACACGCGCGAGGAATTCGTCGAAAAGGTCGAACGGCTGTTCGCCGCCGCCGATTCCGAAGCGCTCGATGTCCTGCTGAAAATTGTCCGGTCCCCCGAAAGCCTTCTGACGAAATAAGCGCAAAATCCCCAGCCCTCCTTCGGCTCCGCTCAGGACAGGCTCTACTATCGCTCCTCGCAATGACGTCCTGGGGGTTTTGTTTTGCCCCTAGGTTTGTGTTGGTCCCTCGCCGAACAGTCTTGGGAATACGTTTTTGACTTATGCAAACTTTGCAGAAAAACGGCTTGGAACAATAACCCATGCCAAGACATGGGCCCCACCCCAAGGCCGCGCAGGAGTGCGGAGCCAGCTGAAACACAGGCCGATTCTGCTCAAAAAGCCATCGAAGAAAATTTGCGTGGCAAGAAACCGCCCTACGCTGGTAGTTGACGATCCCCTAACAGCGTACTAAGATGGGTGTTCCAATCCTTATCAACGCGGTTCAATCCGAAGCGAGAGCCCATGGTGTCTGCCGGTTCACGGGACATCCTGCATATCGACCTCGATGCGTTTTTTGCATCCGTGGAACAGTTGCGCGATCCGTCGCTCAAGGGCAAGCCGGTGATCGTCGGCGGCGACCCTGCGGGGCGCGGCGTGGTGGCGGCGGCCTCTTATGAAGCACGGCAGTACGGCGTTCGCGCGGCCATGCCGACGGCTCAGGCGAAACGGCTGTGCCCGCACGCGGTGTTCGTGCGCGGATCGCACGGCGTGTATGGCGAATACTCCGCCCGCTTCTTCGACATCCTCGACACTTATTCCCCACTGGTCGAACCCGTGTCGCTCGACGAGGGGTACATGGACCTCACCGGTTGCGACCGCCTGCACCGCGGCCCGGCGGAGCGGACCGCCGAACGCATCCGCCAGCACATCCGCGACGAGTTGGGGCTTATCGCCTCCATCGGCATGGGCACGAACAAACTGATCGCCAAGGTGGCCTCCGGCCAGGCCAAGCCGGACGGCTTCCTGCATGTGCCGCCGGGGCAGGAGCGCGATTTTCTGGCGCCGCTGGCGGTGGGATGCATTCCCGGCATCGGGCCGAAGGGACAGAAGCAACTGCAACGCCTCGGCATCCGCACGGTCGGCCAGTTGTGCGCCCTGTCGCTGAAACAACTGGAACGCCACTTCGGCGATTGGGGCGTCGCGCTGTACCACCGTTCGCGCGGGCGGCACGACTCTCCGGTGCACCGCAGCGAGGAACCGGCGAAGTCGATCAGCCGCGAGACGACACTGCAGCGGGACTCGCTCGACCGCGCCTTTCTCTCGGCAACCCTCAGCCACCTCACCGAGAAGGCGGGCGCGCAGTTGCGCAAGGAAAACCTGTTCGCACGCGGCGTCACCCTGAAATTACGGTTCCGGGATTTCACCACCATCACCCGTTCATGCACCTTCAACGCGCCGACGCACAACGACCATCTGCTGTTCGAGAGCATCGGCAAGCTGTTCACCAGGGCCTACCGCGAGCGCGTGCCGGTGCGGCTGGTGGGCGTGGCGCTGACGCACCTGACGCCGCACCGCATGGCGCAGAAAGACCTGTTCACCGATTCCAATCCGGAACGCTGGGACCGGCTGTACAAGAGCATCGACCGCCTGCGCGGCCGTTACGGCTTCAACACCATCCTCCGCGCCCAGTCCTTGCGGACGGCTCCTCGCCGGAGGGGCAACGTTTTGTCACGTAAAATTTCCTCGAAAGCTTCCTGAGCAGACTCCTCAGCCGGAGGGGCGGCTTCTTGTCACGTAAAATTTCCTCGATGGGTTTTTCCGCAGAACCGGGAAAGTTTTTTCATCGGCTCCACCTCCCTGCTAAGGCCTCCGTATTGATTGAAAAGCCTCCACTTATCATATTTCCCCCTATGCGCCATCAAAACCTCACCAAAAGATCGATTGATTTACAGTCGGCAATCCGTATAATTTTGCCAAATTAATTTATTGGCCCGATAGATTTTTAGTTGGAGAATTCTATGCCGCGCGTGTTGGTTAAAAAATCGATTTCCCTGTTTCTCGGTGCTGGTTTTTGTCTGCTGGCCGCCACCTTTTCCCTGGCTGCTCCCACCCAGTTCCCTCAACAAAGCGGTGGCGTTGCAGGAGAACCCAACACAACCGGCAGTGCAAGCTCACTTGAAAATACCGGCCCTTCTCAAAGCAGCAATCCCGAAGATTATACAATCGACCTGGGAGGCGACGGTTTTGACATGGCCCTGGATTCCACCCGGGATCAGCTTTTTATCTCCGTCCC
>JAGQJZ010000089.1:12776-14252 GCA_020430445.1 Nitrospina sp.
TATACAATCGACCTGGGAGGCGACGGTTTTGACATGGCCCTGGATTCCACCCGGGATCAGCTTTTTATCTCCGTCCCTTCCCTGAATGAAATTGTCGTCATCTCAACCGTGCGCTTTGTGATTGATGACAGGATATCGGTGGTGGAGCCCCACGGCATCGAACTCAGTCATGACAACAACTTTCTATACATTGCCCTGGGCACGGGAAGCGTGGGGGTTCTCGACCTGAACTCCAATGCGCTGACCACAATAGACGTCTCCGCGGAGGTGGGGCACGCCTCGATTTATGATGTGATCGAGGCCAAACCCAACCGGTTATTCGTTGCTGCCAATTCCGACCCCAGCCCGGCCCACATTGCCATGATCAAAACCGACCAGGGCAATGCGGTATCCACGGTTGCAGATGGGCGGGAGATCGGCGTGGCCCCCAGGTTTTTAAAGGATCCCAACGAGCAGTTTCTTTACATAGGCGAACAAACCTTGCCCAATTCCCTGTTCAAACTGGACATCACCCAGGACACGGCCCCCATTGTTCTTGAATCCCTTCCCGGTACTGTGAGCGGGACCGATTATATGATCACCAGTCATGATGGAACGCTCATTGCGCTTAGGAATGGGCAGTTTATTCATTCCAGCACGTTTTCAGTTGCCGGAGCCGTCGGTGGGGGGATTCCCGTATCTATCAACAACAATGGTGAAACACGCATTATTGTCACGGTGTTGAATTCCTCGTTTCATATTTCCATTTATGATTTGGAAAATGGTGGAGTCAACGTCATAGTTTTCCCCATCGTGTGTACCCTTCCAACCTTTCAGGAGTTCAAAGGTCCCTTTATTCTGGGAGGCGATACGTTGTGCACCACGGTATTAGGTAACACACCTCTCATCAAGTTCCGCAACGATTTCGATGGGGACACGGATTCCGACCTGTTGATGGTCGACGGGAGCGGCAATATTGTCAGTGGGATTCTTGAAAACTCCGTGGCGCAGTCGTTTGGTTACCTGCTCCAGGCCGATCCGGCGGCGGGCTGGTCCGTTCACGCCACCACGGATTTCAACGGGGACGGAAAGTTCGATCTGTTCTTATTCAACAGCACAAACGGCGATTACAGAGTCGTGACACTCGACGGCACGGCCACCCAAACGGACACCACGGTCGTGGTGCTGGACCCGGCTTATGGACTTGAACCACGCGGCGTGGGCGATTTTGACGGAGACGGCGTGCCTGAGATCACCGTGTACCACCCGTCTTCCGGTTACACGGCACTGATTTATTTTGCCGGCGGCACTTTTTCTTCTTTTGAGTTTGTGACCACCGTGGACGAGGCCAATAACTGGACGCTGATCGACACCGCCGATTTCACCGGCGACGGCAGAAGCGACTTCCTCATCCAGAACACGGTCACGGGCGAAACAGCCGTTATCGAGATGAACGGCTCGACCCCGGTCACCACAACCCCCATCTTCACCCTCGAT
>JAGQJZ010000090.1 GCA_020430445.1 Nitrospina sp.
TCGCCGAGTTTAATTTCCCCAATGGGGATTAAATCTGCTGGAATTTCCTGATATTTATAGTAAACGGCTATAGGGCAGGCCTTTTCTTTTGAAGAAACATTATATCCGTAATTTAATTGATCTATTTTATGAGAACATCCAACTAAAAGGTTGGCAACCGCTAAGAAAATTAGCAAATTTTCTAATCTTAAAAATAAAGACAAAACTTTCATCCTTTGGCCTCAACCTTTTAGTTTTAGATTCAAGTTTTCAAATGAGATAAAATTCAATTCTCCAATAGAACAAAACCCAAACTAAGATAAAATTTAATATTTTAACGAAGGGTAAAATCTTTTCTTGCCTGCACTTTGAAAGTTGTCATTTCTTCCCTTTCCCCTCTTTCATCCAAGATCATTCTTTACCCTCACCTCAACCCTGCTTCGGCTTTTTGCCGCCGGCACCGGACTTCTTTTTCTTGTTCAGGTTGCGGATGGTTTTGGGCCTCAGTTCGGTCACGCCCATCGGTTTCTGGTAATATTTCGAGGAAACCTCCCGGCCTTTCATCAATCGGGTGATCTTCTGCGCCCGGGGATCGTGCACGGGCACCATGGAGGGGTTGCCGCAGTAGGAACAGACAAAGCGGCTGCGCGCCCGGCGCCAGAGCGAATAGATAACGCCGGGGATGATCATCAGTACGTACAGGAACAACTCGACCCAGCCGGACCCCCGGCTGGCTTTGACCGCCGGTTCCGTTGAACCGCAGTCGGCGCAGATTTCATTTTCATCCTGAGCCATGAGGACACCACCTTGCCAAAAGAATTGAACTTCAAAATCAGCGGGCGGATCAAGAACAACCAGACCGGGTACGACGAGGATTTCGGCCTGTTCGTCAAGGGCCTGGACCAGAACCACGCAGTCATGATCGCCAAGGACTACCTGCGCAAAAACGCGCCGGTGCTCGATGACGGGAAACTGCCTGGCACTATTATTATAGAAAATATCCAGCAAAAATTCCCGCAATAGCGGCGAAACTTTTGCGAAAGTAAAATGTAAAAGCAAAGGCAGTGTCCCCGCGGACGGCCAACGAAAAACAGTGAAAAACAAAGGCGAGATTCTTCGCTTCGCTGGGCTCGCTCAGAATGACACGGTGGGGTTGGTTCGAGCTGAAACAGCGTGTGGGATCAGTTTCCGACGATGGGGTCGAGTTCCAGGTTTTGCTCGGCGACGTAGCGGGTGCCGCCGCCCCCGTGTACCTGCACGTGGTACCAGGGCTTGTCTTTCGGCGGGCGCGACTTGGCCATCTTCTCATACCACTCGTCGCTGCTGCGAAATTCCGGGTCCACGCCCAGAATCACCCCGTGGTAATTGAACAGTTTATGATGGATCAACTGGCCGATGCAAAAACGGGGTTTGGAATATTTTTTCTGAGATTCGCTCATGATAGTGGCCGTGTTTCTTCCTTGCGCGGGAATAAAATGGGCTTGGCCCTGGTATTTTCCTAAGACTGCATGCCTCTGTGGGCGACGTTGCGTTTTTTTCCAGACAGGATGATTTCTCTATTTATTAATATAACGGAAAATATTTTTTTTGAAAGTCCCCGCCGAAACTCCCGTTCACTGACTGAAATTTCAAGGAGATAGATTTTTCGCCCCGCTCCTTAAAGACGAGACCTTTGCATAAATCAAAAACGTATTCCCAAGACTGTTCGGCGGGGGACCAACACAAGCCTGGGGGCAAAACAAAACCCCAGGACGTCATTGCGAGGAGCGATAGCAGAGCCTGTCCTGAGTGAAGTCGAAGGACGGCAATCCAGCAGTCTGGATCTACCCCTTCGGGGCACGGATTCTTTGGACGAGTATCCGGGCCACGCTCATTTCATTCGCTCGCGATGACGATACTTGGCTTTTCCTACCGATTAGCCCCGGCTCGAAAGTTTTCAGACTTATACAAAGCTCTCCTTAAAGACCGGGTGGGAGTTGCGTGGTGTCGTCGGTCAAAGCACCGGCCACCTGGTCCGCCTCGAGGTTGTCGACAAACCTCAGATCGACATTGCGCAGGTCCGTCCCTTTCAGTTTTGCCTTTTTAAAGTTGGTCTCGCTCAGGATGGCTTTTTCAAAAACCGCCCCGGTGAGGTTGGCCCCGGTGAGGTTGGCTTCCAGCATGTTGGCCCTCGAAAGGTTCACGTTTTCCAATTGCGCCTGCTTCAGCTTCGCCTCGGTGAGTTTCGCCCCCGAGAGGTTGACACCGGCAAGCTGTGCTCCCACCAGGTTGGCCCGGGTCAGGTCGGACTGGCTGAGGTTGACGCCGGTCAGGTCCTGTTCCAGCAGGTTGGCCTGAACGAGATAGGCCTCGCTCATGTTGGACTGCTTGAGGTTGGCCTCCACCAGATTGGCCCCGTCCAGATACGCCGCGCGCAGGTTGGCGTGCTCCAGGTTGCTGCCCCGCAGGTCGGACCTCTGGAAATTGATGTCCTCCAACGTCGCGCCGGAAAAATCGGCGTCGCGGATGCGGGCTTCGTTCATGCTGGCCTGCGTGAGATTGGCGTCCCGGAAATCCGCCCCGCACATACTCGTCCAGCTGAACAGGGCGTTTTTAGCGTAGACGGCGGTCAGCTTCGCCTCGTCCAGCAGGGCGGAATTGCACACGGTCTTCTCCATGTTCGCCCCGGTCAAGTTGGCCCCTGAAAGGTTCGCCCGGATCAGGTCCGCCCCCTGCAAGTCCGCCCCTTGCAGATTGGCCCCCGAAAGGTTCGCCTCCGTCAGACGTGTTTTGACCAGATTGGCTCCGCTCAGATCGGCCCCGGAAAGATCGACGCCAAACAGTTCCATTCCGGCGAGGCTGTTTTTGTTCGCAATGATTTTTTCTTTATCCGGCAGGACTTCGCCTTCCATTCCCGCTCCTCCTCTCGTTTCATGGGTTGGGTGGGCTGCCTCATTTATTACCAGACCCGGGACCAAACCGCAAGAAAAGGCTGAATCCATTTAAAAACGGCCCTTTATTCAAAAGGTTGACAGACGGTTTCCACCGAAAAGCCCTTTACTTTTTAATCAAATTATAGTAATTTTATGGTGATTCCATTAAATTAGAATAAATTCAGAAAATCCCTTTTCATGACCCGAATTGTCTGTTGCCTCGCCGTCTTGAGCCTCATCATCGCAGGTGCGGGGTCTGCCCGGGCCGACGAGAAAACGAGTTTTTACGTTTCCCTGTCTCCCGCGCTCACCTCTCCTTCCGCCAAGCTCACCTCGCTCGATGAAATCGAAATCGACGCCTCCAACCTTGGCGACGGGATCAGCACAGGCAACGAACCCAAGATCAAAATGAAGTTCGGGCTCGGCATCAACGGCGAGGTGGGGTACAAGTGGCGCACCAATATCCGAACCGGTCTTGAAGTCGGTTACCGCACGTCCGACATGGACCAGGTCAAAAGCTCCACTGGCACCGGGCTGATCGACGGACAACTCGAAACCTCCACGATTTTTCTCAACGTCGCCTACGACTTCGACAATTCCGAGGGACCGGCCCCCTATGTCTTCGGCGGTCTCGGCGCGGCCTACCACGAGGTCGACATCCGGAGCGCCAACGGCGTCGATGTCGGCAAAGTCGGCGATGACCTGACCTTCGCCTTCCAGGTGGGTTTCGGGATGTACAAGCCCATCAACGAATTCATCGACGCCGGCCTGGGTTACCGCTATGTTTTTTCCAACGATCAGCGGTTCGGACTCCTGACCACGGAGTACGGCATCCACCAACTCGAACTGACGTTGCGTCTCTTCTAACCAACCGCCATGGACCTTCTCGACAAACTGGAAGCGGTGCAACGGGTGTTGCGGTTCAGCGACAAGGTCCGCGTGTGGGTCGAAACCGAACACAAAATCTATTTCGACGATTTCGACAATTACAACGTCGAGGATTACGAGTCCGGTTACGGCGAACTGGCGGACGAGATCATCCGCAGGGGCATCGAGGAACAGGTGCTCGACGAAGAAGACCTGGACGACTTTTCCTGATTCGCCTTGCCTTCACTTTCCCCCCATTGCCCCGGCTGAGCCTGACCGAAAAAAAATCCCTCTCTTTGTTTTTATCATCCGGCTTCTGACAAGGCCGGTTGCCGCCGTTCATTCCGGCTCTCCCCTCCCCTGACAAAAATTCCCAACCTGTGGAAATTTAAAAATTTTTCAGGCACACTAACTCCACCGAAATCAACCTGTCCGGAAACCAAAGGAGAGACTGCTCTCATGTCGACTGCAACGATCATTGTGCTGGGTGTCCTGTTATTTGGCGTGCTGGGGATCGTGGGTTATTTCATCATGATCTACAACGGCCTGATTTCCCTCAAGGAAAACATCAAGAAATCATGGTCCAATATCGATGTCATCCTGAAACAACGCTATGACGAACTGCCGAAACTCATCTCCGTGTGCGAGAGTTTCGCCCAGTTCGAAAAAAGCGTCATCGACCGCATCACCAAGGCACGGGAAAATTACGGACAGGCGCGAACCGTTTCCGAAAAATCCCAGGCCAGCGGCCAGGTCAGCGCCGCGCTGTCGGGGCTGTTCGCCATCGCGGAAAATTATCCGGAACTGAAGTCGAACGAAAACTTCATGCAGTTGCAGGGACGCATCTCCCATCTTGAGGAAAGCCTCGCCGACCGGCGCGAGTTCTACAACGACAGCGTCAACAACTACAATATCCGCATCAAGCAAATTCCAGACGTCTTCGTCGCCAACATGCTGCGTTATGAAGATGAGGTGATGTTCCAGGTGTCGGAGCAGGAACGCCAGGACGTCAAAATCGACATCAAGCTGCCCAAGTTCGAATAACGAGACGCCATGCAGGTCGATCTCAACAACACCTTCGGCGCGGTGATGGGATGGGGAGCCGGCGTCTACTGGTTCTTCACCGGGTTCAAGGACCTGAAAGCCCGCCGGACCATTGAAAACATTCCCACCAGCCGTATCATGACCGGGGCCGTCGGCTCCGACGTCGAAATCCAGGGACACATCATCGTCGAGGAAGACCGGCTGGTGACCGCCCCGATCAGCCGCGCGCCCTGCGCTTTTTACTCCATTGAAATCCAGGAATTGCGCCGGAGTAAAAACAGCACCTACTGGGCCACCGTCGACCAGTATTTCTCCGACGAAGGGTTTTACGTCGACGACGACAGCGGCGCCAACGCGTTGGTGCTCGTGTCGGGAGCGCGCATCACACGGCAGGGCAGCGACAACCAGTACCGGGCGAGCTCCAACCAGTTTTCCGCCCTGCCCGGGCCCCTGGCCGAATCGCTCCGCCTGAACGCCGACAAACTCCGTTCCTTCAAACCGGAAAAAACATCCTGGCTGTTCTCCCGGGACTACCGTTTCCTTGAATGGAGTTTTCAACCGGGAGAAAACGTTTATGTCCTGGGATTCGCCGAATCCGGCATCAAGGGTCCGCCCCCCAAAAGGAAAAAGCTCAAGGCGAGCGACTACAACAAAGTGCGCGAGGCGGTACGGAGCGATCCCAAAATGATCGCCCGGTTCGACCTCGACCAGGACGGCAAGCTGGATGTCGACGAACTGGACCGGGGAACGCGGATCGTGGCGGAAAAACTGCTGCAAAAATACAGTAAGAAGAAACTCGAAACCCTCATCCCGAAAACGCGCATGATCTTCAAGTTCCGGAAGGGACACCAGTTTCATATCAGCAACATGAAGGAAACCGATTTAACGCGAAAAATCGGTCAAATGTCCATGCTGAAAATATGGGGCGGGCCGGCCCTGACCATCGCCTGCACCCTGTTCCTGCTGTTCCAGTTCGAGATTCTCTAGCGGCTCAATGCTGCGGCAGGGGATCGCCTCTTTTCTTCAACCGCATCAGCATCACGATGGAAAAGACGAGCACGAGGATGCCGATAAACTGTGACGTCGAAAGGACCCCACCGAGTACCGAGCCGCGCGCGTCGTCACGGAAGTATTCGATGATGAACCGCCCGATCGAATACAGCACGCCGTACATCCAGAACAACTGGCCGTGAAACGATTTACGGTTGCGCATCCACATCAGGATGGAAAAGATCAAGAGTCCGTTCAGCGACAGGTACACCTGCGTCGGGTGCAGGGCGACGTTGAGCGGAGCCAGTGAACCGGGATCGGTGAACGTAATGCCCCACGGCAGGTCCGTCGGCGCACCGTAGCAGCACCCTGCAAAGAAACACCCCCAGCGCCCGACCCCCTGCCCGATCGCGAGGCTCGGCGCGATCAGATCCGCCACCTGCCAGAGCGGCAGGCCGTGCTTGCGGATGTAATACCAGCCGGTGATGACCGCCCCGATGAGCCCGCCATAGTAGACCAGTCCCCCCTGCCAGAACATCAACGCCTTCAGGGGATTGTCGATGTAGTGTTCGTACTCGATGACAACAAACAGCAGGCGCGCGCCGAGGATCGCCGAAACCAGAATGTAAAAGCAAAGATCGAGGATTTTCTGTGGGTCCACCCCTTCCTTGCGCCCCTGATTGGCGGCATACATGATGCCGATCAGAAACCCCGTGGCCACCATCAGCCCATAGGTGTGGACTTTCAGGAAACCGTATTCAACCAGAATGGGATGCATGAGTGAACTATCGGAACGGGTGGTTTATTGGCCGGACTTCGTCCGGGATTCCGCCTGCATTCGCCGCAAATCGCGATCCCGCTGGAACAGGTCGATGAACAGAAGCCCCACCCCTATGGTAATACACGAGTCGGCAATATTGAACGCGGGAAAATGCAGGTCGCCGAAATAGAAGTCGAGAAAGTCCACCACCTCCTGATACATGATCCGGTCGATCAGGTTGCCGATGGCGCCGCTGAACAGCAGGATCAACCCCGTCAGGGTCATCCGGTGGTCATTGGGCGTCTGGTAGAAAAACACCAGGATAGCGCCGATGGCGATGATGGAAAAAATGATGAACAGGGGAATTTTCACGCTTGAAGTGCTGGAGGCGAAAATACCGAAAGCCACGCCCGGATTGCGGATGTGGGTCAACGAAAAAAAACCGTCGATGAGCGGCAGGGAATGGTTCTCCGGGATATACGCCTGAATCCACCGCTTCGAAAACTGATCGAGAATGATGAGGACGTTGGACAGAAGAAACAGGCTGAGAAATTTATTCGACAAAGTATCAGGCCCCGGCGGATTCCAGGTGGACAACACAACGGGGACAGATGGCGGATTCCGCTTCCGCGGCATCTGATCCCACAAAATAATTCCAGCAGCGTTCGCATTTTTCACCGGGAGCGGGCGACACCGCGATTTTCACCCCTTGCATGTTCTCGGCTGAAACCACATCCGGCGTGCCCTCGGGCAGCGACTCGGTCAGTTCAATCGCCGAGACGATGAAGATGAACTGCAACTCTTCCTCCCGTCCCGCGAACAGCTTCATCAACTCTGCCGGAAGCTGCAGGGTGACCCGGGCGTCGAGCGAATGTCCGATCACCTTGTCCCGGCGCTTGGTTTCCAGCGCCTTGCTGACCTCGCTGCGCAGGCGCGTGATCTCTTCCCACCGGCGCGCCTTCTCTTCAGGAAAATCCACGGCAACGTCTTCAGCGAAACCGCTCAGGTGAACACTCTCCACCTCCCGGCTGCTTTCCGGCATGAAGGACCAGACTTCCTCGGCGGTGAAACTCAAAATCGGCGCCATCAGGCGGGTCATGCCCGTCAGCAGATGGTGCATCGCCGTTTGTGCCGAGCGCCGTCCACGCGACTGGCGCGGGTAGGTGTACAGCCGGTCCTTGACGATATCCAGGTAGAACGCGCTCAGGTCCACCACGCAGAAATTGTAAAACGTGTGGTAGAACACGTGAAATTCGAAATTGTCGTAAGCCTTGCGCACGCGCCGCGTCATGGCGTTGAACCGAGTCAGGATGTACTGGTCGAGTTCTTCCATATCGCCGGGATCCACCAAGTCCCTGTTCGGATCGAAGTCGTGCAGGTTGCCCAGAAGAAAACGGAAGGTGTTGCGGATCTTCCTGTAGGCTTCCGTCAGGCGTTTCAGGATTTCGTTGGAAACGCGGATGTCTTCCCGGTAGTTTTCCGAAGCCACCCACAGACGCAGGATTTCCGCTCCATACTGATCGATGATCTTTTGCGGAGCGATGACATTGCCCTGCGACTTGGCCATCTTCTTGCCCTTGCCGTCCACCACATAACCGTGCGTCAGCACCGTGCGGTACGGTGCCTTGCCGCGCGTGCCGACGGATTCCAGCAGTGAACTGTGGAACCAGCCGCGGTGCTGGTCGCTCCCTTCCAGATACAGGTCCGCCGGCCAGGGCTGGCGGTCGCCCTCTTCCAGCACCGCCGCATGGCTGACGCCGGAATCGAACCAGACATCGAGAATGTCCATTTCCTTTTTGAATTGCTTCGAACCACAGGAGGCACAGGCAGTGTCTTCCGGCAGAATTTCCGCCACGTCCTTTTCGAACCAGAAGTCCGCGCCTCCCTCTTCGGTCAGGCGGATGACATGATCGAAGACCTCTTTCGACACCAGCGGTTCCTCACAGGCGGTGCAGGTGAAAATGGTGATCGGCACGCCCCACGCGCGCTGGCGCGAGACACACCAGTCCGGCCGGTTCTCCACCATGCCGTAGATGCGGTCGCGTCCCCAGGCTGGCACCCACTGCGTCTTGTCGATTTCAGACAGCGCCTTTTGGCGCAGTCCGTGGCTGTCCATCGAGATGAACCATTGCGATGTGGCACGGAAGATGATCGGCTGGTGGCAGCGCCAGCAATGCGGATAGGAATGCGCTATTTCGCTGTCCTGGATCAGGAAGCCGTCTTCGCGCAGTTTTTTGATGATCTCCGGATTGGCCTTCGTCACAAACTGTCCGCCGAAAAACGGCAGATCCGCTTTGAACACGCCGCCGTCGTCCACCGGATTGTACGTCTCCAGCCCGTACTTCTGGCCGACGACATAGTCCTCCTGCCCGTGACCGGGCGCGGTGTGGACACAGCCCGTCCCCTGTTCCAGCGTGACGTGATCGCCCAGGATGACCGGCGACTCCCGGTTCTCGAAAGGATGCTGCGTGACAACGCCCTCCAGTTCACTGCCCTTGCAGCGCCCGAGGATTTTGTAATCGGTGACGTCCCATTCGAGGATCAGCGCACCGAGCCGCCCTTCGGCGACAACATACACATCGTCCCCGATGGCGACCGCCACGTAATCGAAATCCGGGTGCAGACAGATCGCGAGATTGGCCGGAAGCGTCCACGGCGTCGTCGTCCAGATCACCAGCGACAGGTTTTTGCCCTCCGCCGGAGCGATAGAATCCTTCCATCCGGATTTCACCGGAAACTTCACGTAGATGGAAGGCGACTTGTGATCCTGATACTCGACCTCGGCCTCGGCCAGCGCGGTTTTGCAGCTCGTGCACCAGTGGACGGGCTTGAGGCCCTTGTACACCATTCCCGAAAGCGCGAAGCGGGTGAACTCCCGCACGATGGCCGCCTCGTAACCGAAGTTCATCGTCAGATACGGCTCCTCCCAGTCGGCGAAAACCCCCAGCCGCTTGAACTCGTCGCGCTGGATGCCGATGAACTTGCCGGCGTATTCCCGGCACAGTTTGCGGATCTCCACCTTGTCCAGCACCTGCTTTTTGGCCTTGCTCTCCTTGGTCACCTGGTGTTCGATCGGCAGGCCATGGCAGTCCCACCCCGGAATAAAGCCGGCGTCGTGACCGCTCATCGTCTTGATCTTGACGATGAAGTCCTTGAGGATTTTATTCAGCGCGTGGCCCATGTGGATGTGGCCGTTGGCGTAGGGCGGACCGTCGTGAAAGACATACGGTTTCTTTCCCGCGGAATGCTCGCGGATCTTCTGGTACAGGCGTTCCCCGTCCCAACGCTCCAGCATCTCCGGTTCCCGCTGCACCAGGTTGGCTTTCATCGGGAAATCCGTAACCGGCAGGTTCAATGTTTCCTTGTAATCCATCAATCGTTTCGCTTGTAAAAGTGAGTTATAAGTGGGAGAACTTCATGGCTTCCTGCGCCTCGCGCATGGTCTCCTTTGCGACCTTGCGCGCCTTTTCAGTGCCTTCAAAAAGGATGTCCATAACCTCTTTCGGCTTGGCGGCGAACTCGCGGCGGCGCTCCATATGCGGGCCCATGCCGCGCAGCATGGATGCGTTCAGCATCTTCTTGCAGTCGCCGCAGCCGATGCCCGCCGTCACGCACCCTTCCCGGACCTCCGCCTGCATCTCCGGCGTCGAGTACAGCTTGTGCAGGGGAAACAGGTTGCACACGTCCGGATCGCCCGGATCGTCGCGCCGCGCCCGCTGGGGATCGGTCAGCATGGACTTGATCTTCTTCTCCAGCGTTTTTTCATCGTCCGCAAGAAAAATGGCGTTGTTGTAGCTCTTGCTCATCTTGCGACCGTCGAGACCGTTGAGCTTCGGCGTCTGTGAAATCTTGGCCTTGGGCTCGATGAACACCTCTTTTTTATAGATGCCGTTGAAGCGACGGACGATTTCCCGCGAAATTTCCAGATGCGGCTCCTGATCGACCCCCACCGGAACACAATGCGCCTTGTAAAGCACGATGTCCGCCGTCTGCAAAACCGGATAACCGAGAAAACCAAGCGAACTCATGTCGACGTTCTTGATCTCGTCCTGCTTTTCCTTGTAAGTCGGGTTCCGCTCCAGCCAGGGGACCGGCACGATCATCGACAGAAACAGGAACAGTTCCGCGTGTTCCGGAATGTGCGACTGGATGAACAGCGTGCTCTTTTCCGGGTCCAGCCCCGCCGCCAGCCAGTCGACCGCGACGTTGAACGAATAGTCGCGAATTTTCGACGGGTCCTCGTAATGAGTGGTCAGCGAATGCCAGTCCGCGATGAAATAGAAACATTCGAAATCATCCTGCAACTCCACCCAGTTCTTGAGAGCGCCGAAGTAGTTGCCCAGGTGAAGGAGCCCCGAGGGCTGCATGCCGCTTAAAATTCTCTGTTTCGCCATGATATTGATTAGCTTAGCCTTGCGATGAATGTAGGAAACGCTTCCTGCGTCAAAAACTGTACCACAAACATGACCGGCATCAAAAGAACCCGGGCAAATATCCCCGTATTAAAAAACCGGTCCATCAGGAAAACGCCGATGAGCAGGACAGCCGAATGTTTGTCGATAAAAGTCAGCCCAACCGCCCATTTGTGCGGCACCAGCCCTTTGAGAATACTGGAACCGTCCAAAGGAAAGAAGGGTAACAGATTGAATATGGCCAGCGCCACATTGACGTAAACCGCGACGCAAAAAAAGTCGAACAACTCCACCTGCGTCTGGAAATGCATGAAAATCATGCGCAGGAAGAATCCCCCAATGAGCGCCAGCACGAGGTTGGCCGCCGGTCCCGCCAGCGCCACCAGCATCATGTGTTTGCGCGGATTCTGAAAGTTACGCGGGTCGACCGGCACCGGCTTGGCCCAGCCGAAGTGGAACAGGAAGATGAACAGAGTCCCAATCACGTCCAGGTGGCGCAGGGGATTGAACGACAACCTGCCGTGCCTCTGGGCGGTGTTGTCCCCCAGCAGGAAGGCCGCGTACCCGTGCGAATACTCGTGCAGAGTGAGCGAGATCAGGATGACGGGAGTCAGGTAAAGAAAAAACGATGTTTGTCCCAAAATGCCTCAAAAAGGAAAAAGCCGCTCTCTCGAAGGAAGGAGCCGAATGGTCGCGGGAATCTGGCAGGCCGAACCCGTCCCGAAGGACATTTCTTCATTTTATATCATTTTACCGCCACCCCCCAAAAATAACCCGCCGGAGCCCGGACTTTATCAATTGTTCGACTTTTTGCGCCCGATTATGGTAAGATACTGCTCCAGTACATTAATAAATTCAATAACTTCCTAAGAAGTTGCGCATGGACCCGATTTTTTCAGCGGCGAATTCCGTCTGGAATTTATTCAAAAATCTTCTCGCTCCGGAAACCTATTCCCAGGTCCTCGAAGGAGGATGGCTGCCGGGATTGGGTCTGGTTCTGGCCGTGACGCTGTTTCTGGTCATCAACCGCAAGAAGAAAATCGAAAAGCGGCGGCAACTGGAAGAACTGGAAAACGCCCTTCTCGACGATGACGACGAGGCGCACGCCCTCGACCTTCCCGAGTCCCTTTCGCCTGAAGAACTTTACGCGGACTATCCCGACGACGATTTCGATTCTGCTGAACAGGAGGACCTCGAATCCGTCCCCGAACCGCTCCGCAGGACCCTGGCGCGCGACCCCGAGTTTGGCGGACAGATCGTCATCTCGGCCCAAAGCTCCCGCAAACAGAATACGAATCAAAACGAAGACGAAGGCACCGAGTCCGGTCTGGACGACGCGGAACCGGCCGGGACTCCCGCGGATATTGAAGAAGAGTTCGCCCGGTTCGCCGAGGAATTGAAGGAAAAGCAACGCGAAGTCCAACTCCGCCACCGGCTGGAAGAGGACCTGTTCGAAGAATCCCACTATCAGGAAGAGACGCAGGGGTCCGCTCAGGAAGGTCCCATCTCGCTGTCTCTTTCGGATATGATTGAAGAGGACCCTCTCGACTGGAATCAGGAACTGGACGAACTGCTCGAGAACCCCGCCGCTTCCACCGAAGAAGAGGTCTCCAACGCCGACCTTCTGGCCGAGGCCGGTGAGGAGCGCCGGCGGAAAAACGAGCGCATCATCCAGCGGCTGGAGGAGTTTGAAAAAGACCTGGAGCACCGGTTCCAGGCCGGACGGCTCTCCAAACTGGCGCAGAAAAATTTTGAACTGGTGGAATCGCTGAAGGATTCCGAACAGGCACGGGAATATCAGGAAATGAAACGCCGGCAGAGCGATTCCCTGGCCGCCCTCGAAAACATGGTGTTTGGACCGGGGAAACCGGGGAAAAAGAAAAAATGATTTCGGAATTGAAAGTCGTTGCAGTCGGGAGCGGTAAGGGCGGCGTTGGCAAAAGCCTGCTCTGCGCCAACATGGCCATCGCCATGGCTTTGAGCGGCATGAAGGTGGTGCTGGTCGACACCGATTATGGCGCGTCCAACCTGCACGCCCTGCTCGGCATCAGCAATCCCCGCTTCGGGCTCAAGGACCTGTTTCAGCAGACGGAACTCGATCCCGAGGATTTCCTGCTCAATACCGGCATCGACAACCTCAAGTTCATGAGCGGCGCCGGCGACCTGCCGGGAAGCGCCAACCTGACGCCGGAACAACTGTCGCGCATCCACGAATTGATCCGCAGCCTGGAAGCGGACATGGCGTTTCTCGACCTCGCTCCGGGCAACTCCTACACCAACATGGACCTGTTCAACCTGGCGGACGAACAGGTGGTGGTGTGCACGCCGGAGATGACTGCGGCCATGAACACGCTCAGTTTCATCAAAACCGGCCTGTTCCGGAAAATCAGCGGAGAGTTCACCGACGACCGCGAAATCCACGACATCACCGACTACTCGCGGCACCTGGGCTCCGACGAAGAGGTGTTCGAGATCAACCGTCTGCGGATGAAAGTCCTCGACAAGGACAAGGACGCCCTGGCCCGGCTCAACGCGGTGATCCGCAATTACAGGCCACACCTGGTCCTCAACCGGGTCCGGCGGAAAAAAGACCTGCTGATGGGCGACAATGTCGTTCAGTTGGCGCGCAAGTACCTCGAAGTGGAAACGGATTTCTGCGGCTATCTGATAGAAAGCGAGCGCATTCACGATTCCGTCGACGAGATGATCCCGTTCCTGATCAAGGACCCGCAAAGCCCGCCCTCCAAGAACATCCAGCAGATCGTCGGCGCACTGACCAAAATGGACATTCACCTGGTCAAGAAAGACGGCGCCATCTACGTCTCCAAACAGGTCAAACTGACCGCCGGCTGGGAATCCTGACGGCTCGCCGCAGGGTCCTAGAAAACGGAGGCTTCCCGGCCGTCAAACTTTCCCGCAAATAATCATTCTGCGGAATCTCGTGAATGCCTATAGCGGCCTCTAGCCGGGCCGGCTTCCCGCGCACCGGGAATTCATTTCTCTCCACGACCCTCCCGGACTACAATAGGGTTACCCGAAGCACCGACATATTTGCCAATACGATGGACGCCCGAATAAAAAATTCCCTGGAAACACTCGCACGCGAGGCTGCGGCCAATGAAGAACCGATGTACGTTGTCGGCGGAACCCTGCGCGATGCCCTCATCGACCGCAATACCCACGACCTCGACCTGGCCTGCGCCAACG
>JAGQJZ010000091.1 GCA_020430445.1 Nitrospina sp.
GGATTATTGGGATTAAGGTTTGGGTTTATAAAGGGGATATTTTCAAGGAACGGCAGGAAGTGCCCAAAGCAGCTGAAGAAACGGAAGCTTAAGGGATAAGGGCCGGGAGATTTCATTATGTTAATGCCAAAAAAGGTCAAGTACCGGAAGAAGCACAAAGGCCGGATGAGGGGCGCTGCCCGCCGGGGTAATAAAGTCAGCTTCGGGGAATACGGGTTGCAGTCGCTTTCCTGCGGCTGGATCACCAACCGCCAGATCGAAGCGGCGCGTATTGCCATGACCCGTCACGTCAAGCGCGGCGGTAAAATCTGGCTGCGGATTTTCCCGGACAAGCCGATCTCGAAGAAACCCGCCGAAACCCGCATGGGTAAAGGCAAAGGCGGCCCGGAATTCTGGGTGGCCGTGGTCAAACCCGGACGCATGCTGTACGAGATGTCCGGTGTTCCTGAAGATATCGCACGCGAGGCGTTTCGCCTGGCCATGCACAAACTGCCGGTGAAGACCCGGTTCGTCGTCAACAAATAACGGGGTATCATGAAACCGCAGGAAATCAGGGAATTGTCGGAAAAGGAACTCGAGGAAAAGCTGGAGGACTCCAAGGAGGAGTTGTTCAACCTGAAGTTCCAGTTGGCGACGGGTAAGATCCAGAACCCGGGACGCATTGTTCATCTGCGCCGGGACATCGCCCGTATCAATACCATAATCAACGAACGGAAGCGTGCCCAGGCCGCCTCCGCGCCCGCGGCGGATGACGCGGCGAAAGCCTAAAGAGAAATCATGAGTGAGACTGAAAGCAACCCGCTTGAGCGCAGACGTCACAGAACCGGTACCGTGGTGAGTGACAAGATGGAAAAGACGATCGTGGTGCGCGTCGACCGTGTGTACAAGCATCCCGTGTTCAAGAAGACCATCCGCCGCTCCAAGAAATACCACTGTCACGACGAGAAGAACCAGTGCGCTCCGGGGGATTTCGTTGAAATTCGCGAGACCCGTCCGCTCAGCAAGCTGAAGCGGTTCACCCTGGTCCGCATCATCAAGAAGGCTGAAGTGCTCGACGCTCCGGCCGGTGGGGAAGCGGTGGCGTCATGATCCAGTTGCGTACGGTAATGGAAGTCGCGGATAACAGCGGCGCCCGCAAAGTGCAGTGCATCAAGGTGCTCGGCGGCAGCGGACGGCGTTACGCCTCGGTGGGAGACATCATCGTGGTCGCGGTCAAGGAAGCGGAGCCGCAGAGCAACGTGAAGAAAGGCGACGTGAAGAAGGCGGTGGTGGTTCGCACCCGCAAGGAAATCCGCCGCAGCAACGGCAGCTACATCAAGTTCGACAGCAATGCCGCCGTGCTGGTCAACGATGCCAAGGAGCCGGTCGGGACCCGTATTTTCGGCCCCGTGGCCCGTGAATTGCGCGCCCGGCGTTTTCTCAAGATCCTGTCGCTCGCCCCGGAGGTGCTGTGATGCCGGCTTTTGGAAAAATGTCCGTCAAGAAAGACGACCTGGTCGAGGTGATCTCCGGCCGGGAAAGAGGAAAAAAAGGCAAGGTGCTGGCGGTGTTTCCTGGGGAAGACCGGATCACCATTGAAAAGCTCAACATGGTCAAGCGCCATCTGAAGCCCAGCCAGGCGAACAAGCAGGGCGGGATTGTGGAGAAGGAAGGCAAGCTGCACATTTCCAACGTCATGCTGCTCGATTCCGAAGGCAAGAGGACCCGGGTGAAATGGAAAACGCTTGAAGATGGAAAACGCGTCCGGGTGGCGGCCAGAACCGGCGAAGTCATCGACAAATAAATCACGGAATCATGTCCAATATTAAAAAAGCATATCAGGAAAAATACAAGGCGCAGATCCAGAAGGAACTCGGCTTGGGCAACGTCATGCAGGTGCCCAAGCTGGAGAAGATCGTCGTCAACATGGGATTGGGAGAAGCGATTCAGAACGCCAAGCTGATTGAAGCGGGCGTTGAGCAGATGCGCGCCATCACCGGCCAGGCGCCGGTGGTGACCAAGTCCAAAAACGCGATTTCCAACTTCAAGCTGCGTGAAGGCATGCCGATCGGCGTCCGCGTGACCCTGCGCGGCGAGCGGATGTACGAGTTTTTCGAACGGCTGGTCTCCTTCGCCCTGCCCCGTGTCCGGGACTTCAAGGGATTGTCGCCGAAATCCTTCGACGGCCGGGGCAACTACACCCTGGGTCTGAAGGAACAGTTGATCTTCCCGGAAATTCCGTTCGACAAGATCGAGAAGATCAAAGGGATGAACATCACCATCTGCACTTCCGCCGAGAGCGACGAGCACGGAAGGGTATTATTGAAAACGCTGGGGTTTCCCCTGCGCAACTGACCGCGAAGGCGGAGTACAAGACAAAACGTTATGGCAAAAAAATCACTGATCGCAAAATCTGAGAGAAAGCCGAAATTCGAGGTACGGGCGTACAACCGTTGCCGAGTGTGCGGACGGCCCCGCGCGTTCCTGAGAAAATTCGGCATGTGCCGCATCTGCTTCCGGATGCGGGCGCTCAACGGGGAGATCCCCGGAGTGACCAAATCCAGTTGGTAAACAGAACCGGTACACGTAAAGGCAGGAGACCACTAGACCCATGATGACCGATCCCGTCGCGGACATGTTCACGCGCATCAGAAACGCACTGCAGGCCCGGCACCCCCGGGTGGAAATCCCGAAGTCCAAAATGAAAGTGCGGATCGCCGAAATACTCAAGGAAGAAGGGTTCATCCGCAATTTCCGGGTGATCGAAAGCGGACCGCAGGGGAAGATCCGCCTGCTGTTGAAATATCAGGACGGCGAGGGCGCCATCCACGGGATCCGGCGTGTCAGCAAGCCGGGGTACCGTGTCTACGTGCCGAACGAGGAAGTGCCCCGCGTGCTCAACGGGCTGGGCGTCGCCATCCTCTCCACCTCGAAAGGGGTGATCACCGATGCGAACTGCCGCGAGCAGGGCGTTGGCGGCGAGGTTCTGGGTTATATCTGGTAAACAAGATCAACGGGGCGCCCGGGGCGTCTCCAAAGCGGAAAGAGAATCATGTCACGTGTAGGCAAACAACCGATCGAACTGCCCAAAGGGGTGGAGCTCACAATGTCCGGGAGCCTGTGCCAGGTCAAGGGGCCCAAGGGCGAACTCAAGCGCGAGTTGCATCCCAATATGACGGTCGAGCAGGAAGACGGCAAAGTGCTGGTCAAGCGGCCGAGCGATGCGCGGCAGGACCGGGCGCTTCACGGCCTGACCCGGGCTCTGGTCAACAATATGGTGGTCGGAGTCAGCGAGGGGTTTTCCAAACAGCTCAATATCGTCGGCGTCGGGTACAAGGTCGACCTCAAGGGCAAGAGCCTGAACCTGAGTCTCGGGTTTTCGCATCCGGTGGATTTTCCGCCGCCCGAGGGGATTGAATTCGAAGTCGACCCCAAGGCGAACACCATCAAGGTGAGGGGCATCGACAAGGAGAAGGTCGGTCAGACCTCCGCCGAAATCAGGAAACTGCGTCCGCCGGAACCCTACAAGGGCAAAGGAGTGATGTATTCCGACGAACGTATCCGCCGCAAGGCGGGTAAAGCCGCGGGCGGCAAATAACAGGAAGAATTATGGCCACAATGGAACGCCAGCGCCTGCGTCTGGCACGCAAAAACCGAATCAAGAAAAAACTCCGGCAGCACCAGGACCGGATGCGCCTGACGGTGTTTCGCACCTCGAAGCACATCTACGCGCAGATCGTCAACGATCAGGAGCGCAAAACCCTGGTCTCCGCCTCCACCCAGTCGAAGGAACTCCGTGGCAAGATCAAGCACGGGGGCAACGTGGAAGCGGCCAAGCTGGTGGGCGACCTTCTGGGGGACAAGGCCCAGGCCGCCGGAATCAAGGAAGTGGTGTACGACCGCAACGGATTTATTTACGCCGGCCGGGTGAAAGCTTTGGCCGATGCTGTCCGGGCCAAGGGCGTTCAGTTCTAGGGCCGGCCTAAAGGGAGACGACCATTGCAAGACAAGCGGGGACAGGACAAGCGTAACCGGGATCGGAACGATTCCAGGGACAAACAGGATTTCGTCGACAAGGTGGTGACCATCAAGCGTGTCGCGAAAGTGGTCAAGGGCGGCCGGCGCTTCAGCTTCAGCGCGCTCGTGGTCGTCGGCAATCGCGAAGGTCAGGTGGGCTGGGGACTGGGCAAGGCGAACGAAGTTCCCGAAGCCATCCGCAAGGGTGTCGAGAAAGCCAAGAAAAATCAGATCAAGGTGGCGCTGGAAGGCACCACCATCCCGCACGAAGTTCTCGGCAAGTTCGGTTCCGGGGAAGTGCTGCTCAAGCCCGCCTCGCGCGGTACCGGCCTCATCGCCGGCGGCGCCGTGCGTGCCGTGCTGGAGGCGGCGGGGGTGAAGGATATTTTGACGAAGTGCCTGCGCACCAATAATCCGCACAACGTGGTGAAGGCCACGATCAACGGGCTGACGACGCTTCGCGGTCCCGGTGAATGCGGTAATGTGCGCGGCAAGGAACTGGATTACAAGGCAACGGCCTGAAGGCGGACATCATGTTGAAACTCAGTGAATTGAAAAGCCATCCCCAGCAACAGAAAGCGCGCAAGCGCATTGGGCGCGGGATTGGCTCCGGAACGGGCAAGACTTCCGGAAAAGGCCAGAAAGGCCAGAAAAGCCGTTCCGGCGGTGGAACGCATCCGTGGTTTGAAGGTGGGCAGATGCCTCTGCAGCGTCGCCTGCCGAAGCGCGGTTTCACCAATATTTTCAGAAAAGAATTCGAGGTGGTCAATCTCCGTCAGATCGCCGGGCTCAATGCCGGTGGCGCGGTGACCCCTGAAGTGCTCAAGGAAAAGGGTCTGGTCCGGAAAGGAGCGGCTGTCAAAATTCTGGGTGACGGCGAGCTGGCTTCCGGTGTGGAAATCCAGGCGCATAAGTTCAGCAAATCGGCAGTCGAGAAGATCGAAAAATCCGGAGGAAAGGCTGTAGTCCTTTAGATGGCGGGCGCTGAAAGTTTCGGCAATATGTTTCGGGTTCCGGAGCTGAAACGCCGGATCCTGTTCACGCTGGGCATGCTGGTGATCTACCGGATCGGGGCGCATATTCCGACCCCGGGGATTGACGGTTCGGCTCTGGCCGAGTTGTTTGCGCAGACGAAAAACACGATCCTCGGTTTTTTCGATATGTTCTCCGGCGGCGCACTCAGCCGGTTGACCATTGTTGCCTTGGGCATCATGCCCTATATCACCTCCTCGATCATCCTCCAGTTGATGACCATCGTGTCACCGCATCTGGAGCGGTTGAAGAAGGAAGGCGAGCAGGGGCAGAAAAAGATCACGCAATACACGCGTTACGGCACCATCGGCATCGGCTTGGTGCAGAGTTCGGGAATCGCCATTGCGCTGGAAAAAATGACCAGCCCCGGCGGTGCCTTGATCGTCCCCGAACCCGGTCTCGGGTTCCGGTTGATGACCATGCTCACCCTGACCTGCGGCACGGCGTTTCTGATGTGGCTGGGTGAACAGATCAACGAGCGCGGAGTGGGCAACGGTATTTCGCTGGTGATCTTCACCGGCATCGTTTCCGGCGTTCCCGCGGCGGTTCTGCAGTCGATGGACCTGATGGGCACCGGCGAACTCTCGATCCTGATCGTGCTGTTCCTGACGGTTCTGATGGCCGGTGTGGTCGGCTTCATCGTGTTCACCGAAGGCGGGCAGAGGCGCATCCCCATCCAGTACGCCAAGCGGATGGTGGGGCGGAAGATGATGACCGGTTCGAGCACGCATCTGCCGCTCAAGGTCAACACGTCGGGTGTTATTCCGCCGATTTTTGCGTCAAAAAAATCTCTGATCATGCTGCCGGCCACGGTGGCCCAGTTGTACCAGACACCGTGGACGCAGACGTTCGCCGCCATGCTGACGCCGGGCAACCTGATTTACAGCCTGATTTTCTGTGGCGCGATATTTTTCTTCTGCTACTTCTACACCTCGGTTATTTTCAACCCGGTGGATGTGGCGGAGAACATGAAGAAAAACGGAGGTTTTATTCCGGGGATCCGGCCGGGTCCGAAGACCTCGGAATACATCGACCAGATTTTGTCCAAACTGACGTTCTACGGGGCTATTTACCTGTGTTTTGTCTGTATTTTACCGGATTATCTGATAAAATACTTCAACATTCCGTTTTATTTCGGCGGAACCAGCCTCCTGATCGTTGTGGGCGTCTCGCTCGATACCATGCAACAGATTGAATCCCACCTCGTGATGCGCAATTACGAGGGTTTTATGAAAAAAGGGAGGATTCGCGGACGGCGAGGTTAAGGCATGAGGTTGATCCTGTTGGGACCGCCGGGTTCGGGCAAAGGCACGCAGGCGGGGCTGCTCAGGGATAAATTCAGTATCCCGCAGATATCCACCGGCGATCTGCTCCGGTCGGCTGTATCGGAAAAGACGGCGCTGGGGATGAAGGCCAAGGAATTCATGGATCAGGGCCATCTGGTACCGGATGCGCTGGTTGTCGACATGATCCGGGAGCGTCTGCAGGGCGAGGATTGCAAGGAAGGTTACGTTCTGGACGGCTTTCCGCGGACCCTGATTCAGGCTGAAAAACTGGATGAGATGCTCGCCTCGATGGGCGAGAAGATCGATGAAGTGGTGGAACTGGAGGTCGATCAGGACGATATCCTGATCCGGCTGACCGGCAGGCGGACCTGCCGCAGTTGCAACGCCATGTTCCATGTGACGCTGAAACCGCCGAAAGTGGAAGGTGTCTGCGATTGCTGCGGCGGCGAGTTGTATCAGCGCGACGACGATAACGAAAAGACGGTTCTCAACCGGCTGGTCGAGTACGAAAAGAAGACCGCACCGGTGAAGGACTATTACAGGGGGCAGGGAAGTTTGAAAACAGCAGGGGGGAGTGGTTCCATGGATGAGATTTTTGAACGCATTTGCACCCTGGTGTCCTGAATATGTCAAAAGAAGAGGCCATTGAAGTTGAAGGGACCGTGTTGGAACCCCTTCCGAACGCGATGTTCAAGGTGGAACTCGAAAACGGGCATAAAATTCTGGCCCACATTTCCGGGAAAATGCGCATGCATTTCATCCGCATCCTCCCGGGGGACAAGGTCAAGGTGCAGTTGTCCCCTTATGATCTTTCACGGGGACGTATCACGTACCGCTACAAGTAATCTGAGGCAGTCATGAAAGTGCGAGCATCGGTAAAAAAAATCTGTAACAAGTGCAAGGTGATCCGCCGCCGCGGGGTGGTACGGGTGATCTGCGAAAACCCGAAACACAAACAACGCCAGGGGTAAGCCCCGGGCATCCCGTCCGCCGGATGACCGGTGGCGCGGCGGCAAACGCATTCCAGGGAGAACAAGCAAGTGGCCCGTATCGCAGGCATTGACATTCCGCGAGAAAAAAGAGCGATCATTTCGCTGACCTACGTCTATGGAATCGGCCCCACCACATCCGGCAAGATTCTCGAACAGGCGCAGATCGACCCCAGCACGCGGGTCAAGGATCTCACCGAGGATGAGGTGACCCGCATCCGCCAGGTGATCGAAAACAATTTCCAGGTGGAAGGGGACCTCAGGCGTAACATCAACATGAACATGAAACGCCTGATGGACATCGGCTGTTACCGCGGACTGCGGCACCGCCGGGGTCTCCCCGCACGCGGCCAGCGGACGCACACCAACGCGCGCACCCGCAAGGGCCCCCGCAAGACGGTGGGATCCGGCAAAAAATAATCGTGACCCGGTAACGCAACCAGAAGGATAAGGGTTTATGGCAGAAAAAGGAAAAGCAGGAAAAGGCGGCAAGAAGAAAAGCAAGACAGCCCCAGAGATGGGCGTGGCCCACATCCGGGCGACCTTCAACAACACGCTGGTGACCATCAGCGACCTGTCGGGCAACGTGGTGTCGTGGTCGAGCGCCGGCGCGCAGGGGTTCAAGGGATCGCGCAAGAGCACGCCGTTCGCCGCCCAGGTGGCCGCGGAAAAAGCCGCCACCCGTGCCCGCGAAATGGGCATGCGCAAACTGGAAGTACACGTCAAGGGGCCCGGCGCGGGACGCGAGTCCGCCATCCGCTCCCTGCAGGCTTCAGGTATGGAAATTTCGGTGATTCGGGACAAGACCCCGATCCCGCACAACGGTTGCCGGCCCCGCAAAAGGCGCCGGGTGTAAGTTAACACGCATTATTTTTAATGGAGAACTGACTTGGCACGATACACGGATTCCGTTTGCAGGCTGTGCCGGCGCGAGGGGATGAAGCTTTACCTCAAAAGCGAACGGTGCGAAACCCCCAAATGCGCCATCGACAAACGACCCTACCCCCCGGGACAGCACGGGCAGGGCCGGAGCAAGCCGTCGGAATACGGCATCCAGCTCCGTGAAAAGCAGAAGGTGCGGCGCATCTACGGCATCCTGGAAGGCCAGTTCCGCAAGTATTTCAAAACCGCCGACCGCAGGAAGGGTGTGACCGGCGAACTGCTTCTGCAGTTGCTGGAAACCCGGCTGGACAACGTTGTCTACCGCATGGGCCTGGCCGGTTCCCGCAATGCGGCGCGCCAACTGGTGCGCCACCGCTTTTTCACGGTCAACGGCCGCCGGGTGAACGTTCCCTCCTATGTCGTCAAAAAGGGAGACACCATCGGCATGGCCAAGGGCAAGGAAAGCAAGGCTCCGATGAAATCGGCTCTGGAAGCGATCAAGGGCAAGACGCTTCCGTCCTGGCTGGCCTTCGATGCGGATAAAAACGAAGGCCTCATCCAGGCTCTTCCCGCGCGGGAAGACATCACGCTGCCGATTCAGGAACAGCTGATCGTCGAACTGTACTCAAGATAAGACCCCCGTCGGGGTCCGGCCCGGGACCCGACTACTGAAAGCAAGATCACCACTCCGAAGGAGACGCATCCATGATGCAGGGAATCGTTAAGCCCAAGCGGCTTGATTTCGATAAAAAATCCAGGACCGACTTTTACGGGAAATTCGTCGCCGGTCCTTTTGAAAGAGGTTATGGGATTACCGTCGGTAATTCCTTGCGCAGAATGTTATTGTCCTCCATCGAGGGGGCAGCCATCATCGGTGCAAAATTCGAAGGCATCTACCACGAGTTCTCGACCATTCCGGGTGTGATGGAGGATATCAGCGAAATCATCCTCAATCTGAAACAGGTCCACATTAAAATGACGGGCCAGGACGAGATGAAGCGCCTGTACCTGAAAAAGGATTCCGCCGGCGAAGTGACCGGCAAGGATTTCGCCGCTGATCCGGACATCACCATCATGAATCCGGATCATCACCTGGCCACGCTCGATGAAAACGGCTCGCTGGAGTTGGAGGTCATCGTCACCCGCGGCCGCGGCTATCTGCCGGCGGACCGGCACGATCTGGCCAACGAATCGGTGCAGATGATTCCCGTCGACGCCCTGTTCTCCCCCATTCACAAGGTCAACTACCTGGTGGAGAAAACCCGCGTCGGCCAGTCCACCGACTACGATCAGCTGGTGATGGAGGTGTGGACCAGCGGGGCGATCACCCCGGAAGATTCCGTGGCCCACGCCGCGAAGATCGTCAAGGACCACATGCAGATTTTCATCAACTTCGACGAGGAGCCGGAACCGGCACAGCCGCAGGTCGATGAGAAGCGGCAGAAGGTGCTCACCAATCTGGCAAAAAGCGTCGAAGAGCTGGAGCTGTCCGTTCGCTCCTACAATTGCCTCAAGAACGCCAACATCCAGACCATCTCGGAGCTGGTGCAGAAGGGCGACACCGAAATGCTGAAGACGCGCAATTTCGGGCGGAAATCCCTGAACGAAATCAAGGAAATCCTCGAAGACATGGGCCTCGGCCTCGGTATGAAACTGGAAGAGGACGATCTCAAGCAGATCGCCGCGCTCCGCAAGAAAAAGGAAATGGAACCCGAACCGGAACGCACTTGAGCCGGTCTCAGTAACGGGTTCATTATCAACCTGAAGAAAGCAGCAGTCACGCTATGCGACACCTTAAATCCGGAAGAAAACTGGGGCGCACCACGGCCCACCGCAAGGCCCTGTTCCGCAACATGGTCACCGCGCTGATCCAGCGCGAACGCATCCGCACCACCCTGGCGAAAGCCAAGGAACTGCGCAGCCATGCGGAAAAGACCATCACCCTGGGCAAGAAGGGCACCCTGGCCGCGCGCCGGCGGGCTCTGCGCGTCATCAAGACCAAGGACGCTTATCTCAAACTGTTCGGTCCCCTTTCGGAACGCTACGCCGGGCGCAATGGCGGTTACACGCGCATCCTGAAACTCGGCAACCGGCGCGGAGACGACGCTCCCATGGCGATCATCGAACTTGTCGATCGTGACGGCGAAGTCGAGCAACCCGAGCCGAAGAAGGGCAAGGGTAAAAAAGGCGCGGCGAAAAAGACCGAAGCCAAGGGTGAAAAGAAAGAGACCAAGGCAAAGGAAAAAGAAGATAAAAAAGAAGACAAGAAGGACGAGGAAGAAAAGAAAGACGCAGAGTAATCCTCTTTCCGCGATCGAATTTAAAACCCCCTTGGGCTTTTGCTCAAGGGGGTTTTCTTTTTGGCCGGTGCGATCAGCCAAGGTAAAAACCTCTGCCGAGTCAAAAACCTTCCGAGATGTTGTGCCCAGAAACCCGCAGGGTGAAGAAAAGTCTCTCTTTTGTTTTAGGTTGTAATGCTGGTTCCGCACTTTTGCCCGACCGTCTTCGCTTTTGACATGGGGGGGCAACGA
This sequence comes from Nitrospina sp., assembly GCA_020430445.1. Classification (GTDB taxonomy): domain Bacteria; phylum Nitrospinota; class Nitrospinia; order Nitrospinales; family Nitrospinaceae; genus Nitronauta. Next base: position 10,717 of record JAGQJZ010000091.1, read on the forward strand.
GGGTCCGCCCTTTTGGGAGGCATTGGCCGTGCGCTAGCACCTCCCTCTTCCTCGGAGAGGGCCGGGGGCTTCTTTCTCTATTTTTTCCCGATGATTCTCTTCAGGAATCACCCTGCTTCGAGTGCCGCTTTGCGAGAGGGACTATTGATTCATCCCAAAATCAAAAGTAAAGCCGACCGCCTGGCGCGGGGCCATTGTGAAAACCCAAGTAAAAAGCAACGGTGAGATTCTTCGCTCCGCTCAGAATGACACCTCTCGGGCGGTTGCTTATCCTAAATTGATTCCACAAAAAAATGGTTTGATGAAACTATTCGCGAAGCGGTTGCCTCTCCGGCTACGGAGCTCTCCAGTGAAACCTATCGAAGAAACTTTTCGTGACAAAACATCGGCCGTCCGCAAGGACTCTGCAGAAGATCCTGAGAAGAAATTATTCGCGAAAAGGCATCAGCCCTCCGCAAGGAGCTGCGCGCCGGGCGCTAGGCATGCATCGGCAGTTTGGGCGACCACTCCTCCTGTTTCGTCTCCGGCAGGGAAGGGTGCCGCTTGAAACGGAAGTTCGTGTTCTCCTTGATGTAGTCGAGTAAGGCCTCGTACGAAGTGAAGTGCTCCTCGAAGCCGTACTCGTCCGCCGTGTACTCGCACGAATCGATGCTGTGCTCGCGGCAGATGTAGGGCCGTGTTTCGTAGATGCCGCACTGGTTGTTTTCGTTCAGAAACTTGCAGCGAGAATCGACCATGATGTACCAGCTTCCCTTTTCGATGTAGAACGAAACGCCCCTGTGGGCGATCTGCCACAGCAGGGCCTCGTAGTCCTTGCGCGATTCCGGTTCGTCGATTTCGAAGGCGAAATAGGTGCAGCATTTCGCCGGCATGCAGAACTGGCATTGATCCCAGGGTTGTTTGGCTTTTGCAGGCATGACGGATTCCTCAATTAAAGAAAGACCGGGCGGCCCGGTGATGGATTGAGTACAGGTGAGAGCGGGAAGGTGTTGACTCCCCATGACCCCGCCATGCTAGCCGTACGAAATCTTATTTACAACCCCCGGAGGGAAAGTTTTTATCTCGGTTTAATACAACCCCGCGGGCACTTCGGTCCAGCGTTCGTCGATGCGGGTGAGGCCGGCTTCGCGTGCGATCTCAAGCGCCCGCTGGTGTTCGCCGGACGTTGTCCGCCGCGCCAGTTTCGGGAACCGCCTGGGTGTCACCTTCCCCGCCGGGCGGTACTGGTCCATGATGTTGACGTAGGTGTCCGGCGACACGTCATCCGCGACCCACTGCATGATGGCGCGGGTGTTGTCCTCTGAATCCGGCATGACGAGATGGCGCAATAAAACGCCGCGTTTGGCCAACCCGTTTTCGTCGAATTTGAGCGGCCCGGTTTGCCGGTGCATCTCCTTGATAACCCGTCGCGCCACGTCCGGATACTTCGTCGCCTTGAGGTATTTCGCCGAATCCTCCGCCGTCCAGTATTTGAAGTCGGGCATGTAGATGTCGACCACCCCGTCCATCAGCGCCAGGCTTTCGAGCGAATCGAACGCGCCGGTGTTGTAGACCAGCGGCAGGCGCAGGCCCATCTGCACCGCCAGCGGCAGGGCTTCGAGGATCTGCGGCACCACGTGTTCGGGCGTGACGAAGTTGATGTTGTGGCAGCCGCGCGCCTGCAGTTCGAGCATCATGTTGGCGAGGTCTTCGGCGTCGGCCTCGACGCCGTCCTGATGCTGGCTGATGTCGTAGTTCTGGCAGAACACGCATTTCAGGTTGCACATGGAAAAGAAGATCGTGCCGCTGCCGTTGATGCCGCGCAGGCAGTCCTCCTCGCCCATGTGGGGGAAGTAGCTGGAGACCCAGGCGCGCCTGCCCGTGTTGCACAGCGCCGTTTCGTTTTGCAGGCGGTCGACGTCGCAGTCGCGCGGGCACACGCGGCATTGTTGCAGATGGCGGATGCCGGCGCGCGAGCGGCGGAACAGTTCGCCCGTGCGGAACAGCGTCATGTAGGCGGGTTCGAAGTCACCGCCGCGGATCAGAAAACGTGAATCGTCCATCAGAATCTCCGTCAATGACCGGTTCCTGTATGTGCCGATTGTACCCAATCCGTCCCTCATTGTCCTCTCCCGCAAGCGCAATCTTTTTGCCTGAAAAATGGCCCGACGAGGCGGAAATCCCCCCTGGAAAAACGCTCCCGAAAACCCGCAAAAACTTGAAACATTGAAGGAAAAGGGATTGACAAATTTTCCCGGACCGGATACTGTAATTCTGTACCCCAAGGAATACTCCTGACGTTTAACCCCTGACACCCATCGGACTGGTTTTTCCCACAATATAGGGCGGGATTCATTTCCGGGAAACCTGCAACAACTCCGTTACTCTTACCCGCAAAACACGACTCTTTCTCTTTTATAAACCCTTCGTTAAAGAACCCACTCGCTTATGTCGACCGCAACAAAACCCCCAGCCATGAACATTGAGGAACTCAAGGCCAAAACGATTTCAGACCTGACCAATATGGCCAAAACCCTCAAAATCCAGGGACACAGCGGCCTGCGCAAGCAGGACCTGATCTTCAAGATTCTGCAGGCGCAGATTGAAAAGGACGGCCTCATGTTCGGCCAGGGCGTTCTCGAAATCCTGCCGGACGGTTTCGGCTTCCTGCGCGCTCCGACCTACAATTACCTGCCGGGTCCGGACGACATCTACGTTTCGCCGTCGCAGATTCGCAAATTCGACATGCGCACCGGGGACACCATCTCGGGCCAGATTCGCCCGCCGAAAGAGAACGAGCGTTACTTCGCCCTGCTCAAGGTCGAAGCCATCAATTTTGAAAATCCCGAAAAGACCAAAGACAAGATACTGTTCGACAACCTGACGCCGCTGTACCCGGAAGAGCGCCTGCGCCT
>JAGQJZ010000092.1 GCA_020430445.1 Nitrospina sp.
TCTTTTTACGGCGAAAAGAGCGCTCGATATGCAAAAGCAAAACCCGGTAGCCACTGAGATAGGTATTGACCGTCTGCACATCCTGCAGGCTGTCCTTCACCTCTTCGAAGGGAGCCTCGTCAAGATCGAGCAGTTCATCGCGAAAATTCCGGGGGGGTGGTGAAAACAACATGACAGAACGCTTGAGCGAAAGTGAACGGATTTGTCCAGTCGAGGCGGATCCCTCAAGACCCCCAAGAATACCATTCCCGGAAGCTCGAATCCTTTTTGCCCCCTCTGCCGGAGAAAAAAATCCGGGGAAACACCGGTTCCTGCGGCTTTTCCCTGGACGATACATAAAAACCCTTATCATAAAAGAGTTGACAATAGTCCGGTTTCTTCCTATAAAATGAAAATAGTTTTCAGAATCATAAAGAAGGGGCCCCCGAGGGCCGATAACTCCAATATTACAGAGGCTTTTGAAGCCCGGACCTATTCCCGCAGTGGAACTGCGTTTGGGTTTGATTATGAAAAGTTCGTCGTTCCCTCAAATCAGATGTCGCAAATGCAACCGCCTTTTGATGAAAGGCGCGGTTTTCCGTATTGAAATCAAATGCCCCAAATGCGGTTATCTCCAGTTGATCTTCCAGCAGCAGGCCATGGCCTCCGTCCGGAAAACCATGCCCAAGGGTTCAGGTTTATTATGAATCTCTTCCCCCTTGGAGGAATGCCGTGTACTGGAAATCCGCACGTGGAATTGTTCCACGCTTATTGAGCATCCTCTCCCTATTCCTTGTTCCCGCTTTCTCATTCGCAGTGAACACGGCGGACGCCGCGCCTCTTGTCCGTTTTCTCGAATCGCTCAACGAAGATTACGAATAGTCCCTTTTTTATCCGCAGGGGTGCGCGTCTTCTCCCGCGGATGAAACTCCTCGCGGCAAAAGAAAACCTCCAGGAAAGAAACTTTCCTGGAGGTTTTTTTATCATTCAATACGAATTGTCAATCCTTGAAGAAAAAATAGTTCTTTCCCTCGGCCATGCGCTTGTTGATGAAGTTCCGTGTGATCGCCCGGGCAATGGCGCGGACCTTGGGGATGGTCATGAACAGGCCGATCACATCCGTGATCACGCCCGGGGTCATCAGCAGTTTGCTCCCCATCACCATGACGGCGCCGTCGATCACCTCTTCCGGAGCCGGTTCGCGGGACCTCAGGTGCCACTTGACCTTGTCCAGGTAGCCTCCGTGGTAACTGCGCCCCAGGATCACCCCGACCAGCAGGGTGAACATGATCAGGGAAATGGTATTGATCGTACTGATGTACTTGGCGGTGATGAACAGCGACCCGATTTCGACGATCGCCAGGAGAATGAATCCCAAAATGATGCCGGCCATAATTCCTCATTAAGAATGCAAAAGTGGGTTTCAGGAAAGTTCAGTTATTGGAGCTTTTCCCGAACCCAGTAGACCACATAGTCGATACCCTCTTTCGTCACCGCCGAATGGCAGGGGAGAGTGATCAACCGTTTTCATTCCCGGTTCGCGACCGGATACTCGCGCCCCTGTTTCAACAGGAGGTGCAGGTACAGCGGCTTGTAACGCACGCCGGTGCTGTTTTTTTCCACCAGGAAATCGATCCGTCCATCACGCTCCCTGGCGTTTCGTTTGCCCGGACACCACATGCTGAACCGTTTCCGAGCAGGCTGGAACGCGGCCAATTGCAATTTTTGGAGGTGCCCTCTAAGGTTTTTCCACCTTCTCCAAAAAACCGGCGATCGCTTTCAACTGCTGGTGGTCGACAAACTGTTCCACGTTCTGTTTGTCGGCGTTGTCCTTATGATGAAACGCCAGGAACCGGGCCACGAACTGGTCCCTTTTCCCGGCCAGTTTAAAATCAAATTTTTTGAGAAGCGATCCCCCTTTGCCGCCCCCTATCCCGCCGGCCGAATGGCAGTACACGCAGTTATCCTTGAACGCCTGCACGCCCGGCGCCGATTCCGGAAACCGGTCTGCAATGTCGTCCAACGGACGGTAATACTGCCTGAGGTTGACGAAACGCAATTCCCGGATATTGGCGGTCATGTAGCGCTCCTGAAAAGGCGCGGGACTGCCCTCGGGAACCAGAATCAGAAGCGGGTGCAGCCATCCGGGCCGCTCTGAATCCGGAGCCAGCAGGATGCGCGTCGCCAGCTCCAGCCCGAATCGCCGGATATCCGCCAATGACAATAACCCCTGATAATCATCAACGCAATCCAAAAGAACCGCGTCCGCCTCCCCCTCCGGATAATGCCGCAGGATGTTTTCAAATGGCAGGGATATAAAGCGGGAATTTTTATAGGACATCGCCCGGTCAAAGTAGGAACTCGCAACCTCGCGTCCTCCAAGGTCTTCCAGTTCCTTTCCGGTCAGTCGCACTTGTTTCGCCAGGACGGGCCAACTCAGGGTGTAGGTTCTGTCAGCCGGATTCGCCCCGTTTTTTACAGAAGAAGCGGCCGTGCAGGCGAAAAGCCCCAGCAACAGCCCCCCCACCCCGATGCAAACCGCTCCGGTTTTCATTCGCCTCATTTCAACTCGTACCCGTTATTGTGCTATGATGTTGCATTCCATAGGGATAAAGCATGTCCCGTATCCGACAATACCCATCGCCCGGCCCCAGAGGCCCTGAGAGTTCACTATATCATGACTGAAGCCACCGCAACCGCGTCCCCAGACACCACCCCACAGAACCCGTTCCGGGCGTATTCCATCTCCTGGAACCTGACCAAGCGGTGCAATCTGAATTGCGACCACTGTTATCTCGATGCGGATTTTCGTGGCGGGTTCAAGTCGGATGAATTGAGCACGGAGGAATGCTACCGGGTCATCGACCAGATCGCCGAGGTCAACCCGAACGCGTTCCTGATCCTGACCGGTGGAGAACCCCTCCTGCGTCCGGACATCTACGACATCGTCCGTTACGCGGCGGACCGGAAATTCATGGTGGTGCTCGGCACCAACGGCACCATGATCAACCATGAAAACGCGCGCAAGATTAAGGAATCCGGCGCGCACGGAGTGGGCATCAGCATCGACTCCATGGAACCGTCGAAACACAACCAGTTCCGCGGCGTCGACCGCGCCTGGGAACAGTCGATGGCGGCGTTCGACATCCTCAACGAGGTGGGCGTCGACTTCCTGATCCAGATGTCGGTTTCGGACATGAACTACAAGGAAATTCCGGCGGTGGTCGAATTCTCCGAGCGCATCGGCGCGGTGGCCTTCAACCTGTATTTCCTCGTGTGCACCGGGCGCGGCCAGGGCAACACCGACATCAGCAACGAGGCCTACGAAGAAGCGCTCAAGCTGCTCTACCAGGAGCAGATGAAATACAAGGGCCGGCTGATGATCAACTCCAAGTGCGCCCCGCAGTACAAACGCGTGGTCTACGAAAACGATCCCGAGTCGGTGTATCAGCGCACCTACTCCGGCGGATGCCCCGCCGGCACGCATTACAGCCGCATCAGTCCGGAGGGCGACCTCACGCCCTGCCCGTTCATCGTCGAGTCCGTCGGCAACCTGAAATCCGACTCCTTCAAGAACCTGTGGTACAACGCGCCGCTGATGCAGCAGTTGCGCGACCGCTCCAGCCTCGAAGGCCGGTGCGGCACCTGTGAATTTTCCGCCATGTGCTCCGGCTGCCGGGCGCGCGCCTTCGCCGAAACCGGCAACTACATGGCCGAAGATCCGTCCTGCGACTTCGAACCGGGCAATGCCGGCGGCAAAACCATCGAACTGAAAGTCGAAGACACTCTGGGACTGGAAGTCGAGTACCGCCAGGTGTGGACGGACGAAGCCAAAAAACGGCTGGAGCGTATCCCCTCGTTCGCGCGCGGCATGGTGGTCTCCGGCATCGAAAAGTTCGCCGCCGAACGCGGCGTGGCGTTGATCGACGAGCACGTGGTGAAAAAATCGCGCGAGGAGATGATCGAAAAACGCGGCGCCATGTTCCCCTTCCTCAAGAAGTTCATCAACTCGGAAAACGCCTGACACCGTTCCCTCTCTCCCCTTTCGGCAAAACCAATAGCCGGCTCGAAGGACATTGCGAACCGTCCCAGGCCGATCATTCTGAGCAACATCAAAAAACCCCGCCTGCATTTTAAGAGGCGGCACCCACCAGAGCGAAAAGCCAGACGGCTATTCCACGCCTCTCAAAAACACAACTCTGCTGCTTTCAGGGGCAGCGCATTCCTCTGTCATTGGCAACAAAATCTCAGATTCCCCGGAAAACCTTCAAGGAAGGTATGAAAATTTCAATAATTCAATAATCCCGTCAACTCGCGGCCTCTTAAAGAACCACGCCGGTTCGCGGTAAAGCTTGAGGAAGATGCGGGAAAGCAAAGAGCGCCGAGGGGGAAACAGCCGATTGTTTTCCCCGGGCGCGAAAGACGCGGCCTTTATTTTCAAACTTGAACGAGCCAATACCCCCCTGATTCCCTCAAGCCCTTCATAAGACCGACCAAAATCATATTGAAAATGATTATTATATTTAATATATTACCCTGTCGCCGATTATGGAGACCATCCCTATAACTTATTATTTTTATTGCACTTATTTACGAAGGACGATTTTAAACGATTCGGTATCCAAAGAGGAAACGCTTGAGTGACAATGACCTGAATCACCTTTTTCAGACTTACAAGAAAGAGCTGATGGGATACCTGCTTCGACAGGTTCGATGCAGGGAGACCGCTTCCGACCTTCTGCAATTGACCTTCCTTCGCTTAGCTGAGCAAACATCGGGTACGATTGTTCGCAGCCCGCGCTCCTACCTCTACCGCACTGCCAAAAATCTCGTGATCGACCACGTCCGTAAAGAAGACCGGCGGCAGACCTATAATACGGATCACAACGACCTTGCAAATCTGGCAGGCCCCGGTCACAGTATTGAAGATACCGTATCCAGCCAGCAAAGGGCCGAGATACTGCTCAGCCGTTTGGAGAAGGTGTCGCCATTGACCCGCCAGGTATTTGAACTGAACCGGATAGAAGGCCTGACTTACGCGGAAGTGGCGGATTGTCTTGAAATATCCGAAAGCAGCGTGCAAAAGCATTTGACCAAAGCACTGTATCAAGCCATGCAGATTTTTAAATCTATTTGAATTCACCCTGACCTGATGTTACAACGCATGCGCGTGGCCTTGTCTTGTTCGATAAGACAAGTCTTGTTCGATAAGACAAACCAAAACCAACCGGCGGGATTGACAGGTGGACGAAAAAGAAAAACATCAAAAGCAAATTGAAGCGGAAGCCTCCCGGTGGGTCATCCAGATGGGATCCTCGAATCACGGCTTGGCCGAACAGGCCCGTCTTGAGGCGTGGCGCAAGCAAAGCACCCATCATGAAAACGCGTATCAGTTTGCACGGCGCACCTGGGAAGAGTTGGCGGGTTTGACGGTCACCTCCGAACGGCGGGAGCGGAAGCCCTTGTCCCCCGCCGTGGCCAAACGCGCTTTCTTTGCAAAACCAGGCGTCTGGGCCCTGGGCGCCCTGGCCGCTTCCTCCTTATTGATCATAATGACCACTGTTTTTTTTGGGGTCGATCCGGTTACCCTGATGCAATCCGATCACCACACCCTGCCCGGCCAGATTCGCACCGTCGCCCTCGTCGACGGCAGCACTGTCCAGCTCAATACCGAGACCGCCATTGCCATACGCTTCAATGAGCGCGAACGCCGTGTCGCATTGATTGAAGGCGAGGCCACATTCACCGTCAGTCCATCGCAAGGCGGCAAGCGTCCATTTATTGTTGAAGCCGCAGGGCTGCAAGTCAAAGCCCTGGGTACCGAGTTCATTGTCCGCCGCAACCGGGCCGAGGTTGATGTCACGGTAGTCGACCACAGCGTTGAGGTGGGCGCGACGCATCACAATGCGCCCAGGCCCGCATCCATTTTGCTGAACTCCGGAGAAGGAGTCCATTACGACACCGCGGAGGAAGCCGGTCCTGTCAGGCCCGTCAACCTGGAGCGCGCAACGGCATGGCAAAGAGGACAATTGGTGTTCGATCGCGTTCCGCTTTCGGAGGTGGCGGACAATTTGAGCCGTTACCTCCGTGGCCGCATTGTGATCACCCGCGCCGACCTGGCCGACAGGGAAGTCAGTGGCGTGTTCCGGGTCGACCAGTTGGGCAAAGCTGTCGATATCATCTCCGCCGAAGTCGGCGCGCAATCGGTCCAGATCCCGCCGTTTCTCACCATACTTTACTGAATCCCACGGCTATGAGGGATCAGAAAGCACACCGGTTTTTTTAAAACTTTTTTACTCTCCGTTACCGGATTTCCCTTTCTCAAACGTCCTAACAATCATTGCCGCTTATAGCGGCAAAAGGATTTTATTTGCCTTTTTTCGGAAGGTGGATTTAGACAACGCAGACTTTAAGGAGATCGTAATGGAGACATGCAAAGGCACCCCCTCTTCCACGCCGACCCTGCGGGCGATTCATGCCTGCGCCGTGTTGCTTCTGTGCGGCTTTCTGGCATGGGGAGCAAGCGCTTTCGCCGATGAGGGTTCCGGAGCGGCAACCCCGGCCAGTTCTGGAGGGCAACCGACCCTCGCGGTTGCCCGGCCAGACACCAAGCTGGATTTCAATATACCGGCTCAGGACCTCAACTCCGCGATTCTGGCTTTTGCACAACAAACCGGTATCCAGGTTTTTTACGACACCAGCAAAATCAGAGGGCTCACCTCTTCGCGTGTGATCGGGCAGTACACGTCGCAACAGGCGCTCGATGCCCTGCTCGCCGATACCGGCATATCCTATCGCTTCGGCGAGGAGTGGGACCGGGTTTCACTCGAAAGGGTCAGTGAGATGAGTCGTGAAATCCAGTTGAAGGATATAACGGTGACGGCACGCCAGGGGGGTGTGCAAACTTCGATCTCGGCGATCCCCGAATCCATCACAATAATCGACGCAAAAAAAATTCAGGAGCAGGCCGCGGTTTCCCCGGAAATAAACGATCTCCTCGGAAAAACCGTGCCGGGACTTACGCTCGACCCCGAATCCAATTTTGACCTTCTCCAGATCCGGGGCCGATCGGCACTGGTTTTGATCAACGGGGTTCCGCAAAACACGCTGTTGCGGGAAGTGGGCATCAATCTGCAGACGGTGGACATCAACGCCATCGAGCGTATTGAAGTCATACGCGGCGCCAGCGCGACCTACGGCTTCGGCGCGCAGGGGGGTATCGTCAACATTATCACCAAACGGAGTGACAGCGAGGAGCCCGAATTCACAAGCCGCGCCCGCACACGGTTTTCCGCCACCCACCCGGATCATAGCTTTTCCAATACCTTCTATCAAAGTGTGGGCGGAAAGACGGGGGATCTGGATTACCTGGCCAATTTCAGCTTCGAGGATCGGGGCTATTCTTTCGATGCCACGGGTAAACGGACTCCGAACTTCGGCTTCCAGAATGAATATTTCAACGGTGGCGCCTCTCTCGGTTACCAGTTTACGGAAGAGCAGTCGGCCCGGGTTAATTTCAATTATTTCCGTCAGGATCCGGAACAGGAAATCAGTTCCGTCAATGGTGTTTTCGGACGGCACCGGGCCGATGTGTATGTCCTGAACGATGACGAACTCGTTTTTCCGGTGGAAGACGGTTTTCGCGACAACCTGAATTTAAGCGCACAGTACACTCACGACGATATCTTGAGCAGTCAGCTCAACCTGACCTATTTCCACCAGGCTTTCCGCGACAGGCGCCCCCAAAACGGTTTGGGGAGCACGGATACCAGAAACGGCCTGCGCATCAATGCAGTCACCCCTGTCGGCCTGATCCCCGACCTCAGCATGAATTGGGGGGTCGACCTGCTGCGCTATGAGAATAACGAAAAATGCTATGGCGCAAGGGGTGGGTTGGGATTTTTTTGCGGCACCAGCGATCAGGTCTTTGTTCCACAGATAGTCCAGGACAGCATTGCGGTTTACGGCCAATGGGATCTGCCTGTGAGCGATTTCAATTTCACCTTTGGAGTCCGCCACGAGGAATTCTTTGTCGATATCGACGATGCTCAAAACAGAACCCTGTTTCCCGGCGTGCCCTTTCAAGGAGGCGAAGTCGAGTACTCCTCCACCCTGTTCAATGCCGGTGTGGTGTATCACATCAACGAAGAGATCAATGTCTTCGCCGGTTTCAATCAGGGCTTCGATGTCTCCCAGATGGGGCGCGCCACCTTTCAGGCCCCCAGCGTCGCCTCGCTGGACCCTCAACCCGCGACCACCGATCAATATGAAATCGGTTTGCGCGTTTCACACGATTGGGGACGCGTGGAGATCAGCGGATTCTATTCCGAGTCCGATCTCGCAGCCACTTTGATTCAGTTGAACCCCAACGAACCGTTCATCAACCTGCGCCAGCCGCAGGAGATATGGGGCGTGGAACTGGCCGTGAACTCCAACCCGATCGGCGATTGGACGTTTGGAGGAACCGGCACGTACCAGGATGGAGACGTCCGCACGCCTGGCGGTGTCATGGCTATCGGCTCGGAATTCATAGCCGTCCCCAGGATCACCGCCTACACGCAATACACTCCATTCTCGTGGTGGACCAACCGGTTCCAGGTTTTGTATACCTTTGACCGGAAACCGTTCGACCCTGCGGACACCACTTTCGGAAACGGCAATGTGAATGATTTTTTCACAGCCGACCTGATCACCGGATTCACCACTCCTTACGGAAACATCGAGTTCGCAGTGGAAAATCTGTTCAACACCCTGTACTTCGCGCCCAGTCAGGCACAGGCGCGTAATTCCGATTTCAGCTATTACGCCGCCCAGGGCACCAACATCACGGTGGGCTACACCTTGAAATGGTGAAAACCGGAAACGGACAACGATTCGGGCTCCCGGCCCCATGAGGAAGAGCCGGCGCAAAATCTGGAGCCTCCTGCATCAGGTTCCCGGACTGGCCGCCGGTTTCATCCTGGTTCTGGTCGGGCTCACGGGGAGTTGTCTTGTTTTCGACCATCGCCTCGACGAATGGCTGAATCCGAAAATACTCACATCCGGCAAAACGGGGCCGCACCGGCCCCTGGATGAGATTGTGGCCTCCGCCCGCAAGGCCTTTCCCTCCGCGACTCCCTATATCTTTCTGCACATGCCGCGAAAGGACGATGGCGTTTTTATCGTCCAGCTTCAGGTCCCTGAAAAAAACAAACCCCTCCACCTGGTGGAAGTCATGGTGGAGCCCGCCACCGCGCGCGTGCTTGGCTCCCGGATCAAAGGGGAAGACATTATCAGCATCGTTTATGACCTGCATTGGCGGCTCCTGCTGGGAGATACCGGACGGGTACTGGTCGGGGTGCTGGGTATCCTGATGGTGTTTTCCATGGCAACGGGACTGATCCTTTGGTGGCCGGCCCCCGGAAGGTGGAAACGCGCGCTCAGGTTTGCACGCCAGCCGGGCTCCAAGCGGCTCAACTTCGACCGCCACCGGTTGTCCGGTGTCTACACCGCACCGGCCCTTTTTGTCGTGCTGTTTTCCGGAATCGCCATGAATTTGCCTCAACTGGTGGAACCGGTGGTCGAATGGTTTTCCCCCATCACATACGTTTATCCGGAACATTTGCGTTCTTCCGTCAGAAACGGCGTGCAACCGATTTCAGTGGGGACCGCCGTGAAAATCGCCCGAACGGTTTTTCCGAGCGCCGAGTTGAAGTTCGCCGTGGCTCCCGAAAAGGCCGACGGTTTCTTCCAGGCAACATTTCGCAGCCCGGGAGAAGTCCGCAAGGCCAGCGGAAGCAGCCGGGTGTTTCTGGATCAATACAGTGGGGAAATACTGTTGATCCAGGATCCCGGGAACATGACAGCGGGAGATGTGTTTCTGGAATGGCAATTTCCCCTGCATAATGGGGAGGCTTTTTCACTACCTGGACGAATATTCGTGTGCCTATTGGGACTCGTGCCTTTGGTGCTATACCTCACCGGCTTGAGACTGTGGAAGAATCAACTCAAACGAGGCACCTGAGTTGTCATAAACCGGGTGGTCAATCAATCCGGCTAAACGGGAGCGTGTCAATTCAAAGCCCGGAATCCGATCTCTTTTTCTTTTAGAAGCAATTTCAAATATCCAATATTATTTTCACAGGTTATGGCTATGCGATCATTTGCACCTCTGGAACAAGGGCGACACTCAGTCCGTTGCCGCATTGGTTTTTCCTTTGACCTTTAATGAGGAAGATACATGGCAGTTTAAATAAAGCACTGTCGAACAAGAAAACAAACCGGCAAAGAAAAGACACGACCCCCTTATAGTTCCTCCTGCTAATCCTTACATACAGCCCTTTACGACTCCCTCACACGGCTTCCCCGACCCCTCTCATAACCCAAATAGAATGAAGTTAAAATCGCTTGTCGGCGTATTTGACAGCCAATTTATATTTCAGTACATTTGTGGTAAATGAAAAGAAGCTTTAACTTTCCCGCACCCGCGCGGGGCCGCCAGAATAACGGTTAACGGGACATACCCTCAAAATATTTTAGGTTTTCTAAACAACATATCCCTATCTAACAGGGGAGGAGGAATCATGGCTGGTTCGTGGGCAACGATTTCAAATGCACCACCCGCTTCCATCGCGACAATGCTCCTGCTGACGGACGGTACAGTTCTGGCACAGGGTGTGAGCACCAACAAATGGTACAAGTACACCCCCGATGGCAACGGCAACTACGCCAACGGCACCTGGCAAACCCTGGCGGACAGCACCAACGCTCCGCTGTATTACGCCTCGGGCGTGCTTCGTGACGGGCGCGTCATCGTGGTCGGGGGTGAGTACAATGCCGGGGCCATGGTCTGGCTTCTCGCAGCTGAGATGTACGATCCCCAGGCCAACACCTGGACCAACCTGCCCGTTCCCGCCGGCTGGGTCCGCATCGGCGATGCTCCCGGGTGCGTGCTGCCGGACGGCCGTTTTTTTGTCGGACAGGTCGCTTCAAAACTGACCGCGATTTACGACCCGGCGACGAATGCCTGGACGGCGGCCGCGAATAAAATAAACACCTGCAGCGAGGAAAGCTGGTCCCTGCTGCCCGACGGAACCATCCACGCCGTCGACTGCTCGAATCCGCCGAACGCGGAAAAGTACATCATCGCTTCTGACCAATGGGTCAATGCGGGAACGACACCGGACGTCCTGGTCGACAGTATTTCGGAAATAGGCGCGTCGGTCCTGCTGCCGGACGGAAGGCTGTTTGTTATTGGCGCCACGAATTCGACCGCGCTGTACACGCCTCCCCCCATAGCCAATCAGGTTGGAACCTGGGAACGCGGCCCGACGATTCCTTCAAACAGTTCCGGCCAGGCGCTCGGCGCCGTGGACGCGCCGGCGGTGGTTTTGCCGAACGGGAAAGTGCTCTTCTCCGTCGGGCCGATCACGACGCCGGCGACTTTCCAGTCCCCCACGTATTTCTTTGAATACGACCCGGAAGCCAATGCGATCAACCCGGTCCCCGGCGCCGCAACGGCATCGGCGGTGCCTTACAAGGGACGCATGCTGCTCCTGCCCACCGGACAGGTGATGTACTCGGCCTACAGCACCACGGTCGACCTGTACACCCCCGACCTGTCACCGGACCCTGTCTGGCGGCCGACAATCACCCACGCGCCGTCGGTGATCCGCCGTGGCCGGTCCTTTACCCTGCATGGCCGGCAGATCAACGGACTGACCCAGGCGGCCTACTACGGCAACGATGCGACGCAGGCCACCAACTACCCGATTGTGCGCCTGGAATCGAAAACATCCTCCGCCGTGTATTACTGCCGGACCTCGGACTACTCGACCATGGGGCTGCAGACCGGAACGATTATCCACAACTGTCGGGTTCATGTTCCCGCATCGGTACCGAACGGTTCCTATTGCCTGAAAGTCGTTGCCAACGGCATTGAATCGCCAGGATGCCAGAACGTATCCGTGACCAATAAACTGTTCAAGGAACTCAAAATCGAGTTCAAGGAAAAAATGGAAGTCATAGAAGAGATCAAGGCGATCAGCGACATTCGCCAGAAACGGATCCCCGACATCGACCTCAAGGGCATCCGTGAGGATGTCACCATTTTCGAACGCATCGACGAGGAGTGGAAGCAGACCATTCAGAACATCGCGACCACGGTTGATCAAACCAACGTGGAGTTCTCCCGGTCGTTTATCACCAAGGAAGAACGGCCCGAAGTGGGCTTCCCGCCACCGCTGATCGAGAAGCCGTGGGTCAAGCAAATTTCCGAAAAGGAAGCCCACCGGTTCCAGGAAAAAGACGCCTTTGCCGAGGGGGACAACAGGAAACTGATCATTTCCCGCGAGGCGACGGAACTGCACGAAGTGATCCACTCCATCTGGAAATCCGAGGGCAAGGTGGACCTGCGAAATATCCGGGAAGTCACCGTCGCGGCCCAAAAGGTCAAGGGTGGGCAGTTGACCACCAGAACCAGCACCTTGAAAAAAGGCACTGTTAAAAAGACCACTGTGCAAAAGGTGAAAGCCGACAAGGCCAGGGCCGTAAAGAAAAAGCCCGCTAAAAAAGGCCCGCGCAAACGGTGATCGTTGTCGTCGGCAGCGCCCACGACCGTGTCGCCGCCTCCCTGGTCAAGGCCTGGCCTTCGGCCGGTCTCCTCTCGGCGGAGGATCTCACTTCGCCGGGATGGGTCTGGGGAAGCGACGACGACGCTCGGCAATGGATTGTTAATGGTAGAACGGTAAACGATACCCAAATCACAGGGGTCTTCGTTCGCCGTTCTACCGTTTACCCGGAAGAGTTGCTGTCGACCCATCCACAGGACCGCTCCTACCTGGCGAGCGAGATACAGGCGTTCCTGGTGGCGGTCCTGGCGTCGACCAAAGCGCTGGTGGTCAACCCCGTCCGTAACGGATCGCTGGGCGAAGAGACATTGCGCCCGGAAATCTGGGGCAGGTTTGCCGTCAACGCCGGTCTGGCCCTCCGCCCTTTCAAGCTCTCCAGCAAGCCCGGCAAGGAGCGTCCATTGAAGTTGAAGTCGGTGGACGTGGTGGGCGATCAGGCTTTGGGGGATTTACCGGAGCAGTACCGGACCCGCTCCAAAACCCTGGTGCAGCAACTCGGCCTGCACTGGGCCCGTTGCGTCTTTGACGGAAATTACCGTTTGTTGACCGTCACAACGGCCACCGAACCCGGTGACCATTCGTTGGACGCCCTGGGCAAACTCCTGAGCGGGAACGTTTCGTGATCCTCGTCTGGGGGGACCGGTCAGACTCTCCAATCGGGCTCGTTCTTGACGAGCTGTCCCGGCGCGGCACGCCCGTCCTGCACATCGACCAGAACCTGAACGCGCTTGAATACGACTTTGTGTTTGAACCCGAGCCTTCTGGGTTCATTCGCTGGCGCGGTTCGAAAACAGCCGTCGAGGATATCCAGAGTATTTACCTGCGCCCCTCCGACCCCGCCCCCGAAGACCGGAACGCCGCCGCGGCGCTGTCGGCGCTGTCGTCGTTCATCGCGGTGCCCGTGGTGAACCGGCCC
>JAGQJZ010000093.1 GCA_020430445.1 Nitrospina sp.
CTCAACCTCAACCATCCACAGACGGGCCGGCCGGTCAACGACGAGGAAATGGAAAAAAGAATCGCCGAAACCGCATCGCTGGTCTACCACCTGATCCAGCGGGGGGACAACGTGCGCCTGAAAACACACGACCTCGAAACCGAATTCGGCAACTCGCAACATCACCTCGACTCGATCCTGCGCTACCTGGCCCTGATCGGATTCACCGAACAACCCGCCTCCCCGCTTCCCCATGCGGCCGCGTAGACCAATCATCGGCGTCATCGGTTCCGGCGACCGGGCCTATCCGGAATTGAGCCGTCCGCTGGGGGAATGGATCGCGCGCCGGGGATTTCACCTGCTGAACGGTGGAGGCGGCGGCGTCATGCAGGCTGTGGCGGAGGCGTTCCAGCAGTCGGAAGCCCCCGCCGGACAGGTGATCGGCGTATTGCCGGCAAACACCGCCTGCGAACACCCCGAGGAAAGAATGCGCCATCGCCCACCGGACGGTTACCCCAATCCGTTCGTCGACATTCCCATTGTCACCCACCTGCCGTTGTCCGGCAGCCGCGGCAGGGAGACGGCCAGCCGCAACCACATCGTGGTATTGAGCGCGGATTTCATCGTCGCGCTGCCGGGCTCTCAAGGCACCGCATCGGAAATTCAACTGGCGCTGGAATACGGCAAACCGCACGTGCTTTTAAATGCGGACCGGGTCTGGGAATCGTTCAGGGGAAAAGGCGCGGCGCTGGTGGAGAACCTCGATGCCGTCTTCGAAGCGATAGAAAAGTGGAAACGGGAGCCGGGATCACCGCTTCAAGATGCTCTGTGAAAAATAGCGATTGGGGATGTCGACATCGAACTCGATCGAATCGAAGATGTAGGTCGTCTTCGTGTCTTCTTTCAAAAGATCGCGGAACACCATGCGGCGCGGGAACAGGCGGTTCTTTACCGTGAAGTAGTCGCGGAATTCAACCGACTTCAAGGCCTTGCCGCTTTTGGCGTAGCGGATTTCCTGCAGGATAATGAACTGGTCAGGATCGGCCCACACCTTGCGTGTCTGGTAGGTTGTGCTCGTGTCGCGCGCCGTGAGCCGCAGCACGGCGACACGCTTGCCCTCATAATCTTCGAATCCCTCAATGGTGGCCTTATACGCCTCGCTCACCTTGACGTCTTCCATCATGTCTTCATACGAAAGATCGCTTCCCATCATCGACTGACGCAGCATGTGCCCGGCGATGAGGATCTTGCGATCCGTCTGCGGCGTGTACAGCCACAGTTTGTTCTCGATCTTCAGCATCTTGGTTCCGCGCTCACGCGCCGGCGACTTGTAATGACTGTACCCCTTGGTCACCCCCATCATCCAGCTTTCCTCCGACAGCTCACGGACCCGCCGCCCGTTGTCGATGATCAACCGCCCCTCGATATGCTTGCTGGACGACCACAAATTGTCGTCGATTTTTTCCAGCAGCCGCTGGGCATCGGCGTCGGTCTGCCCGAAGGCGGATGCAACCGGCAATAACAAAAGAAACAGAGTCGCCAAAACTTTTAACTGCATGATCACCCCACTTCCAGTTCACGGAACAGGCTCGCTTCCGACCGTTTAAAAATCGACAATGAGGCGATGAGATTGCCCAGCACGCTTGCCGCAACGCCGGGAACCACCCCCCACACCATGCCCTCCCAACTGAGGCGGCCGCGCGCGACTTCACTGAGCATCATGCCCGATTGCGCCAGGGCGTCTCCCATGTTCACGCCCACTTCCTGCAGGTACCAGACGAACGCTCCGCCCACCAGGCATCCCGCCAGGGAACCGGCCACCCCCAGGACGAACGCCTCGATCGCCAACCGGAACACGATCATGCGATGCGTCTCCCCCAGGGCCAGGCAAAGTCCCATCTCGCCATAGCGGTGAATACCGTTGATCAATCCGGCGTTCCACAGGACCAGGACCATCAGAACGGTGAACACCAGGATCGTGACGCTCCGGATCAGCTCGAATTTGTCGAACATCGGTCCCAGATTGCGCTGCTCCAGAATGGTCAGGACAATGGGCTCATCGTCTTTCGCCCAGGCGGTGGGCGGGTTTTTCATCCACTGGGGAATCTTAGGCTGGATACCCTCCTTGATCGCCTTGTAATCGTGATAGGAAACCGAAGCCGGAAGGTAGCCCAGCCAGTCGGTCACCATGTCGTCCATATAAAACGTGCGTTGCGCACCGGTGAGATCCATCAATGCCATTTTCTGATCCATGGCGGTGACGCCGAAACGAACGAATCCCACGACCTGGTAATTATCCGCCGCCATGCCCCCGTCAAACGACTGCCCCAGCAGGGTGATGGTGTCATCCAGCTTCAGGTCGAGGTTCTCCGCCAGCCGGTATCCCACGATCATCTCATGCGGGTTTTTGGGCAATCGTCCGGACAGGATACTCTGCCGCAGGTTCAGGCGGTCCACATCGAAACTCTCCGGGCTGAGCATGTCGATGGCGAACCCCGTCACCGGGGTCTGGCTCCGGGTTTCGCCGTTTTCATCCGGCACGTCCATCAGGGCCCGCCAGCGGATGCGCGGCGACCAGTGGATGCGCGGGTCGCTGTTGTGTTCGAGCCATTCACCCGTTTCCTTCTGTCCCGCCAGCGCCCGGTCAATAGGAACGAGGTGTTCTTCTTCATAAAAAGCTTTATTGACGAGGCGGACATGGCCGGTGTCGAGTTTGGCCGTGAGGTCGAGCATGCTCAGGCCAATGCCATCCATGAACCCGAACAGGGACACGGTGAGCGCCACGCCCACGGCAACAATCAGAAACGGGAACAGGGAACGCGTTTTGTCGCGGATGAGCCCCTGCAGGATCCAGCGGATCATGTGATCCCCCTTCCCCTCAGCGCCAGGGTCGGATCGAGGCGGGAGATGCGGCGCACCGGCCACCAGGCCACCACCAGCATCAGCGACACAGTAATCAAAACGGAGGACGCGATCTCTCCCGGACGGAACACAAGGAAAATATTTTCCCGCACCGGGATCCCGGTTTCGCTCAGATGGGAGACATCGAAACCCACTGTCTGAAACCAGGCGAAAAACGGGATGCCCAGCAGCCCGGTCAGCACCACGGCGCCGAAGGCGGCCAGGCTTCCCTCCAGGGTGAACAGGCGCACCACCCGCGAGGGGGTCATGCCCATCGCCAGCAGGGTGCCGATCTCCTTCTGCCGTTTGAATATATTCAGGTATTGGGTGTTGAACACGCTGATCCCGGCCAGCAGCAGCAGAATGATCCAGAGGATGCGGGTGTTCCTGCGGTCGTGTTTCAACAGTGAGAGCAAATCGTTCATGAGGTAGTCGACATCCAGAAACTCAAGACCGTCAACGGGCCCCAAATTCCCTTCGACCACCACCCAGGTGATTTCACCGGGACGCTGGGTGATCTGCCGCAGGTGGTCCAGCCGCAACCAGGCGACGCCCTCGTCCACACGGGGGTTGACCAGCGGCACCACGTCGACGATTTCCGCATCGAGGGCGTCGACCGCGCCAAACTTGTCGCGCCACTTCATGACCACCAGGTCCCCCGCCTTGAGCCGGCTGGCCTTGGCCATCTGCCGGCCGATCACGACCGGGACGGTATCCTGCACCGGTGTGCTCCAGGCTTTCAATTTTTGCAAGGGGAGGTCCAGCAGTTCCTGCGCCATTTCCACTCCACGGAGCTGAACCGGAAACAGGTGCTGGTGCACAAACAGCGTGCCCTGTTGAACGAGCACCTCGGCTTTCTGCCCGGGTGGCAGGCGTTTCAACTGTTCCGGCACGGTCCGCGTCAGGTCCTCCCAGTCCATGGGCGACAGGATATCGAAACCGGGCACGCGGTAATGACCGCCGCCGGCATCGGTGACCGACATGTTCTTGAGCGCCTGCGCCTGGAAGCCGTTGAGCAGGGACAATGAAAAAATGGTGGCGATGATGATCAGGGCGGTGACGAAAACATTGAGCACCGCGCGCATTCCCTGTCCAAAAAAATTTCGCAGGGCGATTTTCAGAATCACGCCGGCGTTTCCTGCTTGAGGGTATCGGAGATCACCCGGCCGTCTTCCAGCCGGACCTCACGGTTGACGAAGCGGGTGACCTTCTCATCGTGGGTGCTGAAAATAAACGCCGCCTCGAAGTCGCGGTTCAATTCCCGCATCAACTCGAGAATATTGAGGGAGTTTTCCGTATCCAGGTTGGCCGTCGGTTCATCGGCCAGGACGATATCCGGCTTTTTCACCAGGGCCCGGGCGATGGCGACGCGCTGGCACTGCCCGCCGGAAAGCTCCGCCGGCTTTTTGTTTTTCTCGACATCCAGCCCCACCGCATGGATGATGTCCAGAACCTGCTGCCGCACCCGGCTTTCCTTTTCATTGTTGAGCAGGAGGGGGAAGAGAATGTTTTCGTACACCGTATAAACCGGCAGCAGGTTGTACGACTGGAAAATGAACCCGATGTATTTCCGCCGGACTTCGGCCAACTCCTCCCGGCTCATATCGTCCAGCCGGTAGTCGCGGAACACGATATGCCCATTCGTCGGCTTGTCCAGACCGCCCAGCAGATTGAGCAACGTGGTTTTGCCGGAACCCGACGGCCCGACAAAAGACATGAACGCCCCGTCTTCGATCTCCAGATTGACATCCTTCAATGCCGTGAAGTCCTGCGGTCCCACCTGGTACACTTTGCTGACGTGATCGATTTTCAACATAAGCCGTGATTAAAAAAAGGTGATCAGGGTCAACCCGACTTTACTTTCCGTTCCATTGGGAACGGCCGCTCTGCGAAACAACCGGCCGGTGCGGCTGTCTCCCTCAATATTTCCCCCGAACTGACCCTGCAGGTAGAGGTAGGTCGATTGCGTCAAAGCGTATTCGATCTGCGGCACGAACTGAAAGCTCCGGTCCACCAGGTCGAAAAACAGGAAGGTCCTCCAGACCGTACTGATTCCCACAGGCTGGTCCAGCTGCATTCCCAGTTGATGGAGCGTGGTGTCGCCCTGCACCAGGTCGGTACGGGTGAACCCCTTTTCCTCTGAGAGGAGGGAGTACTCCAGCAGGACATGCAGGCCGTCTCCCACATTAAAAGTGTAATCGATCCCGAAAACGGACTGCACCCGCACCGGAGAACCGCGCCCGCCCTGCTCGACGTCCATCCGGGTCTCGTTCCAGAACCCCACCACCTTTTCGCCTTTGACGTGGAAACCGAACTGGGCGAGTTCCAGATTGAAACTCGACAGGAAATCAAGATCGGAGACCGGTTTGTACTGGGCGGCGGCGCCGATTTCCAGAATACCCCATTGCGTCTCTCCCCTCATACCGGAAATCACGCGGCTGTCGACTCCCGACGGCACCAGCCAGCCCTCGATGAGGGTTTCCGAATCCGGGAACCAGGTGGCGCGGACACCATCCACGCCGTTGGTCTGGGGAACCACGCCGGAGATGATGCGGGTGTCGAAGAACCCGAGAGGCCGGAACAGCATGCCCGCGCCAAACAGGATCTGCTGGCGGCCGCCGCGCAGTTTAAAATTCCCCCGGTCGTAGCGGGCCCAGGCGCGGAAAAAATCCGCGTCGAACGAGTCGCCCAGCCGGGCTTCTTCCAGCGCTCCACCCTCGTGACGCAGTTGCCCGATGACTTCGTAGTCCAGGACCCATTCATCTCCTTCGGCGGCGGTCCCCACGGCACCCAGCCGCAGCTCCGCTTCGCGGTCGGTGTGGGAGAAACCTTGAGGAGGCTCGAACGTTAAAAACCCTCCGAGCCGGGTTCGGCCTTCCAGGCGGTAATCGAACGCGAAGCCGTCACCGGGATGGAGGGTCAGCAGAACGAGTGCAACGATCAAGTACCGCATTCAAAAAAACTCCAGGCCACGCAACGGGACGAAGCCCAGGCGTCTGAGAAGAAAAAGGTCAAATCAGATGGGAAGCCAGCGCTCACTCAGGATTTTCCATTGTCCGTTTTCGTATCCCCACACCAGCGTTTTCAAGCCAACATCCTGAAAAGTGCTCGACTGGAACTTCTGGATGAACCGCATCTCCACACGGTCTCCCACAGGCGCCACTTCCATCTCCCCAACCTGGACCCGGATCGTCCCTTCCCGGTCGAGGGCGCGCTTGCGTGACCGCTCCCAGGCCTGCCGGGTGCGTGGCGCGGGATCAAATTGTCCGGAGTAAAAACCGAGGTAGGTCTCCAGATCCTTTTCCTGCCAGGCCTCTTTCCAGGCGAGGAACCGGGCGATGACACGATCCAAAGCATCCGGTCCCGGCTCGTCCTCGGCGGGTGACGGGTTTGCGCCGGCGGCACCTTCGCTTTCGGTTTTCTGCGGAGGGAGTTCTCCCGTGGCTTCGGGAGGACCGGTGTCTTCAGACATTATCCTGTCAGACGCATCCCCTTCACCGGCGAAACGGATGAGGATCAGGGGACTCAACTTTTCCGCCTTCTCCAATTGTTCCGAAACCGATTTCGCCTTGGCCCAGTCCGCGAAGGGCCCGACTTTGACCTTGTACCAACGTTCACCTTCCTCATGCTCGAGAACCGCCGGATACCCCTGTTGCCTGATCCGGTCGAAAAACCGGGTGGCGTTTTGCTCCACTTTAAAAGCGTTGAGCTGGATCAAATAAGTTGCGGAACCGCCTGCACTTTCCAGAGACCGGGCTCCCCCTGCAGGCAAAGCGATCCCCCAACAAATCAAGCCATAAAATAAAAAGCTGATTTTTTTTATATTATTTTTCAAATAGTTATAGAAGCTTTTTTAAGTATGAGATCAACTGTTCCGCATCCACGCCCGGCGACCTCGCCTTGAGATTACCGTCTTTTCCCACGATCAAAACCGTCGGCATGTCCCTTTGGATATAGGCCTGATGAACCGTCTGTTCCGGATCGAGCAGGTAAGGGAAGCCCACCGGTTCAGGAAACTTTTCGAGGTAATCCTGCACCGCCCGCTTTGAGTCGCCGCTTGTGTTGATTCCCAGAATAACCAGATCATCCGCGGAAATCGCCTTTCGGACCTTGTTGAACTCCATCGCCTGGTTCATGCAAGGGACACAGATATGAAACATGCCGATGAGAACCACTTTCCCCTTATACTGGCTCAGGGAAACCGGTTTCCCTTTCACTGAAACCAGGGAAAATCCCGGCGCCGTTTCTCCGGCCTTGGGAGTTCCCCCAATCGCCAACGCAGGAAAAAGAAAGAAAATCAGAAAGATTAAAGAAACCTTTTTCATAGGACACCCCCGTAAGCGGAATAATTACTGCGAATTTCATCTCTATATTATCATGCCAGTGTTTATCAGGAAGCAAACCCATTTGCCCCGCCACGGGCAATAAAACAGCGCGTCAATAAGCACGGCAATCCGCTTTCACAAGCCGGGCCTAATTCCCAAAACCCTTTTAACTGATTACATTTAGGAGCACGCAGGAAAGCAAAGTGATGCTTGAACATGCCCGGCATTTAAGATACTATAAAAAAAACAACGGATTTCGAGTTTAAATTTGCCATGTTACGGACCCTGACCTTCATCACGCTTCTCACCGCCCTGCCCCTTTCTCCGGCACTGGCCGGAACCCTGAAAGGCACCATCCATTACAACGGTGCCGTCGCCGAGCCGCCGGTAATCGATACCGGAAAATACAAAAAAGCCTGTCCGGTCGAATTGAAAGACGAATCCCTGCTTGTGAAGGATAAAGCGGTGAAAAACGTCGTGGTCTGGCTTTCGGGGAAGGACGCCAAAAAGAAACTGAAGGGGAAACCCGGAACCTACACCCTGGACCAAAAGGACTGCCGTTACGAACCGCATGTCACGGTGATGACGAAAGGTTCCGAGTTGGAGATCCTGTCCAGCGATCCCATCAATCACAACATTCACACCTACTCGTTTGACAACGATCCGATCAATATCATGTTCACCCCCGGCCAGGAAGACGTGCAGGCTTTTGAAGAGCCGGAACCCGTGAAGGTGGAATGCGACCTCCACGCCTGGATGAAAGCCTGGGTTTTTGTGACCCCCAATCCTTACTTTTCCCTGTCCCGTTCCGATGGAACGTTCGAAATTCCGGATGTTCCCAGTGGCAAGTACACCTTGAACTTCTGGCATGAAAAGCTGGGTGAAGTGAGCCAAAAAATCACTGTGGGCGACGACCCGCAGGAAATCAACGTTGAATTCCCGGATTTAACCCCTAAGGTTACACAGAAACACTGAGTGGCCGCAGGATTCGGTTGCTGACCACAATTCATCAAGGGGAGTTTTTTTAAATGAAAAAGTCGGTACTCTTAGTTTGCTGGATCATTATTTCTCTTGGGATGGTGTGGTGCCCCCAGGCCTTCGCCTATCAGGAAGTCGAGGTCAAAAACGGTGGCTCCATCCAGGGCACGGCCTTGTTGACGGGCCCCAACCCGCCGCCCAGGATCTACCATCTGGTCCTGTTCCCCAACCTGGACATGTGCGCGGAAGTCCCGGAAGATGCCGAGACCCTGACCGATGACGAGATGAACCGGGTCATGTACGATTTTATTGAAGGCGAGGACCGGGGACTCAGCAACGTGGTCATAACCCTGGAGCATGTGGATGCCGGCAAACCGTTCGGGAAAAGCGGAATCATGATTCGGGCTGAAAACTGTAAATTCTACCCCACCGTCAATGTCGTCCGTCAGGGCGAAGTGTTCCATGTCGACAATATTGACGCGGTCATGCACAACAGCCAGGTGTACCAGGCCGAGCGCGGAAAAATCATTCTGAACATCCCGATCCCGGCCGAGCAGGTTTCGGACGGTCATGTGACTTTTCAGAAAGATTATAAAATCTTTCAGATGATCTGCGGCATGCACGAATTCATGCAGACCTGGGGTTTCCGGGTCCAGAATCCGTATTTCTTCAAAACCGGACTGGACGGAAAATTCAAGATCGATAATATTCCCCCGGGAAAATACAGGGTCAACGCCTGGCATTACCTGATGAAGACGGAAAGCCAGGAAATCGAAATCAAGCCCAATGGCACCGTCGACCTGAAGTTCGAGTTTGACGGCGGCCAGATCGAACGTCCCCTTTACGAAACGATCAAATCGGGCCGCATCAAGAAAGACGCCCGCCTCCCGGGCTCGGTCCACTAAATGGGGCTGCACTCCTTGCAGAACGCTCTTGTAAGGACGCCGCGATCAAGGCCCTGGTGGCTCCGGCGGGCTCCCCTGGTCATGGGCTTGGCGTTTGCGCTGGGCCTTTCCCCGGCCTGGGGGTTCACCCCTCCGGCGGCGGAAGATGTGCCGGAGTCGATCACCGTCCGGGGCAAAACCCACACCCTCAAAGACCTGACCAATCCCCTTTGGGCCCAACCTGAAAAAATTCCGGAATTCGTCCGCCAGGGTTCGGACCTCTATTTCAAGCACTGCGTGTTTTGTCATGGGGACCTGCTGAACGGCGAGGGACTTCTGGCGGACCGGTTCACTCCCCGGCCCGCGAATTTCCACACAAAAGACTCGATCTTCGACCGCCCGGAATCGTACGCGTTCTGGCGGATCATGAAAGGAGGCCCCGGCCTCCCGCAAAAGTCCGAGCCCTGGAACTCGGTGATGCCTGCCTGGGAAGACGTCCTCTCGGAACAGGATGTCTGGAAAATCATCGTCTTTATTTTTGACGGCGTGGCCAACCCTCTCACGCCGGACACTCCGCAGGAAGCGTCCCTCGAACGCGGCAGAGTGGTCTACGAAGACAAGTGCGCCATCTGCCACGGTCCGGAGGGGGCCGGCGACGGCGTGTCGGCTGAACAGATGAGCCCGCGCCCGCGCAACCTGACCAAGGGACAGTATAAAATCCGCAGCACGCCTTTCGGGAAAATCCCCACCGATGACGACCTGCACGCCATGCTGGTCCACGGTTACCCGGAAACCACCATGCCCTCCTGGCGTCATCTCCCCGAAGTCGACCTGCAAAGCCTGATTCTTCTGTTAAAGGAATTCGGCAAGAAAAAATTCGAACGAGCGGTCAAAAAAAATAAAATGCCGGAACCCGTCGTGGTTCCCGAACCGCCCCAGTTCACACTCGAGAGCGTGGAACGGGGGCGCAAGCTGTTCCTCCAGAACTGCTCCGGGTGTCATGGCGTCAAGGGACGTGGCGATGGGGAGTCCACCAAAAAGATCGTCGACATCGCAACCGACGCCATACGGCCGAGAAACCTGAGCCAGCCCTGGACCTTTCGCCGGGGCTCGCGGAGAGAGGACCTGTTCATGACTCTCCGAACGGGGCTGTCCACAACCGCCATGCCCCGCTTCTCCGACCGGATCCATCCCGATCAGAATATCTGGGACCTCGTGCACTACGTACAAACCCTGTCCCTGCTGTTAAAACCGCAGGTCCACAAAAACCTGAAGATGACCCGGGTCGAAGGCGCGTTGCCGCAAGGCCCGGAAGACCCGCGCTGGCAACAGATCACCTCGTTTTTTGTTCCACTGGGCTCCCAGATCATGCAGGGAGAAAAAAGTTATTTCACGACCGTGAACAACCTGTGGGTCGAAGCCGTGCACAATGGAAAAGAAATCGCGCTGCGCATCCGCTGGGACGACCCGACTTATGATCCCATTCTGGAGAGCGTCACCAAAGTGGTGGAATCTCCCGCTCCTCCCCTGCCGCCGCATCTGCGTGTGGAAGAAGACGAAGAGGAAGAGCACCTGGCCGCGGCATCGCCGGAAGCCGCCCAATTTCCGGATGCCCTGGCCGTGCAACTCGCCGGTCCGGAAAGCGCCCTGGACAACCTCCCCTATCTGTTAAACGGGGACGAGAGCAATCCCGTCACCCTGTGGAAGTGGCAGTCCAACCCCAACGGAGCCCGCCAGTTCACCGCCAGGGGCATGGGAAACACCTCCCCCATCGAAAACACCTCCCCCCTCAACTCGGAAGTTATTTTCGAGTACGGTCAATACTCTCTGGTACTGAAAAAGAAGCTCGACCAGACGGACCCCGCTCATCCCGACCGGCTGCTTCCGGGCAGCATCATCCCCATCGCGTTCAACGCCTGGGACGGCGGGATGAAGGAAACGGGAACCCGCCGCTCGGTCTCCAACTGGTTCTATCTGATAGCGGATTAGCCCCTCAGTCCGACAGGCGGGATCGATCCTCATTCATTGCAGGCAGGGTCAGGCCGGACAGGTAGGCCAGAAGGTTCCGGATATCATCTTCGGTCAGAATGTCCTTGAAGTTCCCCGGCATGATGGAAATTTTCTGGGTCTTGAATTTTTTGATCAGAGACTTTTCGACATGAAGGGAGTTCCCCTCCTTGTCGATAATATCCAGAGACTGGTCGTCTTCATTGACCTTGATCCCCGTCAGGAACTTTCCTTCCCTGGTTAAAATCAGGACCGAAGAATAACCCACCGTGATCACGGCCTTGGGATCCAGGATCGATTCCAAAAGAAACTCCGGCCTCCGGCTCGTGCCCACGAGGCTCAGGTCCGGCCCCACGCGCCCGCCTTTGCCTTTTACACGGTGGCATTTCGAGCAGTTGGCATTGCCCAACGTATCAAAAAACAACTGCTCACCCGCCTTAGGATCGCCGGGTTTTTCAAGATACGGTTTCCATTCCTCCGGAACCATTTCATCATCATCTCCACCCTGCAGGCTCTCCAGGTACGACACCAGCGACCGCGCCTGATCTTCCGTCACCCCCAGGTTCGGCATCCGGGTCTG
This sequence comes from Nitrospina sp., assembly GCA_020430445.1. Classification (GTDB taxonomy): domain Bacteria; phylum Nitrospinota; class Nitrospinia; order Nitrospinales; family Nitrospinaceae; genus Nitronauta. Next base: position 11,655 of record JAGQJZ010000093.1, read on the forward strand.
AGGGCGCGCGTGCTGGGGATTTTTAATCCAAACATAAAGCCATTCCGGTTTGTAAAGGTATCCGGCCCGCGTCAACTCAGGCCCCACACGGCCGCCCTCGTCTTCCACGCTATGACAGGCAAAGCAAGCCAGTTTGTTGCGGAACAGGTTTTCACCGGCCTTGAGGACCTTGGACGAACCGCCTTCCTCCTTGAACCAATGGAGAAACGAAGAAAGCGTTTCGTGGGTTTCCAGAGGAATCGACGGCCGCTCGGTTTTGGCCTGCGGAGGCAGCGCGACCCGTTGTTCCTTGTCATCCCCCAGGACCCGGATATAGGCCACCAGAGACCAGATTTCCTTTTCGGACAGCGTGTGACCAAACACCGGCATCAGGTAGGATTTCTTGACCGCCTTACCCCCTTCGGAAATGGCCCGGAACAATTTTTCATTACTCTTTTGGGCAACGAAGGCATGATCCGAAAGCTCCGCCGGGTCCTTGTCCAGGTTCTCAGCGTTATAGCCATCCCCTTCCCCATGCACGCCATGGCAATGGGCGCAGTAATGGAGGTAAAGAGGCTCTCCAGCCCGGGCCAGTTCCGCGAACTCAACGTCCGCCGCATCCTCATGCCCCCCGGCATGGCCGGGCCCGGCAAAGGAGATCCAAAACAACAGCGTGATGGCCATGCCCGCCATCAACCTGACGACTTGTTTCATCCGTATTCTTTTCATCGCTCGCGTCCGGGTTTTGCGCAGATCGTGATTTGATTGCCGGGTAGATTCATTAAAGAAGATTCCACCGGTCATGCCCGTAAAAAGAAACTCATAAAAAAACGGCACCGGGGTTTTAGCCCCGATGCCGTTTGATTATCGAAAAACGAACTGATTACTTCGCAGCGAGTTCGAAATTCTGAGCCGCATCGGCGCCGCCGGATACGGTCACTTCCTGGGTCACTTCACCCACATACGGATGCCATGCGGTGACCTTGTACTTGCCGGCAGGAATGTCGGTCAGCTTGAAAGAACCGTCCGCACCGGTGACAGCGTAGTACGGATTCCAAACAACACGGGCATCAGCCTCCATGAAGTTGTGCTGGTCGCACTGCAGGAAGAAATGATCGTCCTTCAGGCGTTTCAGGTTCTTGGTCACTTCGGCCACATCGCCCTTGCTCGGCAGCGGCTTGTTGAACAGGGTCTTGCGGTTCGCACCTTTTACAGCATAACCGTGCGGGTTGTGCAGGATATTGTCGTCCTTGTTGGTGATGGATACATTCTTGTCCATACCCTTCTCGGTTTTACGCACGACTGTGATCTTCGGGAAAATATCGCATTTCTCGAAATCGAAGTTCTGGCCCTTGTATCCCCAAGCCTTACCTTCCTTGATTTCTTCAATGAACACCACGGCGCCTTCGAGCTTGCCGCCGTTGGCTTTCACTTTCACGCGGGGGCGAATGCCATCTTTCGCTTCGGGGTGCGTGGCGCAGAATTCAGAGTTCTTCCCCTTGCTCAGGTCTTCCATGATCGGAGCGGGTGCATCACCCTTCAGGTTAACCACACCGGAGATGCTGCCACCGTTACTGACAGAACCTTCCTTGTACTTCGATGCAGCAAGTGCACCGGTCGTCCCCATAAAAAGGGCCAGGGAAGCAGCCAAGCATAAAACGGTAATCTTTCTCATTCCTTTTTTCCTCCTAAATAAAAAAAACATCAGGGATAAATA
>JAGQJZ010000094.1 GCA_020430445.1 Nitrospina sp.
TGGACACTCTCGTCAGAAAATGGGGGTTCGACACGAACTATAACGGACTTGGGGAACATTGTAAAATGACATGAAACCGTTTCCGTGAGACGGGCAGGGAGCCCTCTCGCGCGCGGCGCGGGCCGCTGGCGGGGAGCCCGGTGTTACCGGACGGGGCCGGATCAGGGAGAAACCGTGATTCGGTTCCGACCCTTTTCCTTGGCACTATAAAGGGCCTTGTCCGCCCTTTCCAGCACCTCCTCCAGCAGTTCCCCTTTTTTCGACACGGTCACGCCCATGCTGGCGGTCACCTGCAGTTTCCTGTTCTTGTCCACAAAGTAGTCCTTTTCGAGCAGTCGGCGGGTTTTTTCAGAAACTTTCGCGACCGCATCGATATCTTTTCCGGGAACCAGAACCAGAAATTCCTCCCCACCATACCGGAACAATTTTCCATCCTCTCCCATGCCTTCACGCAGGGTATCGGCCACAAATCTCAGAACCAGGTCCCCGACCTGGTGGCCGTGCGTGTCATTGAAACTTTTAAAATTGTCGACATCGATAAAAACAAACCCCACCGGCTCTCCGTTGGATTTCCCATCGGGGAACCAGTGGCCCACCTGGGTCTCGAAGGCATGGCGATTGAGCGTGCGCGTCAATTGATCCGTGAATCCCAGACTTTCAGTTTCCTCCAGCCTTTTGGCCAGGCTCGTGGTTTTTTCCCGGTAGCGGGCGAGCTCCTTTTCCATCTGACCGGATTCTTCCCTGATTTTCACCAGCCCCTCAATGATGCGGGCTTTCAGAACGTCCAGCTTGCCTTCGTCCGCCAGGGCCTCAAAGTCATGGATCATGCCCCCCGTCTCCCTGCTGATACCTCCGGAAGAATGGGACATTTTTTCGATGACCTGACCGAGTTCCGCAATAAACGCCCGGACGTTGCCGCGTTCAAAACCTTTCGCCTTGTCCTCCAGGTTGGTTTTTTCAAAAAACTCGAGAATCTCCTGCGCGATGCCGGTCGGCGGTTTCGGGCGGGCGACCTTTTTCAGGACCTTGAACAATTCGTCGATCTTGTTTTTAAGCGGATCTTTGGCGGGAATCCAGGCAGACATCCCCTTGCAGACCGCCAGCAGGATGTGCGTGACCCGTTCATTGAATTCTGTTCTGCGCGAGTTTTCAGCGGCTTTTTCTGTTTCTTCTTTCTTGAAAAGCATGCGGCAGGGTTCCAACGGAAGTTTGGATTTTTGAAAAACGTTCCATATTATTATCCCAACAATAGGGTAATTCAAGGTTTGTATTGGGTTATCATGAAAGCATGCTACACCAATCGGCCATTCGAACTTCCACCGCACGGCGATGCCCCCCTCCGAAGACTGGCTTCGATTATCTGCTAAGTTGTTTCAAGTAAGCCCCGCCCCTGAACAGTTCACGCGCAATCCGGACCATTGCTGCGAATGCCAGGAACATGAAGACACGCTGAAAAACAAAACCCCGGAAACCATCGGGCTGGAGGAGTTGGGAAACCCCGGGTGGGACCCGGCGGCCTTTCTGAGTCCGCAAGGATTTTGTTATTTTTTCCCCGCCATGGTCCGGCTGGTCCTGGAGGACCTGGGAAAGACGGCCTATGTCGAATCCTTCCTGTTCCACCTGGCGTGGGACGGACCGGGAAACGAACGGTATCTGTTTTTTTCTGAAGCGCAACGCCGTTCGTGCAGGATTTTCTGGCGCACCTGATTGGCGTGTACTCCCTCCTGTTCGGCGAGTGGCCCATGTTGCAGAGCGAATTCGACAACGCCATTCTCGCCTGGGCCGACGCTCCTTGAAAACCGGAGCCTCCGTCGGCTCCCAGGCTCATGCGGGGTGGGGGGTGTCCGGTCCGGGGGATTCCCCTTCGTCTTCGTTCTCTTCGTCCTCATCCTCCATGCCCAGGAAGGGGTCGTCCGGCGAATGGACCACCGGCCGGTTCGCTTTCGCCGGCGATCGGCCAAAATCGGCCAGCACGGAATACAGGCAGGGAATCACAATCAGCACCAGAAGCGTGGAAGCGATCAGCCCGAACACGAGGCTGGTGACCAGCGGAACCAGGACCTGCGCCTGCAGGCTCTTTTCGAACAGCAGCGGTGTGAGCCCGGCGATGGTGGTGAGCGAGGTCAGCAGCACCGCGCGGAACCGCAATCGGCTGGCTTTCTTCGCCGCCTCCACTTCCCCATGCCCCTCCTCCACGCCGATGCGGATGAACTCGACCAGCAGAATGGAATCGTTGATCACCACCCCGGCGAGCGACACGAACCCCATCAGGCTGACGGTCGAAATGTCGAGTCCCATCGCGATATGCCCCCAGATCACGCCCGCCAGCGAAAAGGGAATGGCGATCATGACGACCAGCGCTTCGAGATAACTCTCCAGTTGGAAACTGAGTAAAACGAACACGCCGAAGATTCCGAGCATGAAGGCCTTCATCATGGAACGTCCGGTCTTGCCCGTCTCCTTCTGCTGTCCTTCCAGCGAATACGTCACGCCCGGATGACGTTCCAGCAGGCCGGGGAGAAACCGCTTGACCGTGTCCTGCAAAATCTCGTTCGAATTGGCGATTTTAGGATCGAGGTCGCCCTGCACCGACACGGTCCTCTGGCCGTCCACCCTCTGGATGCGCGCGATGCCGCGCCCCTGTTCCAGATACGCCACTTCCCCCAGCGGGTACAACCGGCCTTCGCGGTCGGTGACGTGGAATTGTTCGAGGTCCGCCAGGCTGTCCTGATCCGCATCGGCGAGCTGCACGTCGATCTCATAGGATTCCGAACCCACCTGGATTTCGTTCGCCGTGCCGCCGAAGTAAGCCGTGCGCAACTGCCGCGCGATCGTCGCGGCGTCGAGCCCGCGGGCCAGCGCGCCGGGTTTCAGGCGGACGCGGACCTCGGGCTTGCCGGGGCGCAGGTCGTCCTGCAGATCGAACACCCCTTCGTAGCGCCGCAGCCAGCCGAGCAGATCGAGCGACGCCTCTTTCAATTGCCCCAGGTCCTCCCCCTGCAGACGGATATCGATGGGCAGACCACCCGGCCCGATGACGGGTTCCTTGTACGTGATGTTGATCACGCCGGGGATCGTTCCCACGGTATTGCGCCACCGTGCGGTGATCGTGTCGAGGTTCACCGTCCGGATTTCCGCCTTGAGCAGGTCGACAAAGACCGTCGCCACATGCGGCCCCGTTTCATACGCGTCCCGGTTCTGCCCGTACTGCACCATGATGTTCTGCACCAGCGCCTGGCCGCCCGGTTGCTGCGGCGTGAGGCCGGCGTCGACCTGTTTGACCGCGCCCACCACCTGCGACACGATGCGTTCCATCTCGGACAAGGGCGTGCCCTGCGGCGTGAGTATCCGCGCCTCCAGCACATCGCCGTCGATTTCCGGGAAGCCGATCACCTTGAGCCGCCCTCCGGCAATCATGCCGATCGAGATCATGAAGGCCGCCAGGAGCAGCCCGAGGAACAGGTAACGCCAGTGAACCGCAAGGTCGACCGCCCGCCCCAGGACATGGTGACGGACGTACTCGAACCCGCGTTCAAACGCCGCGCGAAACCGGTTGCGCTTCTTGGGATCGAAATGCTTGAGCGAATGCGCCAGGTGATTGGGCAGAATAAAAAACGCCTCCACCAGGCTGACCGTGAGCGTCACCAGAAGCACCACCGGCAACACCCAGAGGACCTTTCCCATTTCCCCTTCCAGCAACAGCGGGATGCTGCCGAACACCACCATCGTGGTCACATAGGAAGAGAACACTCCCAGCGTCACCTGCGCCGTGCCGTCGACCGAGGCGTCCAGTGCGTCTTTTCCCCGCGTCAACTGGGTCATGACATTTTCCGAAATGACGATGGCGTCGTCCATCAACAACCCCAGAGCCAGGAGCAGCGCCACCATGGTCAGCATGTTGATCGACAGGCCCAGCGCCTTCATGACGAAAAACGTCGCCATAAAGGAAACGGGGAGTCCCATCGCCACCCAGAAAGACAGGCGGAAATTGAAGAACAGCCACAACACGGCGAACACCAGGATCAGTCCCTGCAGGGCGTTGCGGCTGAGCATGGTGAGCCGGTCCTTGACGATTTCGGTCCGGTCCTGCGTGAGCGAGAAGTGGACGCCCGGCGGGGCGGACTGCCTCTCCTTCACGAGAAAATCGCGCACCACCGCCATGATATCGAGCGAGTCTTCCGTTTTCAGTTTCTGAATCTTGATCAGTCCGGCGCGTTCACCGTTGAACAGGATTTTCTCCTCCTCGTTTTCGAACACGTCACGGACGGTGGCGATCTCTCCGAGCCTCACCTCCTCGCCGGTCGAGGCCGAGACCACGCGCAGGTCTTCGTACCCGTGCAGGCTTCGGCGTTCGTCCTGATAGCGGATCATGATGTCGGAGTCCGGCGTTTCGAGGACGCCCGCAGGCAGGTCCACGTTCTGCCGCGCCACGGCATCGGTGATGTCGGCGATGCTCAGGCCGTACTGCATCAGCGTCGCCGCCGGAACCTGAATGCGGATCTGGTGCTCGGAGAACCCGAGAATCTCCACCAGCGAAATGTCCGGCAACAGCAGCAGGCGATCCTTGATCTGCTCGCAGTACAGTTTCAGGTCGGGCACGGACATAGGGCCGGAAACGGCGATGGAGACCACCGAATCGGTGCGGCCCAGTTCGCGGATGATGGGCACCTCGGTCTCGGAGGGAAAATCGTCGATGGCTTCAACTTCGGTCTTGATCTCGTTGAGGAATCGGCTGATGTCGCCCCCGTCGCGCATCTCCACTTCAACGCGGCCCATGTTCTCGCGCGACTCGCTTTTGATCTCGATCACGTCGTTGACGTCGCGTACCGCCTGTTCGATGCGCTGGCTGATAGCCTCTTCGATCTCTTCCGCCGAGGCGCCGGGATACACCACGGAAACCTCTACCTTGGTCGCGGCGAAATCCGGAAAAGTTTCGCGGCGCAGGTCGCCGACGCTGATGAAGCCGAAGAACAGGGCGATCAGCATCAGCAGGTTGGCGGCGGTGGGGTGGTCGGCGAAATAGCGCAGGAATTTAAAATGAGGCGTCATGGGATCAGGACACCGCCCGCGCCGCGGCGATCAGGGATTTTTCAAAAGACGCGTCCTCTTCCGGAGTCAGCAGCATGCTGTCGATGGCGGGAACAACGTCCTGCACGATCAGTTTATCGCCGGGCTTCACGCCGGATTTCACCACTGCCAGCGATTCCTGAAAAAATTCGACCTCGACCGCGCGGCGCTCCAGTCGGTTGTCCTTGTTGATGAGATACACCTTCCCGTCGTGGATAGCGGTACGCGGGACGACTATTTTTTGACCCAGGGGTTTTCCGGATAACTGGACCTCGCAATACAGGTTTTTCTCCAGCGGCGGTTTTTTACGGGACGTGTTTTTCGACCAGGGGTCGTCGACGCTGACCACCACCGCCACCGCGCCCGTCCTGGCGTCCGTTTCGCCAAAGCGGGTGAAGCGCCCTTCCCAGACCGTGTCCAGCGTGTCCGTTTCACGCAGGATGCGCGCCTTGAAACCGGAAAGAATTTTTTTATGTTCGGCCGCCTTCCGCGCCGACACGTTCGAATCCAGCACCCACAATGGCACGAAGTTGCGCAACAGGTAACGCGGAATCTGCGCTTCCACCTCGGCGCGGTCGATGCTGTCGAGAACCGCCAGCACCTTGCCCTGCCCCACCGCCTGCCCGGTCTCGACATGGACTGCGGCGACGCGGGCGTCGAAGGGAGCCGTCAACGCCGTTTTTTCCAGTTTGATGCGCGCGTCTTCCAGGCGCATGCGCAGGCTCTCATGGCGGGCTTCCAGAGCCCGGCGCTGACTGGGGATACGGTCGAGCGCCCCCTGAAAATTTTCCACCGCGTTCTTGCGCGCCAGCACGTTCTGGTTTTCCGTGTCCAGCATGGCCTGGGCGATCACCCCTTCCTCCGCCAGCTTCTGTTTACGCGCCAACTCCCTCCGGTTGATCTCCAACGCACTGGTTTCGGTCTCCAGCTTGCGCCGGGTCTCCTTTTCCAGAAAATCCAGTTCCGTGACCTGCGCCTCGACCGCCATCATCTCCGCTTCCAGTTGCTGCACCGCCAATCGGCTGGAATCGGTTTCGATCTGAAACAGGGCATCGCCTTCGCCGACAAACACGCCCTTGCGCAAATCTTCGCGCATGTCAACGATCCTGCCCGGCACCTCCGCCACGATCTCGACCACGCGCGCCGGGCGGGCGTAACCGAAACCGCTGGCGCGCGGCACCAGGGCAACCTGCGGGACCTTGATGAAGCGGACAGGCGTCGCCCTTTCGGCCACCGGGGCCTGACGCGGCTTTTCGCGTGTCTGCACAAGAAACACCAGCGCCGAAACTCCCAGAACGATCCCGGGAATAATGAGGAGTTTTTTCAGCATGGACTTCGGGCCGGACGCGTCCGGACACCCTATAATTACTTGATAAATAAATTGTTAAAGGTTTTTCATTGTACCACAGGAAGGCCCGGTTCGGGCCATTGTTCCGGCGTGGAAAAAAGCCGGTGGCGGGGCCTATTTGCCGATGTATTTGTGGGTGGAAATGGTGGAATGGGAGGGGGCGCGCCCCAGCTTTTTCTTGATGGCCAGAGCCGCGCGCGCTTTCAATTTTTCGAAAGTCGATTTTTCGACATACATCCCCTTGTTCTGGCGGATCGGAGTCAACACGTACCGGGAGCGCCCGATAAAAGTCTGTGAATCCTTGATCAGGGGATCGAGGTGTTTTTTCTTGTTGTTGGCCGCGTCCAGCATCCAGTCGTCTTCCAGGATATTGGGCACCATGATGTTGAGCACGTTGCTGGTGGTGTTGTTGGCGAGATAGTAGCACCCGAGAAGCGGCGACACGCTGAAGATGTTGGACGAGAGCGCTTCGCCCGCCGTGGTTTTGAGCAGGTGGTTGATCTTTTTCATCTGGTTGTATTCGAGCGCGAACAGCGTGATCTTCTGGCACATTTTGGCGACCGCCGCGGCGGCGGAGGTGGCCGGTCCCGTGGCCCCGCCGAGATCGGCGAACAGCCCGGCGGTCGACACGGCGAACTGCGTGGTCTCAATCGCCGCGCGGGTGGCGTGCTCGGCGGAACTCTGCCGGAGCAGGGATTTCACGGCGTCCACCGCATCGCGTGCGTCTCCGGGCAGGATGAAGGGTTTGTGCTTTTTCGTCTTCATGGACTTGTGCAGGTCCTGCGCCGCCTCGCCCCAGCTCTTGGCCGCCTTGGCGCCGCTCTTCACCTGCTGGACGATGGGCAGCGCCGAACTGATGAAATCCTGAATGAAGTCCAGGCCCAGTTCTCCGATCACGTCCGGCAAATCCACCACATCGAACAATTCAATCAGGAGCTTCAGCACCTTGCTGAAACCGGGAATGCGGATCAGTTTGGGAATGTCGAGACCGGGCAGGTCCAGGGACGCCAGGTCGATCTCCGGAAGGTCGAGGTGGATCGGCGGCACGAGGTCGGGCATGTTGATGTCCGGCATCGACAGGTTGGGCAAGGGAACGCTGATATCGATGTTGAAGAACTCGGGAAACTTCAGCTTGAGGTCGGGGATCAGTTTGGGAAAATCAACTTTGAAAATGTGCCCCAGATCCAACGCCACCGAAGGCAGGTGCAGATGGGGGAACTTCATCCCGATCTGCCAAAACAGGGCGCGCAATGAAATATCCGGAAGCAGGTCGAGATGCTTTAAATATTTTTTCAGGTTGGGCAGGTTCGGGAGGTTGATGCCCGGGATCTGCCCGATCCTGATGTTGGGGATGAGATTGAGGTCCCAGCCGGGAAGCGACAGGCCGGGGATGTCCAGATCGATGAGCTTCTTGAGGTCGATCCCCTTGAGCAGATTCAGGTTCAGGCTGCCGAAGGGATTGTTCAGGTTGGGCGGGGTGATTCCGGGAATCTGCTCGGCCAGTTTTTTGGCTTTCTTCGCTTCCTTGAGGACTTCCTTGGCGTCTTCCAGCTTGCTTTTGCGCACCAGCCGCGTGCCTTCGAACATGGCGCGCAGGGATTGCTTGCGCTCCCGCTGGATTTCCATGAACGCGGCGCGGAGGGCGATTTCTTCCTGAAAGGTCAATGCCATGTGCTTCCCCTTACGGGTAAAAGTGGGCACAAACAGCAGGTGCGGGGGTTTCCTCTTCAGGTGGGCGGGCCCGCATCCTCTAAAAAATGGTGCGCAACCCTGCCGCAGCAATTAGCATTATGCACTAATTTTCAATGGGTTAAACAAAATTCGGCAAACAGGACCGCGATTTCATTTCGCGCGGGCTCCGGATGTACCGGGTTGATTCCCCGGATAAATTGAGTATGCTGGCCTTCCAATATCCGGTTTCAACCCGTTGCAGAACCTCAATCGGAAGCGCTTCATGAACAAAATAAAAATCGCCATTGCCGGTGTGGGCAACTGCGCCAGCGCGCTGGTGCAAGGGCTGCACTACTACCGGGGACGGCAATTAGAGGAAGCCATCGGCCTCATGCACGGCCGTATCGGCGGGTACCGCCCGGAAGATATCGAAGTCGTGGCGGCGCTTGACGTGGACCGGCGCAAGGTGGGGCGTGGCCTGCACGAGGCCATCTTCGCGAAACCCAACTGCGCGGCGGTTTTCTTCGACCGGTTTCCCGGCCCCGGCGTGACGGTGCGAATGGGCAAGGTGTTCGACGGCATTTCGCCTCACATGGCGGACTACGCGGAGGAGCGCACGTTCCTCGTAGCGGACGCCCCCGAACCGGCAGAGCGGGACGTCATCCGCCTGCTCCGGCAAAGCGGCGCGGAGATCCTGTTGAACTACCTTCCCGTCGGCTCGGAGGAAGCGACGCGGTTCTACGCCGAATGCGCCCTGGCGGCCGGGGTGGGCTTCATCAACTGCATCCCGGTGTTCATCGCAAGCGATCCCGTTTGGGCCCGGCGTTTCGAGGAAAACAACCTACCCCTGGTCGGCGACGACATCAAGTCGCAACTCGGCGCAACGATCACCCACCGCCTGCTGACCGATTTGTTCCGGCGGCGCGGGGTCAAGCTCGACCGCACCTACCAGCTCAACACCGGCGGCAATACCGATTTTCTGAACATGAAAAACCCGGACCGCCTGGCGTCCAAGAAACAATCGAAAACCGAATCGGTGCAATCGATGACGCCCGGCAGACTCGATGCGGACTCGATCCACATCGGCCCCAGCGACTACGTCCCCTGGCAGGGCGACAACAAGGTGGCGTTCATCCGCATGGAGGGGCGGATCTTCGGCAACGTGCCGGTCCATATGGAACTGCGGTTGTCGGTGGAGGATTCCCCCAACTCGGCGGGCGTGGCGATCGACATGATCCGTTGTGTGAAGCTGGCGCTGGAGCGCAAGGTGGGTGGCGTGCTGGGCGGCCCTTCGGCCTTTTTCTGCAAACACCCCCCGCGCCAGTTTACGGACAATGAAGCGTTCAATATGACCGAATCGTTTATCCGCAATTCCGGACAGGGCCGCAAGCCCTGCCTGATCATCGCCGCGGGCCGGGGCGAACGGCTCCGCGCCGCCGGCGACTGCAAGCCGCTCACCCCGCTTTACGGGGTGCCGCTCATTGAACGGGTGATCGGCCTGGCGATGGAAGCCGGGGCGGAGGAGTTTTTCGTCGTCACCGGATACCAGGCAGAAAAACTGAACGCGTTTCTCAACGGGCTGGCGGGCCGGTTCGGCGTCCCGCTCACCACCCTGCACAACCGTGAGTGGGAAAAGGGCAACGGGGTTTCCGTATTGAAGGCGCGGGAATCGATCCAAAAACCGTTCCTGCTTTTAATGGCCGATCACCTGTTCGATCCCGGAATCGCGCGGGAACTCATGGCGCGCCCGCCTGCCGGCGACGAGGTGGTGCTCGCAACGGATTCGGACCTGAACAACGCGCAGGTCAACATGGACGACGTCACGCGCGTTCTCGTCCGTGAAGGGCGGATCGCGGAAATCGGCAAACAGATCGCCGGTTTCAACGCGTTCGATACCGGCATCTTCCACTGCGGCACCGGGCTGTTCGAAACGCTCGACAGGCTCTACCGGGAATCCGGCGACGTGACCCTTTCTCAGGCGGTCCAGGTGCTGGCCCGGCAAGGCCGGGCCCGGTCTTGGGATGCCGCCGGACGATTCTGGATCGACATTGACGACCCCGGATCGTTCAGAAAGGCGGAAAACCTCCTGCTCGATCCGTTGGAATCTCCTCCCCTCCCCCGGCCGGACCAACAACTATAACCTGCAGACAATACCCGCTGACAGGTATTCTCTCCCGAGTCCTCTTGCTTTAGAACCCTTTGCGTAACCCTGAAAAACCTTCGAGGCAAGATACTTCGCTAGCGCTCAGTATGACGTAACAGTGTTTTATTGTCATTCTGAGGGCCTTGAGGCCCGAAGAATCTCGCCTTGGACGTTCGCTTTTGATTACGCAAAAGTCTTCTTGCTTTAGAGGTGGATTAAAGGCTGTTTTTCTTGTCCTGAATTTCAGCGCGGCGGGTTTTGGCCAGTTTGCCCAGTTCGGCCAGGGCTTTGCGGGCGCGTGCGGCAGCGGCTTTGACATTCTTGGTTTCGAAGCTTTCGTTTTCGGCGATGTAGTCTTCGTAGGCTTGTACAATCTCGTCGTGCGTTGACATTGAGTACTCCAGTAGGATTGTTGGTGAGGGAACGGTGGATACCGTCCCGGGGAATGAAACAACCTGGTAAGGTAAAATTTGGTAGTCTTAATTATCCTAAATTTACTGCAATATCTACAAATATTTTTTCAATTCCCTCATCTTCCGGATTGGCGCCCGGAACGCCTCCAATCGGTTCATTTGAATCGCGTTGGGCCATCCGAAACATCACTCCATTTCAATAACCTGGAGCGTTCCTGTCAACCTTTTTCGTTTGCCTCCCGGGCTGGATACGGTATTCCGGCAAAAACGTCCAATTCAAAATACTCCGTACGTTCAGGTGATCATTTTTTGTCCATTTCAGGCAACTTTTGATTCCGGAAACGTGTCAACCATCCAAAATTTTTCTTGAATTTTCCTTTTCAAACGGAATTTACCGGTTAACCTTTTTTAGAGGCCTTGATCCGTTCAACGCTTGAGAAGGCCGGCGTTTCGAACCGTGGGAGTTTACTTTGAAAACACTTGAGCATGCTTCCATTCAGTCCCTCCCCGAAATTGCGCACGGCAGCACTGTTCGGGAAGTCATCGACGGATTCAAAAACCTGAAGGCGCATGCTTTCCTCGTGGTGAAAGAGGGGGCGGGAGTCGGCCTCGTGACCCAGGACGATATCATCCACAAAGTCATGGGCAGGCGGGATCCGGCAACCACGAAAGCGGAGGACATCATGTCGGTTCCGTTGCTCAGTCTGGACATCGGGTCCACAGTGGGTGAGGCCTGCATCTTCTCCTGTGAAAACAGGATGAAAACGCTGGTGATTGCCCGGGAAGGTTCCATTGTTGGAGCCGTGCAGGTGAAGGACCTCGTCCCGCCGGAGGTGTTGCAGAAATCGGTTGTCACGGAAGAATTTTATAACCGGGTCGGAATTTACGGGGACGAACTTCTGAAAGAAGAAAAATCCCCGCAACCGGACGGCGTTCAGGAAACCGTTCCCGGAATTGACTCACCTTAACAGGAATAGAGATCAATTATGACCATCAACGCGGAAACCTTCAGCCAGGTATTGGGAAAAATAAAGACCTCCGTCGCGCGCAAGTTGACCAGCGTGTACGGGGAAGAAATGAACTACGAAAAAATCTGCAAGGAATTTGAAAACGACCTTGTGGGCATCGTCTCGTTCATGGGCGAGGTGAGTTTTATCATGCTCATCATGCTCAAGGATGAACACATCAAAAAAATTTCCAAACACTTCGTCGGAGTCGAGATGGACTCCCACAGCGATGAGATCGGCGACCTGATCAGCGAGGTGGCCAATATCGTATTCGGCGACATTGAAATGGACCTGAAGGAGATCAACCTCCACATCGAAAGGTCGCTCCCGACGATCCTGAAGGGCAAGGACATGCAGCCGGTCCTGAGAAAAAAGGCCCCTTCCATCATTCTGGGATTTGGCAAAGACAACGTCCTGGTAGAATTGATCGGCACCACAGACGACACCCTGCACAAAAAACCCGGTTCGTGAACCGGCCGCTTTCTAAGTAAACCGCACGCGGAAAACCGAAACGCGCCTTCCCCGTTCTCCGTTTCATACCCGGCGGCGTCCACCTGTCAGTTCATCGCGTAGCCCAATACCCGGTCCAGCCGGATCAGGATCCGGTCATACTCTCCATTCTTTCCGACAATGGCCTCCGTGCCGATCACTTCCGTCACGATCACCGGGACACTCTGCCCGGGTAAATACAGGGTGAGGCCTTTCTTTTCCTTTTTACTCCGTTCCGCCATCTCAATGATTTTTTCTTTCAACTCCTTGGAAGGACCCGTTGCGCAGGGTTTATCCATGGCAAAAACATTTTCCGGGACGGGTCCAAAGGAAACGATTGAAACCAGAGCACAAACCACAAGCACGCGAACGATTTTCATGATGCCTCCTGTGAAATTCTTGAATTGAGGTTTCAGGCCGACAAAACAGCACAGAAAAAGAATACCCGATCAGACGGCAGCACGCCCACCTAAATCTGGGGGCGATACAAAATCCCAACAGGCTTGAGCCGGAGGGAGCTCACATTGCGCCTGTTCTGGTGAACCAGGCCGTCTCCGCGCCAGTTCGTCGAAACGAGCTTATATACTTTGTGGGCAAGAATCAGTCCAGTTTTTCCCGTAAATGCCGTATCAAAAACTCCAGCATGATTTCTGTTTTTTGAGGAAAATGCTTTTTGGAGGGGTAGATGATATTGATGTTAACATCGCTGAACAGTTCGTAATCGGGCAGAACCTGCACAAGGCCGCCGCTTTTCAAGTCATCCGCCACATCCCACCACGATTTAATACAAATCCCCAAACCTGCTTTGGCGGCGGCAACAGTGGCCTGACCGCTATTGCTGCTGAAATTGCTGGCGACTGCCACGCGCTCTTCTTTTCTGTTCTCACGATGAATGAGTGTCCAGGTCTTATATGCGCCCAGGAGAAGGCAATTATGCTGTGCAAGGTTTTTTACTGTTTCCGGCTGCCCGTATGTTTTGATGTAGCCCGGTCCTGTCACCAGCACTTTTCTGTTAGCCGCAATCTTGCGTACGATGAAATTAGACGGCTTT
>JAGQJZ010000095.1 GCA_020430445.1 Nitrospina sp.
GCCGGAGTTGTCTATATCCAGATTTGCCACCATCACCTTGGCGTTCTCTTCTACATAGCCATCATATATCTGGCTCATTTTTTTTGTTCTTTCTTCAAACAATTCGCCTGTGAATTTCATTGCGACAAAAGTATTTTGAACTGCTTCATAAAAGGCATCCCGGTAATTTTCAAACGGCTCTTCTTTCCATTTTGGGAATCGGAAGTCTTCGTATTTAACCAGATAGCGCAGCATGATATTTTTTGGAGCCCGACTCGTTCCCATTAGATACTTCGCCATGGTGTGACAGATGGGATTTCCTTTTCCCAAAAAAACGTTAACACCGCTGGCAATATTCTTTGGCAAAGGGTAGGGCTCATCTTCACCCAAATCAGGGGCGCCCGCCATGGCATTGCCAGCTATAACCGTGAGACACAGGAACAGAAAACAGGTCAGCAGCAGTGGCGACACCCTGAAGCCAAGGATTCTTTTTTCTTGTAGGCGAATCATCATAAGAATTTCCAACGGGTGCGGTTGGTGAAAAATAATATCTATCAACGTTCCCGAATGCTTTCCTGTTTGTATTTGAGTAGGGGGCTCAGAAAATATTCAATTAACCTGCGTTTTCCGGTTTTGATTTCTACGGTTACGGACATTCCGGGACCAAGGTTGACCCATTTTTTATTTATCCTCATTTTAGCTTTATCGATTTGGACCCTTGCGAGATAAACCAGTCCCATATCATCATCTTGAATGGCATCGTTTGACAGATCGATAATTTGGCCATCAATGGTTCCATACTTTGTAAAATCGAAAGTATCGATTTTGACTTCCACAACCTGCCCTTCTTCCACGAAACCAATGTCTTTATTCAGAACAAATGCTTCGACTTCCAGAATAGTTTCCTCCGGGACGATTTGCATGAGTTC
The DNA here is from genome assembly GCA_020430445.1 of Nitrospina sp. Taxonomy (GTDB): domain Bacteria; phylum Nitrospinota; class Nitrospinia; order Nitrospinales; family Nitrospinaceae; genus Nitronauta. Next base: position 909 of record JAGQJZ010000095.1, read on the forward strand.
CTGGGCCGGGGTTACGATGCCGCCGACGGTATGGATCGCCAGTTGCTGTACCGTTCCATCAATAGGGGAGGTAAGGGTTTGTTGGCGGTTACGTTGATGAGATTTCACCAGTTCTTGTTTCAGCGCTTTGTATTCTTGACTCGTTTTATTAAGTTCATGAAGGTTATTTTTTTGTGTTTCAGCTTTCAATCCTTCCAACTCAGAGTTTATTTCCCGTGCAGCGGCTTCAAGCTCCTGAAATTGCGCCTGGAATTTCTTTAAACCCTGCTCCCGTGAAATTCTCATCTGTTCAATTTCAAGAAATTGATGTCTAGAAGCGATACCATCCTGCATCAACACTCTGTATGCCTCTGCACGCTCCGTGACCAGTGGTAATGTGCGTTGAAACTCGGTGATTGATGCGACTGTTTGATCTTGTTCCGCTTTTAGTTTCTGGAGTTCGTTTTCAAGCGCCTCTCTTCGGAAACGGTATTCGTTAATTTCTTCTTTTAATAATGATTTTTGTTTTAAAACATCGCCAGGATTTATTTTTATAGAAATCTTTTGGAACAACTTGTCTGAGTAAGAAAGCCAGTTTTCCGGAACTTTTGATTGTCCCAAAAGAAATTGAAGAATTTCTTGCCGAGTAAGCTTTACTGTTGCCGCAGCCAATTTCTGACGAAGTTGCTTTGTCTCTGCTTGAATTAAAGTATTGTCCAGAGTGATGAGAGTTTCCCCCGCTTTTACTTGCTGGCCCTCCCGAATGTGCTGGGATTTTACAATTCCGATTTCAAGAGGTTGTATTGTTTTTACCCTTCCGATCGGAATAATTTTTCCATGAGCGACGGCCACGACATCGATCTTTCCGTAAAATCCCCATGCTACGGCAAGTACGAATAAGAGAACGATCATCCAGCTAATCAGGCGCCCAATTGGAGAAGGCGGCGTTTCCTGAATTTCAAGAGCCGCGGGCATAAATGCGTAGACATGTCGGTCCGCTTTTTCCGGTTTTTCTATTTCGCTTAAAGGCATAGTGGCTCAGACTGCGGTCGTATTGCCTTGCTGATGGGCATGTAAACGAGCGTAAAGTCCATTGTGTTTGAGGAGGATCTCATGACTGCCTTGTTCGATAATCCTTCCCTTTTCCAAGACGATAATCCGGTTGGCCAGTTGTACGGTCGACAGGCGGTGGGCAATGATAAATACCGTTCTATTCCGGCAGATTTGTTTCATACGATCCTGGATGATACGTTCAGATTCATAATCAAGGGCGCTCGTGGCTTCATCCAGAATCAATATTTTCGGGTTGGTCATCAATGCCCGAGCAATCGCAATGCGTTGTTTTTGGCCGCCGGAAAGATTTCGGCCTTGCTCCTCAATTTTAGTGTCATATCCCTCAGGCAATTCCATAATGAATTCATGGGCTCCTACCAGCTTAGCTGCCTGAATTACGGCTTCGATGGGAATTCCCGGGTTTGACAGAGCTATATTGTCTTTTACCGAACGGTTAAACAAATAACTTTCCTGGAGCACAACCCCCACCTGCCGTCTGAGCCAAGCAGGTTGAATAAGGGCCAGGTCGATTCCATCGATCAGGGTCCGCCCTGATTCCGGAACGTAAAAACGTTGAAGAAGTTTTGTGAGAGTGCTTTTTCCCGAACCCGAGCGTCCAACGATTCCGATCACTTCACCAGGATTGACTCTAAAGCTGATGTTGTCAAGTATCAAAGGCTGGTCGGGGTAATATCGAAAACTCACACCGTCGAATTGCACATGTCCGGATATTTGTGAAAGGGTTGTGCGGTTCGGATTGTGCCCAGGCTCTACAGGAGCATTCAATATATCTCCAAGTCGCTGCATCGAGATGTTCGCTTGTTGAAAATCCTGCCATAGTTGTACTAATCTCAGGATTGGCGAAGAAACTCTCCCTGCTAACATATTAAAAGCGATCAATTGACCAACAGACAGATCGCCCTTGATCACAAGTCTTGCTCCAAACCAAAGAATAAGTGTGGTCACGACTTTATTAATGAATTGGGCCACTTGCCCTGCCACATTTCCAAGGTTTTGGCTTTTAAATGAAGCAGAAACATAGCCAGCCAACTGCTGTTCCCATTTATTTTGCATTTGCGGTTCCACTGCCATTGCTTTCAGAGTTTCTACTCCTGAAATGGCCTCCACCAGAAATGCCTGGTTCTCTGCCCCCCGTTGAAACTTTTCATCAAGCCGTCTTTTTAGAATTGGAGTTATAAAGATAGAAAGAAGTACATAAAATGGAATAGATCCGATAACTATCCAGCATAGGATCGGACTGTAGTAGTACATTACCCCGAAGAAAATAAAGGTGAAGAACAGGTCAATGACTAACGTCAAAGCAGAACCCGTAATAAAATTTCGAATTGTTTCTAGTTCCCTGACACGGGCTACGGTGGTGCCCACCTGACGGGATTGAAAAAAGGCAATAGGGAGATTCAGCAAATGTTTAAAAAGGCTGCTTCCCAAAACCACGTCAATACGATTAGTCGTGTGAGAAAATAAATAGGTTCGCAGCCCATTAAGGATGACATCGAAAAGAGATATGGCCAGCAGACCGATTACCAAAACATCTAATGTAGAGAGTCCGCGGTGTACCAGAACTTTGTCAATTATGACTTGAAAGAAAAGAGGTGTGATCAAAGCAAAAAGCTGGATGAAAAAAGAAGCGACCAATACCTCGCTCAAGAGTTTCCTGTATTTTAGAATTGCAGGAATAAACCAGGAAAAGCCGAATTTGCCGGCCCCCATTTTTGTCCAGGAACGTTTGGTTACTAAAATTAGTTCTCCGGTCCAATCATTAATAAACTCCTCCCTGCTTAAAATGCTGGGCCGGTTTAGATCCGGGTGTTGGACTAAGACTTGATTTTTTTCTCTGTTGTATTGGGCCAATATAAAAAAAGAGCCGTTTTGATGTTGGGCAATTGCAGGAAGGAACACTTTTTTCAAAGCATCGAAATTGGAATGAACCGCTTTGGCTTTTAGTTTAAGGTATGAGGCCGCCCGAAGAATGTCCGTCTTGGAAAAGGAGTTCGGATTTTGTCCAAATTCGTGTTTCAAAGCATTTATATCTGCTGCCACCTGATGGAAACGTGCGAGCAATACAAGGCATTGAAATCCAGAATTTATCTTATTTTCAAAACTCATAAAAAAATTGAGAGAGTTCGCCGGACTTGTTTGAAATCATCACGACTACTGAAATTATTTTTAAAAATAGCTTTCTAAAAGGAATCCACCCAAAATTATTTTGAACCAGTGATTTCCGATGGAAGGATTAACTGAAAAGCTTCCAAATTCGATATATAGAAGTTGGAAATCGCAAGTAACTAAGGTTTCAGGAATAAAATGATTATCATTTTCATTATTGGCATAGCCAATGGATTTGTCAATATTAAATATAGGTTCATAACTAGTTAACGGCCCTTAAAAGGGTCTAAAATCCAGTCATGACACGGGAAAAGTCCATTTTGAAGCGTGCCCGAATTTCGACTAAGAAATTCAGGCAAATTTTGAAGCTTTTTGCACTCGATATTGAGGCGACAAAAATCGCCCGATTGACAGATTTAAACCGCAACACGATCAATAAATATCTGCGGTTGATCCGGGAAAGAATCGCTGAAGAGTGTGAACTGGAGTCTCCCTTTTCCGGAGAAATTGAAGTCGACGAAAGTTTTTTCGGTGCCCGGCGAACTAAATGAAAAAGGGGCCGGGGTGCTTCTGGAAAAACGATCGTATTCGGGTTGTTCAAACGCAACGGCAAGGTATACACAAGAATTATTCCGAACTGCTCCAGAGCCACTCTACAAGCGGTGATCCGGGGTATGTCCAAATCTACCTTCTACTTGCATCTAAAAGAATGTGAGTTCAGGTTCAACCATAGAGGACAAAACCTCTACAAACTGCTCCTAAAAATTACAAAATAAGGGCCAGTTAACTAGTCATGAACCTTTGCAAATACCCTTTATTTCTTACTGGGAAATCGAAACATCTCAAACTATTTCTTTCATACGGTTGTGTGAGATTTGGGGAACTATGATAAAACTATGATAGAAATTTTCCACAAATGAAGATTATTTAGAAATAACGGAATCACCAGAATACTGCCAATACTCATTAAATTAAGCAGATAAGAGAAACCAGCCTGAAATCAAAACTTTCCAACTATTGTTAATATCACACTTCTAATCCGTAGGTCGCAGGTTCGAATCCTGCCAGGCGCGCTCCTGGCGGAGGGCAACGTCTTGCCCCTAAAAACTTCCTCGAACCTTTAACTGCAGAATCGAGAAGGTTGGCACGCTGCCCGGCCGGCGAGGACCTCCTTGCGATCGGGGTCCTTGCGCACAGCCAACGTCTTGCCCCCGTTCATTTCTTCAACGAGTTTTTCCGCAGAATCACGGGTTAAAAAGCAACCGCCACGGATGTGTCATTCTGAGGTGAAGCCGAAGAATCTCGCCTTTGCTTTTGACTTGAGGCACACCCCCTATGCAGCCACTCGCCGTGAGGCCCTAAGGCCAAGCCATCATCCGTGGCTATCGTCCCTTCCAAAACGCCGTACAGCGTAACGGGAAAAATGACCCTGGATGTATTGGGCGATAAGTGAAATGAAGGTTGGTCATCCTATTGTGGCCGGGTCGTCTTTTCCGGCAGGCAGAAGGTTTGGCAGATACTCGCCCGGAAAAGCGCGGCAAGGATACGGTCGAAATTCAAGCGATGCCTGCTTAACAGATGGACAAAGAAGGAATCGCGTATTTTAGATTTTGCGGCGAGGCGAACCCCAAATAATCATCGAGATTGGGGCGGCGTCCGGGAAATAAGAACCCCACAACGCTCCTGAGCGCCGTTTTTTGTTCACGGTTTGTTCTGGACAGGCGCGAAGTGGGCTGAAAAATGTCTCAGGAACGGAGGCTGCCGCACGATGCGATACCCCTGCATCGATGCCCGCCGGTCCCGGATGGGTTTCATGACTTCCACAATGTAATCGAAATGGCTCTGGGTATACACCCGCCGGGGAAACGTGAACCGGACGAGTTCGAAAGGCGCGGGTTTCTCCTGCCCGGCCCCCGGGTTCTGCCCGAACATGACGCTGCCCAGTTCCACCGTCCGGATGCCGCCTTCGAGATACACTTCATTGACCAGGGTGATTCCCGGATATTGCAGGGGCGGAATGTGAGGCAGGAACCGCCCCGCGTCGAGGTAGATGGCGTGTCCGCCCGCGGGCTGGACCAGGGGCAGCCCCAGTTGCAGAAATTTTTTTTCGATGTATTCCACCGTGGCGTGGCGGTAAACCTGGTATTCCATTTCCAGCGCTTCGAGAAGGCCCACCGCGATCACCTCCAGGTCCCGGCCCGCCAGCCCCCCGTAGGTAGGAAACCCTTCCGTCAAAATCAACAGGTTCTTGAACTCTTCCGCCCATTGATCGTTGTGACACGCGAAGAAGCCGCCGATATTGGCGAGGCCGTCCTTTTTGGCGCTCATCAGGGCGGCATCGGCGTATGAAAAAATTTCCTGGGCGATGTCCAGCAGGCTTCGTCCGGCCTGCCCCGCTTCCCGCTGGTAGATCAGGTAGGCGTTTTCAGCGTAGCGGGCGGCGTCCAGAATCAGCGGAATCCCATGGGGCTTCAGCGCTTCGCGCGTCTCGCGGATGTTCGCCAGGGAAACCGGCTGTCCGCCAAAAGTGTTGTTGGTCAGGGTGAGGATGACAAACGGAATCCGTTCCGGGCCGAGTTCCCCGATTGTCTTGCGGAGGCGCTCCACATCCAGGTTGCCCTTGAAAGGGTGGTCGGCCGCAAGGTCGCGGCCCTCCGGGATCACGAGATCGATCGCCTCGGCGCCGGCGAATTCGATATTCGCCCGCGTGGTGTCGAAATGTCCATTGCCCAAAACCACCTGCCCCGGCTTCAACCGGGTTTGACTGAAGATGCGTTCCCCGGCGCGTCCCTGGTGGACGGGAAAGATATGTTTGAAGCCGGTGATGCGCTGAACGGTGTCCCGGAACCGGAACCAGGACTGGCTTCCGGCGTAACTCTCGTCGCCCAGCATCAGGGCGGCCCACTGCTGGGTCGACATGGTCCCCGTGCCGCTGTCGGTCAACAGATCGATGGTGACCCGGCTCGAAGGCAGGGAAAAAATATTGTAATGCGCTTCGCGAAGCCATTCCTCCCGTTGTTCGCGGGAAGAGAGGGGCAGCGGTTCGGTCATTTTTATCCGGAATGGTTCGATGATGGTTCGCATTGTTCCTCCCAGGACAAGAAATTGATTTCCCCATGCGACGCGGCCCGTCTCCCTCCGCGTCTTCTTAATATAGGGCGGACCTTGCGTTTTACCCGGCAGAAAATTGGAGAGGGGAACCTGTTGCACTCCAAAGAAAAGGGACTATATTGATTTAAGGGAGGATAAATGCTCACATGCTTTTGAAATTGTGGCGCTTATCCCCTTTCTTTTTTGTTTTTGGGGTGTTTTTCAACAACCCTGATAGCGGACACGCCGGGTTTTTTTCCGTCCCGTCGAACCGATCAGGAGGCAGACATGGACGCGCCCTCGCAATTGGGAATCAGGAAAATCCATTCCGTGGAATTCGTGGTCGACTTCTTTGACCGGAGCCGGACCTTCTATCTGGAAAAAATGGGATTCGTGGAAACGCACCGCTCCACTCCGTCCTGGGAGGAACAATTCAAGAGCAAGGCGGTGGTTTTTTCTTCACACGGCATCCGCATTCTGGTGACCGCTCCGCTCTCCACGCACAGTTACACTGCGCAGTACCTGAAGCTGTTGTGCCCGGGCATCCGCAACGTCACCTTTCTGGTGAAAGACCTGGACAAAACGGTGTCGTACCTCAGGGAACACCACGGCACCTTTATCCACCCGGAAGTCAAGGTGGAGTCGCCGCATTCCAGCCATCGTTTTGTGACCATCGCGACCTCGATCGGGTTCGTTGAGTTCACGTTCCTGGAAATCGAGGGAGACGCCGCCGACATTCCCATGTTTGAAAAACTGGAATGCCCGGACACGAACGGGGCGTCCTTCATGGCGATCGATCACCTGACAATCAACGCCCGGACCCTGTTTCCGATCTGGCAGTTTTTCGAACACGTCCTGGATTTCAAAAAATTCTGGAACGTGGCGTTCCACACGCCGGACTATTCCTCGGGAAAAAAAGGCACGGGGCTGTCGTCCCAAGTCATGTACGATCCGGGTTCCGGAATCAAGCTGGCGACCAACGAACCCCTGTATCCCCATTTCAACGAATCGCAGATCCAGCGTTTTGTGGAATGCAACCACGGCGCGGGCATCCAGCACATCGCCTTGTCCGTCAAGGACCTCGTGGGAACCGTCCGCCGTCTGCGCGAACGGGGAGTGGAATTTCTGCACACCCCCGGCGCCTATTACGACCTCCTGCCGCAGCGGCTGGCCGAGAAAAACGTGCACGCCATAGATGAGAACCTGGACGACCTCCGCCGCGAGGGCATTCTGGTGGACGGCGAGAATGGAAACTACCTGCTGCAGATTTTCCTGCAGGACGCCTCCATGTTGTACCACGAGGAAAACGCTGGCCCGTTTTTCTACGAAATCATCCAGCGCAAGGGGCATCCGGGATTCGGCGAGGGCAATTTCCGCGCCCTGTTCGAAGCCATCGAACTCCAGGAAGCCGCACTATGAAACTGCTCCGTTACAGCGACCCGTCCGGGAAGCCCCGCGACGGGCTTTTGCATGACGGCAAAATCTTTCCCCTGACAGACGGCCTGACCACGGTGACCGCCCTCGGCACGCTGCAGGAAGGCAACGCCGCCTGGCAGGAGGTGCTGCGTCAAGCGCCTGTAGAACTGGACTCTGTCCGCCTGCTGCCTCCCGTGGAACAGCCGGGGGCTTACATGGATTTTTATTCCTTCGAACAGCACGTTCGCACCTGCCGCGCCAAGCGCGGGTTCGATGTGCCGCCCGAATGGTACGAGCATCCCGTCTGGTACAACGGTTCCACCCGCTGTTTCAGCGGCGACGGGTCCACGGTGATTTTCCCCCAGGGTGAAAATAAAAAGGACTACGAACTGGAACTGGCCGTGGTCCTCAAGTCCCCGTGCCACCGGGTGACAGAAAAGGAAGCGGGAAAAGCCATCGGCGCTTTCACCATCGTCAACGACTTCAGCGCGCGTGAACTGCAGCAGACGGTGATGCGCATCGGCCTCGGCCCGGCGAAAGCGAAGGATTTCAACACGGGTCTGGGGCCCTGGCTGGTGACTCCCGAGGAGATCGGCGATCCGCGCAACCTGAAAATGCGCGCCTGGGTGAACGGCGGCCTGTGGTCCGAGGGCAACAGCGGGGCTTCCCATTTTACGTTTGAACAGATGATCGCCTACGCCAGCGAATTTCAAACGTTGTATCCCGGCGATGTACTGGCCAGCGGCACCGTCGGCACGGGATGTGGATTCGAGCAGGACCGGTTTTTGAATTCGGGAGACAAAGTAGAACTCGAAATCGAACGCATCGGACGTCTCACTCACTGGATTGGATAAGACGATGAATCAATATTTGAAGTACGGCAGAATCGCGCCCCTGCACCACGTGGCGCATTATTCGGGCAACCGTCTGCTGCATGAATACTGTTTTACCCGGGAAGGGTTTGAAGAGCCGTATTCCATTTTGTACCTGCACCACCCTCCCACCGGGGAATCGGGTCAGGAGATTTACGAAGAGGCTCGCTGGGCCTGCCCGGACCCGGTGGAAACGCCGGTGCTGCAGCGGCGGCATTTCAGAACCGGCAACCTGGAAGCCTGCGGAACCTATCTCACCGGACGGACGATCCTCGCATTCAACGACGATGTCCACTACGGCGTGTGCCATCCGCAATCGCCGGAGACGGCGTTTTTCGCCAACAACGACGCGGACGAACTGTTCTTTCTTTACAGGGGACGGGTCCACCTTCAATCCCTGTTCGGGAAAATGGACCTCGAACCGGGCGACTTCCTCATCATCCCGCGATCCTGCCCCTACAGGCTGAATTTTGAAGGCAATCCCCTGCTCCTTTATGTCGAGGCGCACGGGGATGTGGGCGTCCCGGAGGAATTCCGGAATCCCTGGGGGCAGTTGAAGCTGGATGCGCCTTATTCCGAGCGCAGCTTCAAGGTGCCGGAATGGGACGCCGCCCTGTTCGAGTCCGAGGAACCGGCCACGATCATCCGCAAACGCCAGGCGCGGTTCACGCGCACCCATTACCCCGAAAACTATTTCAAGATGGAGGGGTGGGACGGCTATGTCTATCCCCACGCCCTCAACCTGGACCGCATTCAGCCGAAGACCGGCCGCGTCCACCTGCCGCCTTCATCGCACATGACGTTTGCCGGGCGGGGATTCGCCGTCATGAGTTTTCTCCCCCGCGTGCTGGACTTCGATCAAAACGCGGTGCCCTGTCCCTTCTACCATTCGTCGGTGGATTGCGACGAACTGCTGTTTTACGTTTCCGGCGATTTCACCAGCCGCAAGGGGGTGGAATCCGGTTCGATCAGCTTTCACCCTTCGGGCATCCCGCACGGGCCACATCCGGGGGCATACCAGAGTTCCATCGGCAAGAAGGACACCCGCGAAAAGGCCGTGATGGTCGACACGTTTCATCCCCTGAACCTGACCGAAGCAGGAAGGGCGATTGAAGACCCGGACTATCCCAAAAGTTGGAGAGAGGAGAGGGCATGACCCCGCACCGTTCTTTTTTTTCCATCCAGCCGGAGAAGGAGTTCTGGGTGGATATCTACCGCTTGATGAATTCGATCGTTCAACCCCGGCCCATCGCCTGGATCTCGTCACTGTCCGCGGCCGGAGTGCGCAACCTGGCGCCGTTCAGCTACTTCAATATCTGTTCGATGAACCCTCCGATCATCTCCAATTCCATTTTCTTCAACCGGGACGGCTCGGAGAAAGACACGCTGCGGAACATCAAGGCCACCCGCCATTACGTTGTGGGCACCGTGTCGTTTGACAATGCGGAAAAGGCCAACCTGAGTTCCGCGCCGTACGATCCGGATATCAGCGAATTCGACGAGGTCGGTATTTCCGTTGTGGAGCGGGGTCCCGGCAAACCGCCGTTTATCGCCGACAGCCCGGTGCAACTGGTTTGCGAACTCAACCAGGCCCTGGCGCTGGGCGAAGGCGCGGGTGTGGGCAACCTGGTGCTGGGCGATGTCCGGGAAATCTGGATCACCGACCAGTACCAGAATATCGACTGGAAACAGGGGCTGCCACCGGAACTGCTGGACAACGTGGGCCGGATGGGAGCGGACCTGTATTCCCGCACCAGCGACCGGTTTTCACTGGTGCGGGCGACGGTGCCCAAATAAATTTTGCAGGACCTGACCGACCGTTTTCAGAGGTGACCGTATGGAACTGACGCCCAAATTCAGTTTTGTCTACGGTGCCGCGCGGACACCCATCGGCAAGTTCCGTGGCGCGCTGGCCCCCGTGCCGGCGCCGGAGCTGGGGGCCGTGGCCCTGCGCGCGGCCCTGCGCCAGAGCGGTGTTTCCGCCGAACGGATCGACGAGGTGCTCATGGGCAACGTGATCGCCGCGGGACTGGGACAGGCCCCGGCGCGCCAGGCCGCCCTGAAGGCGGACCTGCCGGACAGCGTCCCGGCAACCCTGGTCAACAAAGTGTGCGCTTCGGGAATGAAAACGGTCATGATGGCCGACCAGGCGGTGCGTCTCGCCGAAGGGTCGTTTTTTCTGGCGGGGGGCATGGAAAACATGAGCCGCGCTCCGTTTCTGCTCCCCGACCATCGGTACGGGCACCGGTTTGGCGACGACTCCCTCATCGACAGCCTGATCCACGATGGCCTGCTGGACGCGATGCACCAGGCCCATATGGGCGAGCTGACCGAACGCGCCGTCCGAAATTTCGGGTTTTCGCGCGAGGAACAGGACGCCTACGCACAGGAGAGCTACACCCGTGCGCAACGGGCCATCGAACTGGGTTTGTTCGACGCCGAAGCCGCGGCGGTCGTCACCTCCCGCGCAAGTGTCGAATGCGACGAACAACCCTTCAATGACGACCTCAACCAATTATCGGTTTATGCCCCGGCCTTCGACAAGGAACAGGGCACCATCACCAAAATCAACGGCGCGAAAATCAGCGACGGCGCGGCGGCCCTGGTCATCGGGCGGGAAGATCCGGACCTGATCCCGCTGGCGCGCATCGTCGGGCACGCCACGCACGCCCAGTCGCCCGAAACGTTTTGCCTGGCGCCGATTGAGGCGGTCCGGAAAGTGCTCTCCCAGAACAAGATGACGATCGAGTCCATCGACCTGTTCGAAATCAACGAAGCCTTCGCCGCCGCTTCCCTGGCGGTCCATCGCGCGTTGGGGCTGGACCCGGAGCGGGTGAACATCCACGGGGGGGCCATCGCGCTCGGCCACCCGATTGGAGCGACCGGGGCGCGCATCCTCGTCACCCTGATTCATGCACTGCGCCGCCATGGCCTCAAGCGCGGGCTGGCGGCCCTGTGTGTGGGCGGCGGCGAGGCCACGGCAATCATTGTGGAGTTGGCCTGACCCGGCGGCAGGGGCCGCAGACCACAGGAGACGGTCATGAATCCCATTCTCTGGCAACCGGATGAAGAGCGGGTGAAACGCTCCCGCATGCACCGGTTCCTTAAAACCGTCAATCAGACTTTTGAACTTCGCCTGTCTTCCTATGCGGAACTGCACGCGTGGTCGGTTGCGAACCTGGAAGACTTCTGGGATTTTTACCGCCGCTGGTCCGGAATCCGGTTTTCGTGCGAAGCGGACGAAACCCTGTCCTCGCGCCTCCTGCCCGGGGCCCATTGGTTTTCCGGGGCCACGTTGAACTATGCGGAAAACCTGCTCAAGGACGCACCTGCGGACAAGCCCGCGTTGATCGGCCAGGTTGAAGGGGAACCGCTTCAAACGATGACCTACGGGGAACTGCGGCAACAGGCCGCGGCGTTCGCCGGCGGTCTCCGAGCCGCCGGTGTCGGGCCAGGCGACCGGGTCGCCGGTTTCATGCCCAACATCCCGCAAACGGTGGCGGCTTTTCTAGGCACGGCCTCGATCGGCGCGGTGTGGACTTCCTGCTCACCGGATTTCGGCCCCACAGGCGCCCTCGACAGGATCGGTCAGGTCAATCCGAAAATCCTGGTGACGGTTCCGGCCTATGCCTACAAGGGCAAGCGCCGGGACCTCACCGCAACGCTCGAATTCCTGGCCGGAAAAATTTCCGGCCTGAGCCGGATCGTAATGGTTCCCTTTCAG
>JAGQJZ010000096.1 GCA_020430445.1 Nitrospina sp.
ATCCGGCCTCCGTGCAAATGCACCAGCTTCTGTGCGATGGCCAGCCCCAGGCCGGTGGATTTTTCGCCACCCGTGGGACGCGCCGAAAGGGTCTGGAATTCGCGGAACAACAGCTTCTGGTCATCTTCGGAAATGCCGGGCCCCTGATCCCGCACCGAAAAACGGATGTGCTCCTCATGAATGTCGGTGGCGACCATGACCTCCGTTTCAGGAGGCGAGAACTTGATCGCATTGGTGATGAAATTGGCCATGACCTGGGTGATGGCCCCGTTGTCAAACGAAACCGGAGGCACCTCGGCCAGGGCCGACCGGAGCCGGATGTCCTTCTTCTCCGCAATCAGGTTGCTCAGTTCGATCTGTTGAACCGCAGTGGCGTTGATGTCCTGCACTTTTTTGTCGAGTTCGATTTTGCCGCTTTCAATTTTAGAAACATCGAGCAGGTTTTCCAGCAGGTTTTTCATGAAATCGCTGGCGTTGAAAATTTTCTCCAGCAATTCCTTCTGTTTCCCGTTGACCGCGCCCACCGTCTCCTCTTTCATCACCTCGCTGAACGAACGGATCAGATAAAGGGGGTTGCGCAGGTCGTGCGAAGCGATTCCGAGAAACTTGTTTTTCAATTCGTTGAGTTCCTCGAGTTGCCGGTTCTTGCGGATAATCTCCTCCTCGCGTTTGCGCGAAACCAGAGCGTCGCCGATGAGCCCGCCGATGGACATGAGGATTTCCTGGTTCCGGGTGTACCAGGGCGGGTCTTCATCCGTGTATAAAAACAGGACCCCGAGGATTTTGCCCGCGCTTTTCAGGGGAACAATGTAATGTCCGTGCGCCGTCATGTCCGCGAACCGGTTTTCGTGCCTCGAATCGGAAAAACAATTGTTGCTGACAATCATTTCGCCCGAGAGCACCGCCCGGCCGCACAGGCAGTTCCCATAAGGGATTTCCCGCTCCTTTTCCAGAAACTCGGATGAAAAATCCCCTATGGTGCAGAACAGTTGCAGCACCCGGCGTTCTTCATCCGTAAGAAAAATTCCCGCCTTGTTTTCCACTTCAAGCTCGCGGAACCGGGTGAGGGTGACCATCACCTTCTCAAGCATGTCCCGCAGCCCTTCAGCGTTGTGAAGGATCTTGGCCACCTCGTGGAGGACCCGGTATTCTTCCGTCCTACGGCGGATTTCCTCTTCGGCGGAATCGCCTTTCACCCCTTGCTCTGCAGCACTTCCAGTCGATTTCATCCCCCCCCCTCCCCAGGCTCAGGAATGTTGACGGGTGTCGATGTGGCAGACCCCGTACAATGGGCAGTTGCCAACGAGCCCGGTGATCAGAGGAACAAATCCCACCACCGTCAAAACCGTGCCCACGGTTCCGGCGACGAAAAAGCCGGCACCGATCAGGGCAACGCCTGCGGTGATTCGTGCGATGCGGTCCAATTTACCCATATTGTGTGTCATGACGAACTCCCTTCGATCTCATCAGGTTTCGGGAAGGCCTGCCGGCTCCTTATCACCGAGTAGCATCCAGAACAGCTTTCCAGCGATTGGAGAACCGGAACCGGCAAGCCGCGATTCAAGTCAAAGTCCCACGTCCTTGCCGGCGGCGATCATGGCTTCAACGGTGCCGACCAGTTTCTCCTTGCTCACCGGTTTCACCAGATAGTCCTTGATCCCCTTCTTCAAAAGGGACGCGGCCAACTCGGCATCGGGAAACGCCGTCACCACGACCACCGGAATGCCCGGCGCTTTTTCTTTCAGGTAATCAATACATTCCACTCCGTTCACCTTGGGCATCCGGATGTCGCACAGGATCAGCGCAAGATTGGTCAGGTGATCCCCCTGGTGCAGGACGTTGATCGCCTCCTCGCCGTTTTCCGCTTCCAGAATCTGGAAGTTTTTGCCTTCCAGCTGGAGCTTCATGGCCTCCCGCACATCCTGCTCGTCATCGACAATCATGATTTTCCCCGTTGCCATAACAACCTCCCTTTGTTTTATGTTTTATGGATTCGCAATCCACTTTCCAACTGAGACCAGTTTAGAAAAACAGGGCAGGGAAAATAATCGCCGGAACGACCAAGATTGTGAGGCGGGAACCCAATTCGTTTTGTCACAGAACTACTACAGGAAGCGGAGAAAAAAGGCGGGACTGCGGGGGAATTTGAGGCGCGCGTGGAGGGCGCCCTCAGGCGACGAGGCGGTTTTCGATGGCGTAGTGGATGATCTCCGCGTTGCTCTCCATCCCCATCTTCTGCAGGATGCGGCCGCGGTAGGTGCTGACGGTGTTGATGCTCAGGCACAACTCGTCGGCGATCTGTTTGAGTTTCTTTCCACCGGCGATCAGGACGAACACCTGAAACTCGCGGTCGGTCAGGCTCTCGTGCGGCGGCTTTTCCGAATCGCGGTTGAGATCCGAGACCAGTTTGTCTGCCAGTTTCGGCGAGATGTATTTGCCGCCTCCCGCCACCTTGCGGATCGCCTCCACCAACTGGTCGGAAGCGCTGGACTTCCCCAGGTAGCCGGAGGCCCCGGCTTTGAGGAAACGGGTGCCGTAATGGTCTTCGGGGAAAATGCTCAGTATGATCACGGGAAGTTTGGGCCGCAGGGCTTTCAGTTCTATCAGCGTGTCCAATCCGTTTTTTCCGGGCATGTCAAAATCCAGGAGGACCAGATCAAACTCCTGCCGGCCCACCAGGTCCAGAACCTCCCGGCCGTTTTCAGCTTCGGCTTCAACCCGCAGGTCGGAACAGTCCGCCAGAATCGTTTTCAGTCCCTTGCGCACGACTTCATGATCGTCCGCGATCAATATTCTGACAGTGGAACCTTTTTGATCCTTCATGGCTTGCTCCCCGCATCCAGGGGAAGGGTCACCGTGACCGCCGTTCCCTGCTCTGGCTTCCCTGAAAAGGTCACCATTCCCTTGAAAGGGTGAACGCGTTCCTGAATACCCACCAGGCCCAGCGACGCCGGGTTGTCGATATCCTCCGGACGAATGCCCCGGCCATCGTCTTCGATTGAAAAGACCAGGCGCTCTCCCTCGACGACGAAGCGCACCGACACCCGCGTTGCCGCTGCGTGGCGCACCACATTCGCCACCGCTTCCTGGAAAACGCGGAAAAGCGCCGTCTCCAGCCCCTTCTCCAGAGCCACCGGCAACTCGGCGCATTGCACTTCAAACCTCAGAGGATAGCGGCTTTCATATTCCCGCGCCTGCCAGGCGATGGCCTCGCAAATACCGAAAGCGTCCAGCACCGGCGGCCGCAGTTCCATCGCGATCTGCTGCACCGATTCGATCGTATCGTCAATCACGCCGGTCATTCCGTCGATGCGGGTTTTCAAATCCGGCAGGCGGCTTTCCAGTTTTTTCCCGACCTGGATCACATCGATTTTGAGCGCCGTCAGAGCCTGCCCCAGGCGGTCATGCACTTCGCGCGCGATGCGTGCTTTTTCATCTTCGCGAATTTCCTGAATCTGATTGCCGAGATCGCGAAACTGGTCCCGCGAGCGGCGCAATTCGTCCTGCGTATTTTTATGACCTTCGATTTCCGACTGGAGCTTTTGATTGGTCTGTTTCAGTTCCGCGGTGCGGGCCTCCACCAGGCTTTCCAACTGGTCCCGGTAGGCGGACAGCTCCAGGTCGATGCGCTTCTTCTGGATCGCCGCCGCGATCAGGCCGCCGATGGAATACAACACCTCGCGGCTGTGCTGATACCAGGCCGGGTGCGTCCGCGTGTACAAAAACAGAACGCCGACCATCTCCGTTCCACTTTTCAGCGGCACAATGTAATGCCCGTGCGGCGTCATGTCGTCGTACAAGCGTTCGTGCCGGGGATCCTGAAAACAGTTCTCGCTCATCAGCAATTCACCCGACTCCACCACCCTGCCGCACAGGCAGTCGCCATAGGGAATTTCCCGGTCCTTTTCGAGGAACTCATCGGAGAATTCGCCGTAGGTGGTCAAGAGTTCCAGCACTTTCCTGTTATTGTTCGCCAGGAATATTCCCGCCTTGTTTTCCACCCGCAGGTCTTCGAAACCGGTGAGGGTTTTCATAACCGATTGCAGCATGCCCATCAGGTCGCCTTCGGTCTGAAGGACCTGCGCCACACGGTGGAGCATGCGGTATTCTTCCGTGATTCTTTCCGGCGCTTCCGGCCGCTCTGTATTTCGAGATTCCGTGCTCATGGTCGAAGTCCAAAGGATTCACACCCGACATCTTTAACAGGGACCATTATAGGGGACTGTCGGCAAAGATGCGCCTCCCCGTCTGCTCCAGGCTGAACGGACAAACCCTCACCGGGCATGCCGGACAAAACCCCGCCCTGACCGTCTCCCCTTCCTATGTTACAATTTAAAGAGGACCTTTATAATGTATTATTTTCTGCTCCGGCAACCCACAGGCCCTGGCAGGCCGGGCCGGTTCACAGCCCAATGCAATTTTTAAAGGCCCCTGAAAAATCTGCTTGTTTCCGTTTCCTCCCTGCTTGAACCTGTTCGAAACAGAATTTTTTTCAAAGTTTTTTCGAGGTAGCCATGGAAACCATCCGGAACTGGATTGACCAGATTCAACAGGCCGGAATCCCTCTCGTAGAAGGTTTCATCAGCTACCTCCCCCATCTGGCCGGGGCGATGGCCCTCCTGGTGCTCGGCTGGTTTGTTTCCGGACTGGTGCGCACGGGAATGGTGAAACTGGTGCGCGCCGTCGTCCTGCTGGCCAACCGGGTGCTCGCCCGTGGCGGCAACTTCCGCCTCAAGCTTTCGCCTCCCGTTCTCAACCTGTTGAGCAAGCTTCTGTTCTGGGTGGTGTTCCTGTTTTTCGTCAACCTCGCCGCCCACAACCTGATGCTCACCGCCGTGTCCGACTGGCTGGACCAGGTCGTCAATTACCTGCCGACCTTCGTCGCCGGCGGCGTGATCCTCGTGGGTGGTGCTTTGCTCAGCATCCTGGCGCGCGACGTCACCTACACCGCCGCCAGTTCCGCCGACCTGCCGCAGGCCCGTTTGATGGGAACCCTGGCCCAGGCCGGAACCCTGGTGACCACACTCATCATCGGCCTCGACCAGATCGGCATCGATGTCACCTTCCTCGCCAATCTCGTGGTCATCATGGTGGCCGCCCTCCTGGGCAGCCTGGCGCTGGCGTTCGGCCTGGGGGCGCGCCTGTTCATCAGCAACGTGATCGGCGCGCATTTCCTCCGCCAGCAATACCAGCCCGGACAGCGCCTGCGCCTGGGAGAACACGAAGGCACCATCCTGGAGTTCACCTCCACCGCCGTCATACTGGCCACGGAGGAAGGCCGGCAGATCCTTCCGGCGCACCTCTACAGCGAACTGCCGTCCACCCTGATCCTTCCCCGGGAAGACAAGGAGGAAAAGGAGGACGCAAATGAGTGACTCCCTGGACCTGACCCACGAATACCTCGGCCGCTATCCGGCGGAAGCCGCGCCGGTTCTGGAAGGGATGGACTCCGACGACGCCGCGGCGTTTCTGTCTGAAACCCCCGCTCCGCTTGCGTCCAGCGTCATGGACCAGATGCTGCCCTGGGTGGTGGCCGAATGCATTCAACAGATGGAAGCCTCGCCGGCGGCGGAACGGCTGCGCCTGTTGTCCTCGTTCCGCGCCTTCCGGGTGCTGCTGCTCATTCCCGAGAAAACCCGCAACGACCTGATGGTCCTGCTGCCCCGCCGGCAGCAACGGGACCTGCGGCGGCAGATGGACTTTCCATCCAACACGGTGGGCGCGTGGATGGACACCTTCGCGCCCACACTGCCGGACACCTCCACCGTCGAGGAAGCCCTGGCCTACGCCCGGCGGCTGCGCAAACACTGGAACCACTACCTGTGCCTGATGAGCCGCGATGGCGCCTTCCGCGGCATGGTCAGCCTGTCGAGCATCATCAGCGCGCCCAACAACAAACCCCTGTATTACCTGGTCGATCCGGAAGTGCGCGCCCTGTCGTCACAGGCCACCCTGTTGTCGGTCCGGTTTCATGCCTCGTGGGACCGCGCCTCCGCCCTGCCGGTGGTCAATGCGCAATCGCGGATCGTCGGGCTGCTCAACCAGGAACAATTGCGCGAAGGGCTGGGCACCGCCCGGACGACCACTCCGGTCGAAACCGGCTGGGCCACAGGGCTCATGCCGCTGATCACCACCGCCGCCATGGCCTGGACGCAGAGTCTCATCTCGCTGGCCCTGGGCGAAAAAGACGGGGACGAAGACGATGACCCGCCAGGAGAACGCTGATGCCGGGTAACGTTCAAACCGTACAAACCGCGCTCAACCGCCGGTTCTTCCAGGACCATCCCCGGCAGGCCGCGCAGGAGCTGGAAGAGATCGGCGCCGAAGCCGCGGCGCACCTGCTGGCCGAACAACCCGTGGTCATCGCCGTGCCCGTGTTCGAAAAACTGCCGGCGGAAACCGCCGGACTGCTGCTGCGCCAGATCGCTCCGGAAGTGGCGAGCCGCATGCTGACCACGGCGGACCCCAAATTCGCCGTCTCCGTTCTGCACCACATTGAACCGGAAGACCGGACGGAATACCTCGACCGACTCGACAAGGCCAGCCGTCAGGAACTCGAGACCCTGCTGAGCTATCCGCGTGATTCCGCCGGGAGCCTGATGGACCCGCGCGTTCCGCGCTTTCGCGAAACGCAGACCGTGCAGCAGGCCATGGACCGCCTGCGCCAGTTGCCGCGCCAGGGGGTCTCCACCCTGTTTGTCGTCGATGAAGAACAACGCCTGAAGTCGCGCGTCGAACTGCGCGACCTGGCGCTGGCTCCGCTGGACGATCCCCTGCACACCATCGCCCGCCCGGCGTACGTGACGGTCGATCCGCTGGCGCCGCGCGAAGAGGTGGTCGACCTGCTCGAACAGCACCACCTCCACTACCTGCCGGTGGTGGATGTCACCGGCAGCCTGGCCGGCGTCATCTGGCAAAACGCGCTGGTCAAGGCGGTGGAAGAAGAAGCCACGGTCGACGTCCAGACCATGGTGGGCGTCAGTCCGGAGGAACGGGCGTTGTCGAAAACCACCTTCGCCGTGGTCAAGCGCCAGCCGTGGCTGCAGATCAACCTGGTGACCGCCTTCATGGCCGCGTCGGTGGTGGGGATATTCGAAGACACCATCGCGCGCAACACCGCCCTGGCCGTCCTTTTGCCCGTGGTGGCGGGTCAGTCCGGCAACACCGGAGCGCAGGCCCTGGCCGTCACCATGCGCGGCCTCGCCGTGCGCGAGATCACGCTGCGCCACTGGGCGCGGGTGATGTGGAAGGAAGCCCGCGCCGGCCTTTTGAACGGCATCGGCGTTTCCCTCACCACCTGCATCGGCGTGTTCCTGTGGAGCAAGTCGGTGGGACTGACCCTCGTGATCGGACTTTCCATGATCCTGTCGATGGTCATCGCCGGGGTGGCCGGTTCGGCCGTGCCCATCCTGCTGACCCGAGCCGGACAGGACCCGGCGACCGCCTCGTCCATCATCCTCACCACCGTGACGGACATCTGCGGTTTCTTTTCCTTTTTAGGTATTGCGACGCTGTTGTCCACCATGCTGTAAACTGCGGACGGCGATCTCACATGGACGCGCAGGTTGAAGTCTACAATCCATCAATAAAGGAGGAACGAACATGGCCGTCGGCTGGATTGATATCGTGGTGAACAACACCGACTCTGCATGGCACCTGAAATCCGTCGACGACAGGCACAATGGCGCCTTGAAAGGTGGCGGCGACCACTTTGAATTGGACGACAAAGGGTTTCATCAAATACGCCCCCGCACCCAATACGATGCGGACTGGTGCGGCATCCCCTGGTACCACCAGGGCAAACACTACAAGTCCATTTCGAAGGACAAAGAGAAAGAAGTGATTTTTTACACTTCATGGAAGGACGGAAAAAACTGGATCATGTTTGAGGAAGGCGACACGAGGCGTCCTCTTGGAAGGCTGCAAGCGCCGGAAACCGACTTCCACTGCTACCTCCGGTTCGAACTCAACGATGTCATCATTGATATTGTCAACGATGACGGTTCCACCCAGAAAGCGCTGACTCAAATATTCGACGAGGTAAAAGGGTGGATCGAAGTGCTGGCCCCGCTCCTGGCCGCGAAAATCAAATCCGCATCCAGCAAATAGTTTGCGCCTGATTCACCGGAAGGGTCCAGCGGCTGTCGCGGTCGCCCGCCGCCGTCTTGCGGGCGGATGTTTCGGCGGTCTCCCCTTCTGCCTTTGCTTTATTGACAGGAGAATGTTTGCCAGTCAATAAAAGTCACTCAACAGCCAAAAAAGTTGAGCCGTTGCAAATTTTCAGGAGCCAATCCCAAAACCTGCTGTGCCGTTATTTTCCTTTCCAAACCTAATCGTCGTTTTCGTCGCTGCCCTGGCGGCGCTGGTGCTGTTGTTCTCGCGGGCGCTGGCCCATTCGTCGGCATGGCGGGCGACGACAACCCCTCTCGCCTCGATCATGGGCAGCGGCTTCCTCGTTTGCGCGCCTTTGCTCTACGCTCATGTCGGCAACAGCGCCGTCTTGGCCATGGGGGTATTGCTATTCATCGCCTACGGCATCGGTTCCGTGATTCGCTTCAACATACGCTACGCCGAGCCGCTGTTCGACACCGCATCCGCCGCCGAAACAGCCTCAACGGAAAACCACCCCCTGCACAACGCGCATTGCCAGACGGCGGGGTGCGTGGCGGGAAACCGCGCCTTGCAGACCCTGGAAACCCTGTCCCATTTCGTTCTGGCGGGCGCCTACTGTGTTTCCGTCTCCTATTACCTTCAGCTTTTAGCCCATTTTTCCCTGCACCATTTTCCGTGGCGCGGCACGGTGATCGAAAACGGAATCGTAACGGCCATCCTTCTCGGAATCGGAACCATCGGTATTTTGCGCGGACTGAAAGGCATCGAACGTGTCGAACGGTTCGTCGTCGGGCTCAACCTGGCGCTTATCCTTTCCCTGATCGCCGGGCTGATTTATTTCAACAGCACCGCTTTAATAGACGGGGACTGGTCGGTTCAACCGCTCCCGGTGGATGAGGACACCGGGCACCTGGCCCGCATCCTGATGGGATTATTGATCGTCGTGCAGGGTTTCGAGACCTCGCGGTTTCTGGGGAGCGAACATTCCGCGGAAGAGCGCATCCGCACCATGCGCTGGGCTCAAATCATATCGTCGTTGATCTACCTGGTATTTGTCGCCCTGATGGCTCTGGTCATGGGACACACAGACCCATCCGCGGCCCCTGCCGGCGTGACCGCAATCATCACTTTGTCCGCAATCGTTGCGCCGGTTTTACCGTTGATGATCACTCTGACGGCTGTCGGCAGCCAGTTTTCCGCAGCCACAGCTGACGACGCAGGCTGCGCCGGCCTGATCCAGTCTTTTCTGAAGCGGCGGAAGGGGCTTCGCTGGGAATACGCCTTTGTGTCCACGGTTTCCATCGCATTGACCTGGCTGACCGATACGTTTGAGATCATCAACATCGCTTCGCGCGCATTCGCCCTGTATTACATGATCCAATGCCTGGTCGCGCTGGTGGTCGTGCAACAAACACAGAACATGAAGGCCCGGTACATGCGTTGCGGAATGTTCGCCTGCCTAGCCCTGCTGTGCATGGCCGTTGTCATTTGGGGAATCCCCGCCGGATAAACAAACACCGGAGCCCGCTAACCGGGCTCCGGTGCAAACATGCTCCAACGTCCACGCATCAGGGAATGATCCGTTTCCGTTTCACTTTCACTGGCATTTGAGTTTGGTAACGCCCGGGACCCCCAGCTTGGTCTTGGTGGAACATTTTCCCGATTTGCACCGGTGCCCATGCCCCAGGTCGCCGTAAACCCCGCAGACCTCTCCCTTGTTCAGTTTTTTCTTGCAGCTGTTTTTCTTCAGGTCCAGCCCCTTGTCGCACCACTGTTTGGAACCACAATCCGAATCCGCTTTGCAGACGCAGGATCCCTTCAAACCGTCCGCGCTGCTGCATTTGCCCGCGGCGCACGCCTTGTCGGTGTAACAGGTGCCGCCGAGGGCGACGGAGTCGGGCTCATAACAACGTCCAAACCCCGAGCAATGACCCGATTTGCAGGTGCGGTCGCCGTTGATCACGGCGCAGGATTCGTTGTTCGCCTTGAGCGGCTGGCAGGCGTTGGTCCGGAGGTCCACTCCCATGTTGCAGAAGCCGGACGGACAATCCTTGTCCTCGTTACAGACACACACCCCCCGGCCCACCAGGCTGCTGCACTTACCGGAACTGCACTGATTGTCCTTGGTGCAGGCCAGACCCAGGGCAACGCTTCCCGCCTCGACTGTATTCGGCCGGCCCACGTTGCGCGGGGTCCCACTCGGCTGGGCATCGTAGGCGCGTTCCCACATCGCCAAATATTTTTCAGCCGAATCGCGCAGTTTCTCCGCCCCAGGCGTGCCCAGGTTCACCAGGTCGTCCGTGAGTTCCGGCAACCACCCGTAAGTCGCCAGCCCGTCATAATAGTAATTGGTACCGTCGATCTCCTCGACCCTTTGTATCCGGATCCGGGTGCTTCTCGGCATGGGTTCTTCTTCGCTCGCCGGGCGGGTCTGATGCTTGTCTTTTTTCTTATTGTGTTTCATCTGGGAGACGCGATAGGCGAAACAACGCTCATTGCCGTAACGCGGCCCCAGTTGCGACACGCCGGTGTTGAAATCGGTGCCGTAGGCGAAATCCAGGTTGGAATCGTTGGCGTATTGCACAAGCTGGGCGAAGGACCGCGCCGACCCCGGGCAATCGTTCTTCACTTTCGCGTCAGGCGCGTCGTACACATCGACCGAGGCGGTGCGCAGGCCGACCAGCACCTGATGCTCGACGTATTTGGGAAGCAAGTTCTCCATGATGAGGAATTCCTTTTCCCGGTCCAGCACATCGGTGCCGTAATTTTTCTGTCCCTTGTCCGGCTCCATCAACCGCTTGAACTTGGTATGGGAATCGTACAAGCCGTATCCGTTTGGAACCCGGTCCATGATGCCGAGGCGGCAGCGCCGGCTGCCATGGGCCAGGTCGATCGGCATGTTGCGGGCCACCATCGCATCGATCAGTTGTTCCCCCTGCTTGGTCAAGCCGAGCCCGTTGTACCCGTTGCCGTCTTTATTAAAGGTGGAACCCGAGCGCAGCAGATTGCCGATCGATTTGCGCGGCCAGTGAATGGCCTGCAACGCCTGCATCATGCCGCGATGCGGCGCGGCGCCGCAGAACTTGCTGTTGGACTCGTGCACCACCTGCATGGTGGTCACGCCCAAAGCGCGGTACACGTCCAGTTGATCCAGCCACACACCGTAATTGCCGCCCTTGCCCGAGAGCGGCTTGTCCGTTTCGATCGAAAGCACCACCGCGAGGTCGCCGTCATCGATAATCTGCCGCGCGTGCCACGGCGTCATCGCGATGCGGTACCACGGGTATTTGTTTTCCAGGTCATGCGCCGCTTCGATCTGGCGCAGGACGTTTTCATGATCCGGGCACCCCCAACTCGCGGATTCCCAGCCGAGGATTTCCCCCGCCGAATTCCGCTTGGGCACATTGCCGTAAGGATCGACAAACTTCAGCGCCGAGCACAGAATGTCGTTGTTGACCAGCGAAACCACCATGAGGTTCAGGTTCGAACCGTTGTTCTTGTTGCGTTCGTGCGCCTCCTTCACCCAGGACATGTGGGCCTGCTGGTGCGACCGGTCGGCATGGTGCGGCCAGTCCTTGTAGCTGGGGTGCCCCTCGCCGCCCAGTTGGAAAAACCCTTCGTCATCCATTTTGCTTTTAGTGGCGTAGAGCAGGATATTGGCGTCCATGCCGTCTTCTGTGATCGCCTGCAGGATGGCGTCCACCGGGCCGTCCGCCTTCACGTTGAACTTGCCGTTGATGACCTCTTCCGCCAGCGCCGATTTCTTCGGCCCCTCATGCAGGCCCCAGTACATACGCCCGCCGAAAGCGAGGTTCACCATCTGATGCACGTGCAGGTCCGCAACGCCCCGGACCGGGCCGATATCGTTCCGCACCGGCTCGTTGAGCAGGCGCGCGCGGTATTCGAAACGGTTGACACCCGCCGGCGTGTCCACCACGACGCCGTAGATGCGGGTGTCTTTATTTTCGATCGTCACCCTGCGGGTCATGCCTTCGTTGCCCTTGCCATTGGGGAACGTCCGCCGGTGGGTGCTGATCACATTGCTGTCGTAATCCAGTTCGCACACGGTGATGTTGGCTTCCGCGCGCCCTCCCTCCTTGGCCACCTCCACCGTCGTGGTGTTGTAACCCAGCCCGGCGCCGAAAAACGTCCGCTTGAAACCACCGCGAATCGTGCCCTCCTCCCATTCGACACTGATGCCGCGCGCGCCGATCGTGGCCCACTCACCACCGACCTTGTCGAAAAACGCATTCCACTTGTTCTTCACCCGGTTGCCGAATCGGTTGGTCTGCGTGTGCAGCCCACAGGCGGCAAATTCATGCGGCAGGCGTTTCACCCAGGGCTTGCGGCAAAACAAATCGTCTCCCGTCTCACGCATGCTGTCCCAGATCGCCTTTTTGGCCTGGCGCGCCACGCTCTCGCACACCTTGTCTTCCGATTTCACGGCGAACGCCGAAGTGCTGAACACCAGCACCAGCGCCACAACCAGCAATCCCCACCCGGTCCATTTTCGGCTTGTGTTCATCCGCTTGCGCTTTCTCATAACTACCCCCATAGTTTTGAGTCCAATTTCAAAAATGCTCCAGGCTTGTTTACAACCTTAGTTAAAGTAATATTATTACTGCGCCGAAGATATCTTTTTCCTTTCCGCGGAGTCAATTTAAAAAACCATCAACAGGTCTTTATAAAGGAAAAACAAACCTTTTCAATCAACAGAATCCAGTGGCCTCTGCCAGGAGGGAAAGGGAACACTGAATACTCATCTCGGGGGACATAAAACACGAGCAAAAAAAACCGGACACGGCGGCAGCGGCCCTCCTTTAAGAAGAAACGGATGACAGGTTTTGGCACCCTGCCCTCGAGCCAGGCACCACCGGAAAACTTTTCTGATAATTCCATCAGGGACAAGACAGGTATAACCCATTGACGCCAAACCCGCTAATGGATGATTCTTTTCCCCTCACCTTTATCCCCCCTTCACCTTATTCGCCTCAAC
>JAGQJZ010000097.1 GCA_020430445.1 Nitrospina sp.
TGAAAAAAAAGGGGGCCAAGCCCTTATGGCTTGGCCCCCTTGTATGTCAGTGGAGTCAGGACAGAAAAACGGGATCAAATCGCCCGGTTTCAGTCTTGAGATGGGGAGGGAGGAGACTCCTGGCCTTCTTGAGAAGATTCCTGATCTTCCTCCTGTTTCACCCGGTTCAGAATATCGTTCAGGATAATATTGAACTCGCCTTCCAGGTCAAACTCCTGGACCTTGAGGTTGCCCGAGAGGAGGTTGGTGGCGTGCCTCCGGAACTGCCTCAACCGGCTGGCCAGTTCGTTGGTGTGATTGACCAGCTGGCCCAGTTCGTCTCCGGTGATGATTTCGATTTTATCGTGGCGGAATTCCCCCCGGGTCAGACCGCTCATCACCCGGTCGAGCGCCGTCAGGGGTTCGCTGATCCCGCGGGTGATGGTCGCCCCGAGAACACCGCTCAAAAGCCCGCCCAGGATGAACCAGGCCACCAGAATCACGATCAGGAAATGCGTCTGCCGCTTGACCTCCGTCAGGTCGCCCTGAAGCTGGCCGTTCTGGCTGGCCACCATTTCATTCAGGTGATGGGTGATGGACGCCGCCAGGGGAGCCGCCTTGGTCTTGAGCAGGAAGTTGGCCCGGTTCCATTCATCGCTCGTGCGGATCCTGATAATCTGCTGCATGAGCGGCCCCATGCGGTCACGCGCCTCGGTGAGCCGGTTGAGGGCTTCGCGCTGGCCGCTCGAAAAAAGACCGTGGCGGGAGCGGAGTTCCACATACTGGTGGTTGTTTTTGTTCCACTGGTATTCGAACTGCTCTTTGAACACGGGAGAGCCGGACAGCATGTATTCTTCCAGTTTCTCGATCGCCAGGCCGGTGGAAGCCTCCAGGTCCGTCATCAGGGAGGCCAGTCCATTTCTTTCCGATGTCTGGGTATTCTTCAATTCCAGCTTGAGCATGCGGGTGAGGTTGTTGACCACCACCTTTTCCAGGGGCACTACCTGATGGAACAGGATCTTGCGCCCCGGGGTGTTTTCTTCGGTCTGTGCAATATCCTCGATTTCCTTCTGGAATTCCTTGAAGCGGACAATGTCCGCCTGAACCTGTTTCAGGTGACCCAGGTTTTCAGTCAATGCCCATCTCTGCGACAGACCCTGCATTTTTTCCAGTGAAGGGCTGATCTGCTCGTCCCAAGCCGCCCGGCGTTCTTTTTTGAATTCGTCTTCCCCCAGGATGATCCAGGCGCGCAACGAGGCGAGGGAATGGTTCATTCCGTTGAGCATCATCAGGCTGGCCTGGGCGGTGGGGGTGCGCAGGTCCACAACGCGCTTGGTCGTGGCTTCAATATTCTTCACCATCTGGATGATGACCAGGATCACCACCATCAGGATCAGGGTCACCAGCAGGAAGCTGGAAAATACCTTGGTTCGAATCCGCATGTTCAAAAACCAGGACAGCACAAACGCCTCCTTTTAGCCCTACCCGGGAATACCTAGAAAATTATCAAACCACCTCAATGCAAGCCGGCTCCATCATCGATCCACAATTGCGCTCTGCGCGCCGGGTTCACCGGAACCCCTTTTGAATGCCGACTTCAGGTAAGAATTCCGCTTATTTTACCTGTTCCACCCGGCCCGTGTCGAGATCGTAAAAAAATCCCGCGACTCCCAGTTCCCCTTTCATCACCTTTTCCGCCAGAAGGGGCTGGCTGCACCGCAACCGTTCCACCATATTGCGGACGTTTTCCCGGCAGGCATTGTCCACCGGATCGCCGACCAGCCCACGCGTGGATTCCACCGCAGGCTGAAGGGGAACCAGAAGGCTGGACAGGTGCCCCGAGAGCTCTCCTCCGCCCACTGCAGCGGACACCGCCCCGCAGCGCTTATGCCCGACAACCACGATCAGCTTGATGCCGAGGTGCTCCACTCCATATTCCAGAGTTCCCAGAATCATGTCGTTGACCACGTTACCGGCCACGCGGGTGACAAACAAATCGCCCAGGCCCTGGTCGAACAGGATGCAGGGAGCCACGCGGCTGTCCGCGCAGGCCACCACCGCCACCTGGGGGTGCTGCTCATCGGCGCACATCTTCCGATGCGCCATGTCCTGGTGTGGATGAATACTTTTGCCCTCTACAAACCGGCTGTTCCCTTCCATCAGGTTGGCCAGCAGGGCGTTTTCAGTCGTTAACATAATCGTTCTCCTTGGAAAAAACCGGACTGCGAATTAAAGCCGGAACTGGGGGGCCAATTTCTGGCTCTTGCTGCCCAACTCATCAAAAAACAACTCCATGTCGTTGACATGGGTGTCGGTCAGTTCTTTTTCAATCCAGCTGACGCATTGCTGGAAATTATCAAAACAATAATGCTCCGGCACCAGTCCGGGGATGATGTTCACCCGATGGAGCATGCGCCGGGGTTGTTCCTGCATCCCCGAAAACACCACCGCGATTTTCCGCGACTCCAGATTCCGGATCACTTCCTCCATTGCGTACAAACCCGTCTGGTCGATATGGGGGACGCGCTTCATCCGGAATATCACCACGCGAATGTCCGGAAGCTTTTCCGAGATTTCAAGAAACGCCGGGGCGAATCCAAAGAAGATGGGGCCATCAAAATGCTTCACATAAATTTTGCTGGCGATGTGCTCGGGGATATTTTCATCGTCCCAGACGACCTCGCGGATGAAGTTTCTCAAGGGCAGAATCTCAACCCCCTTCGTCACCTGGTCGCTCATCTGTTTCATGAACAGGATGGAGGCCAGAATCATGCCCGCCGCCACCGCCTGGATCAGATCGACAAACACCGTCAGACTCAGCACGAGGATCATCACCACCGCGTCCGCGCGCGGCACCTGCTTCAAATGGCGGAAGCCCTTGTAGTCGATGATGCCGACACCGACTGTGATCAGGATGCCCGCCAGCACGGACAGGGGAATCAGCGAGGCATACGGCCCCAGTCCCAGCAGGATCGCCAATAACAGGAGACCATGCACGATACCCGACAGGCCGGTCTTCCCCCCGGAATTGACATTGACCAGGGTCCGCATGGTGGCGCCGGCCCCGGGAAGCCCGCCGATCGCGCCCGCCAGCATATTGCCCAGCCCCTGCCCGACGAGTTCCTGATTGCTGTTGTGTTTGGTTTTCGTAATGTTGTCCGCGATGACCGACGTCAAAAGGGAATCGATCGCCCCGAGAAGCGCCAGTGTCAACGCCAGTTTAACGATCAGCCCGAGGCTCATGGCGGAGAAATGGATCTCGCCGATTCTCAGTTCCGGCAAGCCGCTGGGAATATCCCCGATGATCGGGACGTCAAGATTCGCCCAGTTGGCCAGGCCTGAAATGAGGAGCAGCGCAACGAGCGGGCTGGGCACCGCCTTGCTGATACGGGGAAAAATGTAAATGATCGCAATCGTCGCCGAAGCCACCAGCACGGCTTCGATGTTGATCTGGGCCAACCCCTCCGGCAGTCCCTGGAAAACTCCGATGATAGTTTTCGGAGAAATCTGCCCCATGAAGGGAAAAACCTGCAGGATGATGATGATCACCCCGATGCCCGACATGAACCCGGAAACCACCGGGTAAGGAATGTATTTGATGTAGACCCCGAGTTTCATCAACCCGAAGGCCAGCAGGAACACGCCGGCGAGGACGAATATGCCAATGATGGTGCCGTAGGCCGCTTCCAGGGAACCGGCATTGTTCACCGCGGTGATCACCACCAGGCTGGAAACCACCGTCATGGGGCCCGTGGGACCGCTGATCTGGCTCGGGGTTCCCCCCAGGGCCGCGGCCACAACTCCCAGGGCAATCGCGCCGTACAATCCCGCGATCGCCCCTAAGCCGGACTGAACCCCAAAGGCAAGCGCAAGAGGAAGCGCGACAATCCCGGCCGTGATCCCGCCGAAAAGGTCGCCGCGTATATTGTTAAAACGGATCGTGGTTGGGAACTTCATTACCCGCCCTGTCTCTTTGGGCATTTAATTCAATCTTTGAGCATTGAATTCAAGCGGTTTGGTTTTTTGAGCATTTTTCCGCATGTGGTTATTCTACACGTTTTTTATAAGAAAAAAAAAGGAACTGCACGTCAAAGTTATTCGACACTCTCTCAGGTTTATTCTGTAAATTTTTTCAAAGTAAAACATGAAAAAATTAAATATATTTTGACTGCTCCCCTTTCAAAAAGAGGAAAATAATCCATTATAGAGAGGCCTCCAATTCGGGTATAATGCCCTCCGGTAATTCAACAGAACCTCCAGCGACGTTCAATTCCGGCACCCAACAGGCCTTGAAAAAACCGGGGCCTGCCTGAGGCCGGGTCAAGTTGCTGAGGGTATTTTCAGGCAACTCCTGACCAACCCTTGATCCGTTCCCAGTTTCCATGACAACCGCCATGAGAGAAGACAGCCACCACATTGAAATGGAAGACATTTCCGCGTTTCCCCTCGAACGTTCCCACGACTGTGCCGATTGGGAGCCGGTCGAACACGAAGAAATCAATACCCTGCTGGACAATCTCCCGGAAGAACGGGTCAAAATGTTTCTGGGTGTACTGAGAAGCGGCAGTTTTCCCAAACTGGAGGGCGTCTATTACCGCATTCGCCCCAGGAACCGCAACTACACCTGACGGTGGTCGACCCCGCCCTCAACGTCGTTCTGGTCCGTCCCGAAATCCCCCCCAACACGGGCAATGTCGGCCGGTTGTGCGTTGCCACCGGCACCCGGCTGCATCTGGTCGCACCGCTGGGGTTCGAGCTTTCGGACACGCAACTGAAACGGGCCGGGCTGGACTACTGGCAATTCCTCGATCTGCAGCCCCACCCGGACCTCGAAACGTTTTTCCAGCACCTGCCGGAAAACGCGCCACTGGTTTTTTTCTCGAAAAAAGCCAGGCGCTCGCTCTACGAACAACGGTTTCAAACCGGAAGCTACCTGATCTTCGGCAATGAATCCTCGGGACTGCCGGAGGACCTGCTGCAACGCCACTCGGCGAATTGCTGTCGCATTCCCATGGCGGACGAACGGGTCCGCTCCCTCAACCTTTCGACGGCGGTGGGTATCTGCCTTTACGAAGCGATCCGGCAGATCAATTCAAAAGAGGGGCGGGACGGTTTCAGGCAGGATGCAACTTGAGCGACAGGTAAAGACGGCCCTGGTCCAGTTCAAAAGGAACGGTAAAATCCGCCTCCCCGCCGGTCTCTCCGGATTTATCTCCGGCGGAAAGCCAGCGGCATTCGGGAAACCCCAGTTGCAGACGGAACTCCGCGCCCGGGGCCAACGGTTCTTTGTCCGGAAATAAAAACTGATGGCAGGCGGTTTCCATTCCCGCCAGCATCGGTTTCACGGCGCCGGCGATGATGTTGTTGAGTTCGCCGACAATGCCGCACACCATTTCCGTGTCCACTTCACCGAACAGGGTTTCATAAATCGTGCAGGCCGCCTGCTTCGGGAACAGCAGCGACAGTGTCATGCCGATGCCCAGTTTCTCGTCTGTGATTTCAATCGAGGACAACAGGTCGCCGACGGGTTCGCCGGCGTCCTTATGGCTTCCGGGAGTGGCCATGACCATGTATTGTCCCAGTCCCTCCACCGCGCACTTCACAAAAACGCGGACCAACCCTTCGGGAACAACCTGCCCACCGGCGCCGGCATCATCCGCCTCCTCCGCCCCGCCGGACTTCGCCGCCTGGCGTTCATTGTCATTCAGGCAGACGAAACCGCCATTGGTCAGTTCACCCAGACGGTTCAACGTCTCCTGGAGATCTTCCGGATGAAACGGTTTGGTCAGCAACCCGTTGGCCCCGGCGCTCAGGATATCCGCCATCAACTGCGGCGAACCGTCGGCGCTGATCATCAGGTATTTCACGCCACGAATCTGCTCTTTGTTGTGGCTCCGGATGTCCTGCAGAAGTTCCAGCCCGTCCTTGTTCTTCATATGCCGCCCGGCTGTCACCAGATCAAAAGGCATCAGTTCCGTGATCATGGACGCCTGATTGCCGTCCCCGGCCAGGGTGATGTTCTCCCCCTTCAACCCCAGGTCAACAAGGTATTTCTTGATCAGCCTGCCCATCACCGCGGAATTGTCCGCCACCAGCACTTTCCAGTCTTCCACGCTTTTTTCCACGCTCCGTGTCCCCGGAATAAATGGAGGGCGCTTCTAAAACTCACATTAGGCTGTCAGCAGACCCCGTCCAAGCACTGCAAACCGCCGGAAAAAATACTGAAAATGAGAAGCCCCCTGAAAATTCGAAATTAAAAACTCTTAATGCCCGTTTAATCGGCACTTAATTTTAATTTTCTATATTGCAAATAGAACAAACGGGCAATTCCGCTCACAAAGTCAGTAGAAGGGATTGCCCCGGATTTGACAACTCTTTTGAACCGATTTTTTCAACCGAGACACCTCATTCACCCTGAGGAAGGAGGCCCCATGAACCGGAAACTGATCATCGCCCTGACCCTGGTAGCAGGTTTGGCCGCCAGCACCACAGCCCAGGCTGCCGGAACCTGTCCGCAGCCCCGGAAAACCCAGGCGGCTCCGGCCAACTTCGCCAGCAAGGCCATCCCCGCCTCCGCTGACGCCGCCGCCGGTAAAACCCTGTACCAAAAGACTTCCAAACCCATGGCCTGCAAAATGTGCCATGGCGAGGCCGGAGACGGCAACGGCAAGCTGGGCAAGGCCCTGAAACCCAATCCCAGAAACTTCACCTGCACGGACACCATGAAGGACGTGTCCCCCGGGCAGATGTTCTGGATCATCAAAAACGGATCCAAGGGTACCGGCATGGTGGCCCATGGGAAGAGTCTGTCTGACAAGGATATCTGGAATGTCGTGAAATACATCCGGAGCGACTTCATGCACGAGAAATAACCCTGAACCGGAAATCATTTCAGAAATCCGGCCGGGAACTCACGCTGGTAACCGCTCCCGCTCACCCGGCCTTCAAGATAAGGAGAACAGATCATGAAAACGACCAATAAAACACTTCTCGCACTGATGGCCCTCACGGTGGCCGGTATCCTGGCCCTGGGCAACAATGCTCTGGCAAAAAGCGACTATAAGGAAGGTTCCGTCAGCAATGGCGGCAGCATCTCCGGTGTGGTGAACCTGAAAGGCGATCCTCCCCCCCCGATCATGGAAGACCTGGGCAAGGGGAAAAACTCCGAATTCTGCTCCACGCACCCGGATGCCAAAGACGGCATTCGGCCCCGCGTGAAAGTCAAGGCCCATGACGGCAAGCTGGAAGGCGCCGTGGTGCTCATCGAAAACATCACGGAAGGCAAGGCGTGGGAATACAAGGGCCAGAACTTCGATTTCAAAACCTGCGACATCTTCCCGAAGATCGCGGTTGTACGCAAGACTGAGAAGAAAGAGATGCCCAAGGATTTCGTGAACGTTTCGATCACGAATGAGGACCCGAACATCCTGCACAACCCGCACGGTTATGCGGTAAAGGGCGCAAACCGCAAGACGCTGTTCAACAAGCCGCTGCCAAGCAAGGGTGATGTTGCGGACGTGACCAAGAACCTGAAGCGCCTGAAGGACGATCATTTCTTCCTGCAGTGCGACCAGCACAACTACATGGAAGCGGATGCCCGGGTCGTGTGGAATCCGTACTACGCAATCACCGGCGCGGACGGCACGTTCAAACTGACCAACGTTCCCGCCGGCAAGTACAAGGTCACCGCATGGCATCCGTACGTGGGTGAAGTGACCCAGGAAGTGACCGTATCCGGCGGCGCCGATGCGGCTCAGAACTTCGAACTCGCCGTGAAGTAGTTCCCATTGATTTGCTCAAACGGGCCACCTCCCTCCCGTTTGATGTTTTCGGAACCGGGGCCTTCGGGCCCCGGTTTTTTTTTATTCCCATGAACGACAATAAAAACCGGGTTCCCGAAGCTGAGCGGTTCCTGCTTTCACGAAAAAACGAAATCAGGACATCACAGTATCAACAGTTTTCTCCCCCCATCCATCAACCCTCTTTCTCCGAATAACACGCTTCTCCCATTAACACAGCAACGCCTGGTGTATACTGGTGCTTTCCAATCGCCCCGGGGAGCCATGGGAGACTCGTCTTCAGTGATCAAATACTCGTTTGTCGCCGTGCTGGCGCTCGTCCTGGGAATCGTCGGTTTCAAACTGATCGTCCAGCCCGGAGAGAGCGCCTCCTATAAAAAACAACAGCAGCAGGCGCGCCATGCCGCGTTTGTGGATTACGCCCGCCAGGGTTACGCCAACGCGCTGGAGATGTTTCTGGAAACGGGGGTGGCCCAGTACGCTCCGGCGATGGACGCCGCCCTGCTGGCCGCGGCGGAGGAAAACCAGGCGGCGACCCTGCGCCTCCTTCTGAACTACGGCGCCAACCCCAACAGCAACGGCCCGGATGGGTTTTCGGTGCTGATGCACTCCGCCCTGCGGGGAAATTTCGAGGTGGCCTCGTTGCTCCTTGAAAAAGGAGCACAGCCGCTGCATGTGGACCAGGAAGGCCGGACGCCCCTGATGTGCGCCGTCGCCGGCGGCAACCGCGAACTGGTGAGCCGCATCCTGGAGGCCAGCGCGGACCCGAACCATGCCGACAAAAACGGCCTCACCAGCCTGATGTGGGCCGCCATGGCGGGCCGGACGGAGATCGCCCGGCAACTCCTCGCCGCCGGAGCCCGGGTGGACACCACGGAAAAAAACGGTTACACCGCCCTGTGGCTGGCGGTTTCCCGGGGGCACCGCAAACTGACCGGACTCCTCCTGGAGCACGGCGCCAATCCCGCCCTGATCAACCGGGAGGGGTTCCCGCTGATTCTGGACGCCATTCTCTCTGAAGACACGGACCTTGTACGCCTGCTTCTGGAGCACAAGGCTCCGGTCAACGCGCGCGATCCCAGAGGCCAGACCCCGCTGATCGAGGCCAGTTTCCGCGGCAAAAACGAACTCGTCCAGCTTCTCCTGAAAGCCGGGGCCAATGCCAACCAGGCCAATCAGGAAGGCCAGACTCCCCTGCACGCCGCAACCGTGGCCGGCCACTCAGCCGTCATCAGCACGCTTCTCGCCTCCCATCCGGATCTCAATGTACAGGACCGTCACGGCAGGACGCCGCTCATCGAAAGCATTCTGATGAAGAACCGGGAAATCTCCGGCGAGCTTCTGGCCGCCGGCGCGAGCGTCAACACCATGGACCACGAAGGCCTGACCCCGCTGAAAGCGGCGGCCCTGCGCGGCGATTTTTCCCTGGTGCGCCTGTGCCTGAGCCATGGGGGTGAACTGGAACCCAAAAAAGACCGGGGGATCTCCGTATTCAACAGCGCCGCATTCGGCGGAGACCTGCGGATCGTTTTCCTGTTTCTGGAGATGGGACTGGAGGTGAACTCAACGGACCAGCGGGGGCTGACGCCGCTGATGGCCGCCGCGTTCGGCAACCGCCCGGACATGGTCAGACTGTTTCTGGACCGGGGAGCGGATGTCAACGCGCGGTCCCACAATGGATGGACCGCGCTGATGAGCGCTGCGTATGAGGGAAATCAGAATATTGTCCGGATGCTGCTCGATGCCGGGGCGGACGCTTCCGCCACCACCCAGGACGGGTGGAACGCGTTCAAGAGCGCCGACATGGGGAAACACGAAGCCATCCGCAAGTTTCTGGAAGGCAAGTCCGGGTGAAAATCAGAAAAGTCAGACCGTGGATTCCATCTCCACGCGGTTCCTGCCACCGGACTTGGCCCGGTACAGCGCTTCGTCCGCCCGCTGGAACCAGGTCTCGGGAGAGTCTTCCTTTGACAGTTCCGACAGTCCAATACTGACGGTGATCTCCACCCGCTGTTCCCGGTCCGCATAAAAATCATTGACCAGATGGGTGCGAATCTCCGCCACGCGCCGGCGCACTTTTTCAGCAATGCTCCGCGCCCCTTTCATTCCCGTCTTGGGCAAAAGGACCACAAACTCCTCCCCACCGTAACGGAACACCTGATCGGACTCTCTCACATTCTGCCTGAGAGTATGCGCGATGGACGTCAGGGCCTTGTCTCCGGCGAGATGGCCATGCGTGTCGTTGATCTGTTTGAAATGATCGATATCGACCACCATCATGATGCAGGGATCCTCGAATCGTTTATAGTCCTTGACCACCTGCTGAATCCGCATGTCAAAAGCGGCCCGGTTGAGGACGCGGGTCAGGGAATCCATGATCGAGGTCGCCTCCGTTCTTTCCAGTTGCCCCTGCAACGATTCACACATTTCCCTGGCGGATGCCAGTTCCTCTTTCAACCCCTTGACCCGGGACTGCACCCCCAGCGCGCTTTTCTTGATCTGGGTTTTGATTTTTTCCAGATCCTCGAGCGTGTGGACTTTGTCGATCTCACCGACAAAAGTATCGAGGGCCTCGTCCAGTCCGCCCGCGGGTTCTCCGATCTCTTTCAGTGTGAGAGTCAACTCCTGCACAATACCGACAAGCCCCTGCCGTTCACTGGAACGGAACTGGTCCTCGGCGGATTTGTTCTCAAAAAAATCCGTGATTTCGCCGGCGAGACCGGCCGGTTGGGCCGGTTCCAGGGTCTTTTCTATAACCCGGATCAGGTCGGACAATTTTTTCTGGAAAGGGGAATCGGAAGGCAACAATCCGCAGGTCCCACGGCAAAAAGAAAGGAGGATGCGTGAAACCCGTTCAACATATTCTGGAGAAACTGTTTTGTTCAGGGGTCTGGCCTTCCGGGTGACTTTAAAATTCACAAGACACCCACTTCGTTAAATTAATTCCCAGCCCTCTGGGCCACCAGTCGCTCCATCTCTTCGCGGAAGTTAGGACATTTTTCAACCAATTCGGCGAACTGGCTTTTGTACATGGAAAAGCAGACGGTATTTTCCACCGCCGTGAGCGTTGCGCTGCGTTTGCCGGATGAAAGAAGAGCGATTTCACCAAAAAAGTCCTTAGATCCCAGTGTCGCGATTTCCTTGTTCCCTATCAACCATTTTTTTTGGGTGGCCTTTACTTTTCCTTTCTGGACGATAAAAAACCAGTCTCCGGGGTCCCCTTCCTGCACCAGGGTGTCGCCCGGGGCGAAATTCATCCGGTCCATATGGTCGATCAGGCTGCCGATTTCCTGAGGGGTCAAATTTGAGAACAGGCCTTTTTCCTCAAACATGGATTTCAGCCATTCAATATCATTCGGATTCATTGGAAACTCTCCTGAACATCCATCACGAAATGTCTTTCACACAGCGGAAACCGAAGTTTGAATTGCGTGTCGCCGGCTCTGCCCAGTAGCGGGTGGCCGACATCTGGTGGCTGCCGCTGGAGTACCAGGACCCGCCACGGATCACTTTCTCTTCTCCCGCTTCGGGCCCGGGAGGGTTTTCAAGCGGACTGCGCTCATAATAATGCTTGTCGTACCAGTCCGCCACCCATTCCCACACATTTCCCGAGGTGTCGTGCAAACCAAAACCGTTGCCCGGCTTTGCCCCCACGGGGTGCGTGGTTTCCTGCGAATTCTCTTCATTCCAGGTGCGTCCGGTTTCAAACTCGTCGCCCCAGAAATAATCCGTCGTGGTGCCGCCCCGCGCGGCGTATTCCCATTCCGCTTCGGTCGGCAGGCGTCCCCCGGTTTTGCGGCAATACGTCCAGGCTTCAAACCAGGTCACCTGCTCCACCGGCAGGTCCGCCCCCTTGAAACCGGACGGGTTGGTTCCCGTCACCCGCTCGTATTCCGCCTGGGTGACTTCATGTTTGCCGATGAACACCGGGGACAGGACCACTTTGTGCGGGGTCTTGTTCGAGGACCCTTCACGGCCCATGACAAATTCGCCTCCGGGAAGGTACACCATGCCTTCAGGCGGAGTCGGGGCCTCTCCCGCCAGGCTGTCCAGGCTCCCGGCCAGAAC
The DNA here is from genome assembly GCA_020430445.1 of Nitrospina sp. Classification (GTDB taxonomy): domain Bacteria; phylum Nitrospinota; class Nitrospinia; order Nitrospinales; family Nitrospinaceae; genus Nitronauta. The sequence continues at coordinate 11,847 of JAGQJZ010000097.1, forward strand.
GGCAAACAAAAACAGTACAATGCCAAATCCTTTTCTTTTCAAATCCGTCACCATTTCCTACAAAAAAATGAATCGATCGCCCCACGCTCCCCTTCTAAATAAGAGGAAACCGTTTAACCGGTCTGTGGGGTGTTTCATGGCTTTTTTTGATTTCCTGAAAAACAAGACAATCCCCGTCTATCAAGACCGCATCGCAAAAAACCCGGACGATGCGGAGGCCCATTTCCTTCTCGGAGTCCAATACGAACACGAGGGGGAGACCGACAAGGCCATCAGCGCCTTCGAAGAAGTGGTACGGCTCAACCCGCGCTCAGCCGAAACCCTGTTCAACCTGGCCCAGTTGCACAACCTGAAAAACAACGGCCCCATGGCAATCCGTTATATCACCCAGGCCGGCAACCTGTTTTCGCAGAAAAACGATTCCGAAAACAAGGACCGGGCCCGCAAACTTCTCCGGGAATACCACCTGCGCTTCAAGGACAGCGTGGGCACCGCTTCCCTGCCAACCGGCAATGCCGAGTGACCCGCCTCAGCGCATGTGCTCCAGTATGGCCATGTTCATGTTGTCCAGCCGTTTGATGAGCAGATTCAGCAGATAAGTCTTGATCTTGTCCCGAACCGTGGGACCCACCTCTTCCATGATGTCCTGATCCAGCTTCAGCACCATGGCCTCGGTCGAGGCGGTGACCGTGGAAGCGCGGGGTTTTTTACTGATGAATGAAATTTCACCCAGCACCGCCCCCGGCAGCAGCTTGGCCAGAACGGTTCCCGGCGCTTCCTTCTTGGTCACTTCGGCTTCTCCCTTGAGGAGAACAAACAGGGACGTGTCGTCATCTCCCTGGATGATGATCTCATCCCCTATTTCCACGCGCACCACACTGTGCTCAAAACGGGCCAGGTCCGCCTTTTCACCGGAAGTGAATTGTCCAAAAAAGGACAGCTTGTCCATCAGGCTCAGAACCACCGATTTGTCATATGCACCCGCCACAATCCGATATCCTCTTTAAAGTTTTTTTAAGGGGCTGGTCTTCAGGACGCCCGGTACTGCCGCGTCCGGAAGGCTTTCAATCAGCGTAGCCTAGGTAATTTCTGTTCATGAGTCAATAGCATTTCGGCAACACGAAACAAAGCGAATCCTACGTTATTTTCTATATGAATTTAAACCCGCCTTCTGCTGTTGTTCTCAATTTACCCCCCATTTTCGGACCCGGACTTCCGATGCTTTTTTTTCAGGGGTTCGCCC
>JAGQJZ010000098.1:0-9885 GCA_020430445.1 Nitrospina sp.
CCTGAAATGCCGCCGTCTTTCCTGATGCGCCAAAAGTGCACGATCATCAGAGCTCCGGCCACCAAGGGTATGAAGATGCAATGCAACACATAGAACCTCAGCAACGCCGGCGGCCCCACGAGACTTCCGCCCAGCAACACCGATCGGGCGTCGTATCGGGGAGACACGCCGAACACGTATTCCTGGAAGGGACCTTCATGTCCCAGGAACGGCGTCGCGCGCGCCATATTGGTTCCAACGGTTACCGCCCACATCGCCAGCTGGTCCCACGGCAAGAGATAGCCGGTAAAACTCAGCAACAGGGTGAACGTCACCAGGAACACGCCGATGACCCAGTTGAATTCCCGTGGCGGCTTGTAGGACCCGGTCAAAAAGACACGGAACATGTGCAGCCAGACTGTGATGACCATCGAGTGCGCCGCCCATCGGTGCATATTGCGGACAACCATTCCAAACGGAACGTCGTACTGCAGGTATTTCATATCGAAATAGGCGTACTCACCCACCGGCCGGTAATAGAACATGAGAATAACACCGGTCACAACCGTGGACAGGAACAGCAGAAACGTGATTCCGCCCATGCACCAGGTGAATTTCACCCGGAGCGCGTGCCGGTGGATCTTGACGGGATGAAGATGAAGCCAGACGTTACTGGCGATCTGCAGAACACGGTTGCGGGGTGTGTCTGCGTATCCGTGACGGAATGAGGATGTCCAGACCTGGGATTCCGTAACCTTTTTGGAGATTTCGGAAACAATCTTCCCGGATTTAATGGAATCCATCAACTCCTGAAAATCTGGAATTGGCGGTTTTTTACCCAAGGTGTTTACCCTCCATCAGGAAACGAAATCCAACAGGCAACAAGCTTGTCTCCTGAGTTGTTAAGCCATCAAAAAGGAACCGGGTTTATCCCACTCCCCTTTTTCGAACAGAAATTTCTTACTCTTATCGACGACAATCTGGCCGTCTGCCCCGATTTCAACTTTCAAGCGCTCCAGAGGCCTTGGGGCCGGCCCTTCAAAGTTGATCCCGTCCATGGTGAAACCACTGCCATGACAGGGGCACTTGTATTTGCCTTCGGTTCTCAGCCAGAGCGGAGTGCAGCCCAGATGGGTGCAGCGGGCGTAGATGGCATACAGCTTGCCCTCTTCCCGGACGATCCACGTCCTCTGGTCTTTAACCCATTTCGTACTCACTTCCCCCACTGTGTAATCCGCTACATTGCCGGCCTTGAATTTCGGGGACGGTTCAAACAGAACCCGTGGAAACAACAGCCTCAGGAAATATAGGGAGGAAAGCCCCAGCGCCGCCGAGAACATGGCCCAGCCCGAATAGGAAAAGAAATCACGGCGGGACCACAGAGTGTCCACAGCCGACTTGGTTTCTTCCTTTTTCGCGGCCGGTTTCGCCGGCTTGGCCGGCTTTGGGGGAGCCGGTTTTTTTGTTTCCGTACTGTCAGCCATGAAACCCTTAATTTAAAAGGTGTTAAATACGCCACCCTGAATCCCGCAAAAGCCGGGATTTAAAGCCCTTTAGACTTTTAAGAGATGCGTTTTAGCACAATTGAAAACCCGAGTCAAGGCCAGATATGCATGGACAAAACCTTGATTTATCGCAACTCGCTCACTTTGCGCTGGCCATCTTCAGCCGCTTCCCTGAGAACCCCCCAAAAGGGCTCTCCATCGCCTTGAAAATGGCAAAAATCACGGATGCCCTGCCCCTTCCGCATGCCCATCCGGACGGCCTCGATTATATCACCGGCACCCGGCCCAACAGCCTGCCCGCCGATGATTTCCCGGCTCTTTTTTTCAAATACCAGTTTAACAAAAAATGAGGCGTTGTTTGAGCCGGATTCTGCGCCCTCCCCGCCCCCGCGTCCTTCAATCCCGCGATAGCCCAGATGGTGCGCCATTTCGAGATTACAGCCGACCGACGCGATCTCATCTGGAAACTGGAGCACCCGGGGAACCAACTGGGAATGCAGACTCCTCTTTTTGCCGAGAGCATTGGCGGCGGCCACGCGTCCTTCTTCTTCCGAACGGTAACGGCACCGCAGGTGCCCGGTGACGCTGCCGGCGGCGTAAATTCCCGCTACCGTGGTCTTGAGCTTTTCATCGACCAGCACCTCTCCCTGCTGCCCCCGGTCCGGCACAGCCGCCACCGCAATGCTGTCTTCCAGGTCCACTTCCCGCTCGCCGCACACCACCAACCGGTTTACCGTAAACCGTACGCCTCCGTCCAGGGCAACGTCAAGTCCTTCATTGTTTTTATAAATCGAAGTGATCTTTTTATTAAGAAGAATTTTGACTTTTTCTTTTTTCAGGGTCTTTTCGCAGGTTTCAAGCAGGTCCGGGTCGAGTTCGGGCAACAACTCCGACTCTCCATGAACCAAAAACACTTTGACTCCCAATCGCCGCAACACGAAAGCCCACTCCAGGCTCTCCGCCTGGCTGCCGGCAATCAGCACGCTTTGAGGCAGTTCCCGCCAGTCCCAGATGTCCTCGCTGGTCTGAATCCATTCTCCGTCAAAGGGCATGGACGCAATGGATTTTACCCGGGAACCGGTGGCGACAACCACTGCCTTCCCCTCCACCGATCGCGGCTCGCCGGAGTCCTCAAGAATCTGGACCTCTGCCGGGGACACCACGCGCCCCCTTGCCTGAACCACCTCGACGCCGGCTTCTTGCAGGCGCGCTGTCCGTTCCCGCACAACGCCGTTCACCCAGTCCCTTCCCTGCGTTTTAATTTCATTCCAGCCGTTCAGAGATTCAGGCGATACCGGATTCATGACCGCGTTCAACAATCCCTTCGGCCCCAGGGACAACCCTCTGCCGCCCGGCGGCCCGGCGTCCACAAGCAGAACCCGGCCTTCCTTCTCCGCCGCGTGCACGGCCGCGGAATATCCGGCGGTCCCTCCTCCGATCACAATCAGGTCGTATGTTGCAGTCATGAATTCATGTCCGGGCTCAATCTGCCTGCCGTCGGAAAGTCAGATACCAAAGGCCACCAGGACCACCAAGAGGACCAGCCCGACGGAAGCCAGTACGGCATGCAGGGTTTCGTGTATCCTTCGGGTAAAGGGAATTGCAGTCAGGAAATAGCCGTAAACAAAATAGTGCACCAGGTTCGCCTTGTCTTCGCGCCAAGCCAGCCAAAGGTAAACGGAGAAGGTCACCATCACAAGAAAATAAACCAGCCGGTGGGCCTTGTAAAACTTCCGCCGCCGGTCCCCCGGCAACATGCCCACGCCCACCATGATATTTCCAATCACCAGCAGGATCGAAAAAAACAGGGCCAGGAATCCCGGGTCTCCAAATAATTCGCCTAGTGTCTGCGGCTGCATTGACTTCTCTTGACTGTCTTCAAATTCCGGTAAAGCATGAGGCTTGAGTTTACCATGCGATCTTGGACCTGATCGAAAATGTGCGGTATGATACTGGATTATGAACGATACGGAAAACAAAGTTCGGGATCCCCGGCAGGAAGAGCGGAGTCCCGACGCAAAAAAACAGGAAGAGCCCGGGGAAGACAAGGCGCCTAAAAAAAACTGGGACCTCGCGCCCCGTACCGGACAACGGCACGCCAATCCCTTTGCCCGGAAGCCTCGATAAGGGGCGGGTCTGCCCTCAATGCACCCATCCCCGTTGAAGGCGGTTTCCCGTCCGCTGCTTTTTTCCCGCCCCTGGTTTCTGGTTCTCGCCCCCCTGCTCGCGGTCCGCTCCTTCAGTATCGTCCATTATTATTTCAGTGAAAATTCCGCCGCCGGCCCCATGAATATGATCCCGGTCTCGCTGGCATATCACACCAGCGTTCTGGTATTGCTCACGATTGCCCTGCTGTGGGCGGTCAACCCTTTCCCCCCTCATCTGGTTCGGAAAGCCGCAGTGCTCTCGTCCGGATTTCTCATGGCATTGGGCGCGGTCGATTTTCTGGTGCAACACCACCTGGGAAGCCGTCTGTCCCTGCCTCTCATCAAAACCTATGGCCTGTCCTCCCTGTTGCATCCGGAGGTGTATTTGAATCTTGCGCAGGACCGCCTGTTCACGGCGTTCGATCTAGGCTCATTGCTCATAGGCTGGGGACTCCTGTTCTTCTGTTACCGCCGGACTCCAACTTCCGGACAGAGCATCACGCTGCGGGAAACCGGAGGACTGCTCACCGTTGCAGCGCTTCTGATCGTCCCCGTCCTGTTGGACCGCACTCTCCAGCGAGGCATCACCCAGCCACCGGAACTGGTCTGGCTGCGGACTGCTTTGCCCGAACGTGCGGCGGCATCCGTACAAAACCAACCGCAGTTGGAAAACGCCTTTCGGCAACTTGCCGGGAATACCTCGGCAAAGACCGCATCGCCCACGTTGGTTTCGCCCCGTCAACGGCCGGATATTTTCATCCTGGCGGTAGAATCCCTGCGGGCCCGCAACCTGCCGTTCATCTCCGATACGGCAAAAACCGCCCACATTCCCAACCTGAGCGAACTTTCAAAACAGGGGATCATTTTCTCCCGGTTCATTGCCAACGGGTTTCCCAGCACCGAGGGTTTTCTGGCCATCCACTGTTCCCTCTGGCCGCACCCCGATAAAAGAATCCTGGTGCAACTGACCGACTTGCAACCCGATTGCCTTCCCGCCCGCTTACGCAGACTGGGATATCACACCGGGATTTTCTGGGGAGTCAATCCGGATTTTGACAATCAACTGAGTTGGGCTAAACGCTGGTACGACGATCTGGTCTACCAGGTCCCGGGCAATATTTTCAAACACCACCTCAACCTGAGCGACGCCGGGCTTTTCGCCCGGGTGATCGGTAAAATCCGGCAACACGATGAGTCGAAGCAGGACACCCCGGTCTTTGCCTATATCGCCAACGCCGGCACACACGTTCCTTTCACTCTCCGGGGATTGCATTTTGACAACCCGGAACAGGAAGAAGAAGCCCGCCGGTTTAAAATCGATCAAGCAGCGGATTCCAACGAGCGATACAACCGGACCCTCGAGTTGCTCGATCTCCAGATCGGCAAGTTCTGGAAATTTTTAAAAGAGAGAAAACGGCCGTTCGTGCTGGTCGTTCTGGGCGATCACAGTATCCCGACGACAGCGGTGCCCGGGCCGCGGGAAAAACGGCTGCCCTCAGACGATTACCTGTGGACGGGAGCCCTGCTCGTGGGACCAGAAAGCCTGATCGGCGTTCCACGCAAGGTGTATTTCCCCGCCAGTCAGGTCGACGTCCTCCCCACCCTGCTCCGCCTGGCGGGAGACACTCCGCCTTTTCCAGGGCTTGGGACCGACCTGCTGGCCGACCTTCCCGTGCATTCCAGAAAGGCCGTCGCCATCCGCGAGGGCCACGCACGGCTCGACCGGAACGGACGTTCCCTGCAGGTTAATCTGCAAGACCCTTCGCAGTTTGAAATCCGGCCCTTCTCCGGTGATAATACGTTCGCGGATGGGGCATCCCCTTCCCCGCCGGACGCAAGGCAGACCGCCCGCGAACTGCAACAGGCGGCACGCTACTGGGCCGGCTTGCTCGACCGGAGGGCTCATGACCACCCGGAACACTGATTGATATGGAGGAACCCGACATGCCAAAACCCGCCTATGTCAAAAACGGACTCCGCCTCATCAAGGGACCCAATCCCGGCAACGAACACCGGGTCCGGGCCCTGCAGCACGACCTGCGCGCCCTGGGTTACCTCCGCAAGGGGATTGACGGCGACTTCGGAAGCGGCACCCACAAGGCCATCATGGCCCTTCAATACGATCTTCTGCACAACCACGGCGACAGCACGCGCAGCGACGGCAGCGCTCCCATAGCGATAGGTGATTTCAACAAGGGGCGGGTGACGGAAATCAACGGGGAACTGGACCAGAACCTGGCCGCCTGCGTGGTGGACCTGATGGACTGTGAAGAGTTTCCAAAAATCCCCCGGGCGGACGATCCCCGGCAGGAAAACCGGGACTTCGTTCAACAGATGGCCGCGATGAAAAGCAAAAAGGTCCCCATCCCCTTTCTGATGGCCATTCTGAAGCAGGAGTCAGGTCTCAGTCACTTCAACGTCCCGCGCCCCGGGGACGACGACACCTTCGTCATCGTCGGGCTGGACACCAATGCGTCCGAAAAATTCATCGTCACCTCCCGCGGTTACGGAGCCGGACAGTACACGCTGTTCCACCATCCGCCCACGCCGAAGGAGCACGAAAGTTACATCAAGGACTGGAAGAAAAACCTGAAACACGCCATCGACGAATTACGCGGCAAGTTCGACCATTTCGTCAACGGTCCCACAGGCAGCACCCGGGCGGACGACCGGCAACAGGAGGCGGGCGATGGCCCTCTGCGCTTCTGTAAATACGACGAGGCCGATCCACGTTACCTGAACGACTGCCGCCAGTGCGCGAGAGAGGTGGGCAGCACGGATATCGAAGACGGCGTGACCCGCCTGCATCCGGGAACCCGTCATGTATTCAAGCCCACGCAGTATTACGCCAAGGCAAGTTACCAGGCAGTGCCGACGCGAAAAAATTTCGAGTGCGACTGGCCCTACGCCATCCGGCGGTACAACGGGTCGGGGATCAATTCCTATCACTATCAGGCGCGGATTTTATTGAATCTGAAAAAAATATAAACGGCAGGTCTTGGGTAGACAACAGCGACGGGTTCCCTAAACCACCAGTCCCTTGTCCAGCAATTCCCGATGGGCATTTTCAACCCGGTTGGACGACTCCTGTTCCTGTCCCCAGGCCACCAGGTCGCGCAACCCTTCTTCCAGGCTGATCCGCGGCTCGAAACCGAGCTCCTGGATGGTCGAGATGTCGGCGTAACAGTCACGTATATCTCCGGCGCGGAATTTGTGCAGAATGGAAGGTTCCAGATCCTTGTCAAACAGGCGGATCAGGGTGCGTGCGAGCTTGAGGATGGAATTGGGCTTTCCCGTTCCCACATTGAAAACGCGGTAAGGCGCATCGGCATGCTCCATGAGGAGGAGTTTGGCGCGCACCAGATCCCGGACGTGAATGAAGTCGCGCTTCTGCCGTCCGTCTTCATAAATCATGGGAGGCTGATCGCTCTTGATGCAGGATGAGAAGATGGCCGCCGCTCCCGTGTAGGGATTGTTCAGGCTTTGCCGGGGGCCGTAGCAGTTGAAATAGCGGCAGGCCACCGTGGGGATCTGGTAGGCCTTGCCCAAAAGGAGCGAGTACTCTTCCTGATCCTTCTTAGACTGCGCGTACACCGACTGGCAATGCAGCGGCTTGTTCTCACTCGTCGGCAGGGAGACGGCCTTCTGTCCGCAATAAGTGCAGCCCATGGCCCATTGTCCCGCTTCCAGTTGTTGCGCCGGACGGGAAAACGGGAAAAACGGACCGTGGTCCGGGCACAGGTACATGCCCTCCCCGTACAGGCTCATCGAACTCGCCACCAGCACGCGCTCGACGCGGTGCTTCTCGTTGACCAGAATATCCCAGAGGATTCCCGTCCCCTGCACGTTAGTCTTGATGTAGCGGTCGATGGCGTACATCGACTGACCCACGCCGACCTCCGCCGCGTCGTGGATGACGATGTCCTTCCCCGCGATGGCTTTTTTCAGGCTGTCGCGGTCACAGACATCTCCTTTGATGAATTCCACCGAAGGGTCGAGGTATGCGGGCTGTTCACAGCCGGGACCGTGGACCTGCGGGCACAGGTTGTCGTAAACCGTCACCGCGTATCCCGTTTCGAGCAGGGCATCGACGGTGTGGGACCCGATGAAACCCGCGCCGCCGGTGATGAGAACCTTTTTTCCCGTTGTCATGGCCACCTGAAAGAACTGACAAATAAGACCTTGTTGTCTTAACGATAGCACGCCGCAAAAGCTTTAGGGAAACTGGAAATTTGGGGGAGTCGAGTGGTGCGTAGGGGGGTGGCGTTCTGCCACCTAATCAAAAGCAAAGGCGAGATTCTTCGGCTACGCCTCAGAATGACATATCCGGGACGGTTGCTTTTTAACCAGTGATTCTGTGGACAAGCCCGTCGAAAAAAATTTACGGGGGCAAGACGTTGGCCCTCCGCAAGGTCGCGCAGGGGCGCGGGACCGGTAAGAACACTTCCGATTCTGCAAAAAACGCTATCGAGGAAATTAACGGGGCAAAGAAATTGCCCCCACCGGAAGGTGGTGCCGACGGGGAGAGTCGAACTCCCACGGGTTGCCCCATACGCCCCTCAAGCGCACGTGTCTACCAATTCCACCACGTCGGCTAATTGTTTTCCGGATTACTCGCTCTGGCTGGAGTCTCCGGCTTCCCCGGCAGCAGGCGCGGTTTCTTCCACCTGTTGTTGGATGACCGAGTCCCTTTGCTCCGTTTTGGAGAGGGTGGCCAGGGTAAGCGAAGTGATCATGAACAGCGCGGCGGCACCCGCAGTCAGTTTGGTGAGGAGGTTGCCCGCGCCACTGCTGCCAAACATGGTCTGGCTGGACCCTGCGCCGAACGCGGCTCCCATGGAGGCTCCTTTCCCCTGCTGCAACAGAACAACGAGGATAAGAAACAAAGCGGCGATAACATGCAAAACGGTGATCAGGGTCGTCATGAATTCCTGTTTCTAAAGGTTATTGAGCGGTTGAGATAATAGCACAAAACTTTTCCGGGTCCAAACTCGCAGATCCCACCAGCAGTCCGTCGATATCCCGCTCGGCGAGCAGCCCCGCGGCGTTTTCCGGGGAGACGCTTCCGCCGTACAGGATACTGAGTCCATCGGCGACTTCCTGGCCCAGCGCCCCCTGCACCCAGGTGCGGATGAAACAGTGCGCCTCCTGCGCTTGGCGGGTTGTGGCCGTGACCCCGGTGCCAATGGCCCAGACCGGTTCATACGCCACCACCAGTCCCTCGATCCGGCTTTGCCGGATGCCGCTGAGCCCTTTTTCGAGCTGGGATTCCAGGACCTGCTTCGTGGCCCCCTTCTCCCGCTGCTCCCCGGTTTCCCCCAGGCAAAAGATCACATCCAGCCCGGCGTTCAGCCCGGCCAGCAGTTTTTTATTGACCAGCGCGTCGGTCTCTCCCAGCAGATGCCGTCTTTCCGAATGCCCGGCCAGAACGAACCGGCATCCGCAATCCTTCAGCATGTCCGCCGAAATTTCGCCGGTGAAAGCCCCCTTCGGTTCCGGATACAGGTCTTGCGCTCCAAGCAGGAGGCCCGCGTCCCGGACTTTTTCAGAAACGACGGACAACGCCGTGAAAGGAGGAACGAGCAGGACATCCGCTTGCAGGGAACCCGCAAGCGACGGGATCAGGCGTTCAACGTACCGGGAGGCTTCCTGCCCGGTAAAATTCATTTTCCAGTTCCCGGCAATCAGTTTCTTTCTCATAACTCAGGGAGAACCCGGCGTCCCGTCGCGGCTGCTGTGTGGAGAGGACGTGCCGTGAAATCAAATCCCTTTCTTGACGATAAATTTCAGCAGGTCCTTGGTCCGGGTGGAATAACCCCATTCATTGTCATACCAGGCCAGAACCTTGACCATGTTTTTGTCCAGCACCTTGGTGGACGGGCCGTCAATAATCGAGGAGTCCTCGTCGCCATTGAAATCGACGGACACCAGCGGCAATTTCTCCATCCGCAAAATTCCTTTCAACTCCTTGTTCGCCGCTTCCTCGAAGATCGTGTTCACTTCCTCCGCCGTGGTTTCTTTTTCCGTTTCCACCACCAGGTCGATCAGCGACACGTTGGGCGTGGGCACCCGGATGGCCATGCCGTCCAGCTTGCCCTTGAGTTCCGGCAGCACCAGTGAAACCGCCTTGGCGGCGCCGGTGGTCGTGGGAATCATGGACATACCCGCCGCCCGCGCCCGGCGCAGGTCCTTGTGAGGCAGATCCAGAATCCGCTGGTCGTTGGTGTACGAGTGGATCGTCGTCATCAATCCTT
>JAGQJZ010000098.1:9983-13042 GCA_020430445.1 Nitrospina sp.
TTGCGGATCCCCAGCTTCTCATTCAAAACCTTGGCGACGGGCGCCAGGCAGTTGGTGGTGCAGGAAGCGTTGGAGACGATCTTGTGGTCAGCCGCCTTGTATTCCCCGTCATTGACCCCGAGGACCAGGGTCACATCGGGATCGGTTGCCGGCGCTGAAATGATCACCCGTTTGGCCCCGGCCTGCAGATGTTTGGCCGCATCCTCGCGTTTGGTGAACCGGCCGGTGGATTCGATGACCACGTCGACATTCATCACGCCCCAGGGACACAGGGCCGGATCGGAGACCGCGGTGATTTTGATCTTTTTCCCGTCAATGATCAGATTGTCATCTTCTGCCGCAATATTCTGGGAGTTGACCCCCTGCACGGAATCGTATTTATAAAGATGCGCCAGGGTCGGGGCGTCCGTGAGGTCATTGACCGCCACCACTTCAACCAGTTCGCCGCATTCACTGTCTGCCAGAATAAGCTTGAGAACGTTCCGGCCGATTCTGCCGAAACCATTGATCGCCACCTTGACGGGCATCATTGCCTCCCTGCTAAAAAACCACGATGTTAACTGTTTTACCGAACGGGACCGACCCGCCGGGCCTTGCCGGAAACTCCGGGAAAGAGTCCGGGATTATCTCAGGAACCGCCATGGCCCGTCAATAAGGACGGACCGATGAAGGATGCCGCCGGGCCAATCCCCTTTCGATAGCGGATTGCATGTCCCGGACGGCCTGCTCGATTCCCACCAGGATGGAGCGGGACACGATGTGGTGTCCGATGTTGAGTTCCTCGATCTCTCCAATGGCGGCGATGGGCTCTACGTTGTCCACCCGCAGACCGTGGCCGGCAAACACCCGCAGGCCGAGGTCGCGCGCGTGCCCCGCCGCCTCCCTTATCTTTTCAAGCTGGACAACCCGCTCGCCGGGGTCCGGATGCTCGCTGTACCGGCCGGTGTTGATTTCAATGCTCCGGGCGCCGACCCGATGCGCGGCGTCGATCTGCCTGAAATCCGGGTCCACGAACAGGCTGTACAAAATCCCCGCATCGGCCATTTTTATTCGTATCTCATTCAGGTGAGCTTCCTGTGAGATCACATCCAGGCCGCCCTCGGTGGTGATCTCCTGCCGTTTCTCCGGCACCAGGGACACCTGGTAGGGTCGTGTTTTATGGGCAATATCGACCATCTCGTCGATCGCCGCCATTTCGAGATTCAGCGGCCCCCTGATGGCCTGGCGGATACGCTCGACGTCATGATCCTGAATGTGCCGGCGGTCTTCCCGCAGGTGAACGGTGATGCCCTGAGCCCCGGCATTTTCCGCCCGCAACGCCGCTTCCAGCGGGTCCGGCTCCGTGGTTTTGCGGGCTTCACGGATCGTGGCGACATGGTCAACATTGATATACAGCCGGATCACGCGTTGTCACTCCCACTGTTCATGATGGCTCTTCCCATTTCGAGGGCTCTCAAGGTGGGTGCGACGTCGTGCACCCGGATGATGTCGGCTCCGTTCAGCATCCCCATAAGGGCGCAGGCCAGCGATCCTTCGAGACGTGCGTCCACCGGGAGGTCGAGAACTTTTCCAATGAACGATTTTCTGGAGGCTCCCAGAAGCACGGCCTGCCCCAGTTCCCGGAAGCGGGCCAGCCCGGCGATCAGCGCCAGATTGTGCTCCGGCAGTTTACCAAATCCGATGCCCGGGTCCACGGCGATCTTTTCCGGACGGATGCCCGCTGTACGGGCCTTCTCCACCGCTTCTCCCAGAAACCGCAGGATCTCTCCAAACAGATCGTCGTACTGCGGATCGTCCTGCATGTCCGTCGGCGTTCCCTGCATGTGCATGACGATCAATCCGGCGTCAAATCGCGCGACAGTTTCGGCCATCCCGGAGTCCCGCAGGCCGCTGATATCGTTGATGAGGGCCGCGCCCGCATCCAGCACGCGCTCAGCCACCACGGCTTTGCAGGTGTCGACCGAAATGGGAATGGTAAAACGGCTCGACACCGCTTCCACAACTGGAACGAGACAGTCGGTTTCCTCCCGGGCGTCGACCGGCAAGGCTCCCGGCCGGGAAGATTCGGCTCCCACATCCAGAAAATCCGCCCCCTCCTCGATAAACTCCTCGACCCGGCGCAGGGCGTCGTCCAGTCCTTCAACCCGGCTGCCGCCATAAAAAGAGTCGGGAGTCAGGTTGAGCACGGCCATGATGCGGGGCCGTTCGCCGGGTTTAATTTTCAAAGCAGGAGGCATTGGGTTGGAAATAGTCAATGAAAAAGGCTCCAGCCCGTTGAGGCTGGAGCCTGCGGAACAATGAGTTCAAACCTTCGGATCAGGCAGGAGTCGGATCGGGCATGCCGCCGCCGATAAGACCGTCGGAACCGTCGAGAATCCCTTTGATCTTTTTCCCCTTCTCTCCACTGGTTTCTTCTGTCGCAGGAGCGGAGGGAGGCGTGTTGCCGGCTTCGGGGGACTTGCCGTCGATGATCTCCTTGATCTCCGACAGGTCCAGCGTCTCCCGGTCCAGCAGAGCCTGCGCCAGACGCTCCAGCGCGTCCTGGTGGTCGGTCAGAATCTGCTTGGCGGTGTTGTAACCACCCATCACCAGTCCCTTGACCTCGAGGTCGATGAGTTTCGCCGTCTCGTCGCTGAAATTTTTTCCGGCGGCGAGTTCCTTGCCGAGAAACACCTGCTCTTCTTTCTGGCCATAGGTGATGGGGCCCATCTTGTCGCTCATGCCCCATTCACAGACCATCTTGCGCGCCAGGTCCGTGGCCACTTCGATGTCGTTCCCGGCGCCGGTGGTCATCTGCCCGAGACAGATTTCCTCGGCCAGCCGCCCGCCCATCAGGATCGCCAGACGGTTGTACAGGTAGCTGCGCAGGTAAGTGTGCTGGTCTTCTTTCGGCAACTGCATGGTGACCCCCAGCGCCCGGCCACGCGGGATGATGGTGACCTTGTGCAGGGGATCGGTCCCCGGCAGCTTGTAGGCCACCAGGGCATGTCCGGCTTCATGATAGGCCGTGTTGCGTTTCTCTTCTTCCGTGATCACCATGCTGCGGCGCTCCACCCCCA
>JAGQJZ010000008.1 GCA_020430445.1 Nitrospina sp.
CGCGTTTCGGTCCAGGCCGGTGATTCCACCGTCGAGCTTGTCCTCAACAGCCTTGTGGAAGGCTGATCCGTTCCCTTCATCTTTGTTTGCATGAAAACAAAAAGCCGCGAGCGCGCCTTCGCTCTCATCACCGTTTCCCTGGCGGTGTTCGTTTGCCTGCTCATCACCGAAGGCGTTTTGCGCCTCATGGAAAAACTGCCGCAGAAACTGTACCTCGATTACGGCGACGCGGTGGATCAGGACTACAATCCGGGCGGTCTGTTCAAAAAGGATTTCGATGAGGAGGTCATCGATTTCTACGGCAAGCCGGTGATGATGAAAACCAACTCCGCCGGATTTCGCAACGAGCAGGAATTCGGTGTCAATCCCCCCGGGGGAACCGTGAGGGTGATGTCCATCGGTGATTCCTTTGGCGGAGGCTACCGGCTGGGGCAGACGCAGACCTACACCTACCTGCTGGAAAAGGAACTCAACGCTCTCGGCTTCAAGGTGGAAATGCCGCTGGCGCTGGCGGAGGATCCCTATGGCGCACTGAACTACCTGCGCCGAACCGGGCTGTCGTACCACCCCGATGCGGTTTTGCAGGGCATCACCATCGGCAACGATTTTCTAACCGTCACTTCGTCGGTCAGCGGCATGTGGAAACGCCTGTCGGAATTGAAACTGACGCCGGAATGCCAGATTCCAAAAACCTGGTGGAATCTCACCAAATGGTGGGCCAACTACGGACGGTTTCATGTGCGCGTGGCGCGATTGATTTTAAAGCCCAACCGGGCTATTGCTTCCTACATGGGGCAGTACCGTGAGCCGTTGGCGATGGACGGCCTGCACGGCCTCGGCCTGTTTTTGAAAAATCCTCCAGCGGAAGTGGAAAAGGCTTATGAGGATTTATTCAATCTGATCCGGCAATACAGCGAAGAATTGAAAAAGAAAAACGTGCCGGTGTGGTTTGTTGTTTTCCCGCAGCGGTTCCAGGTGCAGGCGGAAGACTGGCAGGCGGCGATCAAGGAATACATGCTGAAGCCCGAATGCTTTGATCTCGAAAAACCCAACCGCCGGATCATGCAGTTTTGTGAGAAGGAGGGGCTGGCGTGTTTCGATCCCACGCCGGGCATGCGGCAGCGGCGGATCA
Source organism: Nitrospina sp. (assembly GCA_020430445.1). Classification (GTDB taxonomy): domain Bacteria; phylum Nitrospinota; class Nitrospinia; order Nitrospinales; family Nitrospinaceae; genus Nitronauta. The sequence continues at coordinate 1,133 of JAGQJZ010000008.1, forward strand.
CGGAAGGGAAGAAACTTTACTTCCCGCGCGGCGACATGCACTGGAACCCCGACGGCAACCGCGCCCTGGCGCTGGCGATACTGGATGATTTAAAAGGAAAGATTAGACAGCTAAAGTCACGTTAGTCGTAGACGACTATCGAAAGGCAACCCTGGCTGCCTTGATTTTGAAAAATATGAAATCCCCCTGCTTCGCTTCTCTCTTGGCAAGGAGAGTTTTGTAAAAGTCAAAAGGGAATATCCAAGGCGAGATTCTTCGGGCTTAAGGGCCCTCAGAATGACAATAAAACATCGTCACGTCATACTGAGCCCTTCGGCTTCGCTCAGGACAGGCTCCGCGAAGTATCTCGCCTTGAAGGTTTTTCAGGATTATGCAAAGCTCTCCTTGTAAAGGAGGCTGGGGGAAATTCAGATTTTTCTTTGAAAAACTTTTCGTTTTTCTATGACCCCGTTCAACACACAACACCGTCCCTGGCCGCTGCCGGAATCGGCGTGGGTGATGACCATGCGCTGGGAGCGGTTGTTGTTCGCCCACTGGGCGGTTGATGCCGATACCATGCGCCAGTTGATTCCCGCGTCACTGCAACTCGACACGTTTGATGGGAAGGCGTGGATCGGTGTCGTGCCCTTCCGCATGGCGGGAACGCGTCCGGCCTGTCTGCCCGCCCTGCCCTGGCTGTCGTATTTTCCTGAACTCAACGTGCGCACCTATGTCATACGGGATGGCAAACCGGGCGTGTGGTTTTTCAGTCTGGACGCGGGAAATCCCATCTCCGTACGGCTGGCGCGTGGCCTGTTCCATCTGCCCTATTTCGACGCGCGTATGAGTCTGAATGAAAAAGCAGGTGGTGTTGTGTTCCGGTCGAAACGCACGCACAGCGGCGCGCCGCCGGTGGAGTTGAAAATCAGGTACCGTCCTGTGGGCGATGTTCAGTTGGCGCAGCCGGGATCATTGGATCACTGGTTGACCGAGCGTTACTGTTTTTATGCCGAAGACCGGCGAAAGCGATTGTTCCGTTGCGATGTGCATCACGATCCCTGGCCTCTGCAGCCGGCGAAAGCCGACATCACCGCGTGTTCTCTCGCCTCGTCTTTGGGGCTGGCCCTTTCTTCCGCACACGCGATCCTGCACTATTCCCACACCCTCGCCGTTCACGCCTGGCCGCTCGCAAGAGTGGGATGACCTCGAATAGGGAGGGGAAAAGGCGCAAACCAAAAGTTAAAAGCAAGGGCGACTGTTCGGCGCTGGGCCGACAAAAAGCCAAAGTCAAAAGCAAAGGCGAGATTCTTCAGCTCCGCTGACGCTCCACTCAGAATGACATGTTTGAGTTGTTAGGCGGCAATGCTTTTGGGTTGTCACTTTGAGCTTGTCGAAAGGAGGCGACCCGGTTTTCGCTGTCGCATTTTCCTCCGGCTATGCTCCGGACAGGCTCGGCTCAATGTGACGGCGGAAAGGCTAAACACAAATCTTTAAAGCAAAATCGAGATTTATTGGGTCTTCGACCCTCAGAATGACAGGATAAAATTTGCGAGGTTTTAAATTACTCCTGCGTTTTATTTTCCGATGGAGTGGGAAGCAGGTCCTTTTTTGCCGCCAGTTGCATGCGCGAAAGGAAGGCGAGAATAAAGGTGAGCGCCAGGCAGAACCAGCTGAAGACGTCGCCAAGTGAAGTGTAAAATGTGGGGCCGCCCGAACGCGGGTGGATGTCGCCGGTGACCACGGCGCTGGTGAACAGTTCCGTCGGCTGGTGGATGGTTCCGTCGGCGGTGATAATGCCGGTGATGCCGGTGTTGGCGGCGCGGACGATGGGCACGCGGTTTTCGACCGCGCGCAGGGCGGCGATGGCGATGTGCTGGTACGAGGCGGCGCTCTTGCCGAACCAGGCGTCGTTGGTGATGTTGACCAGGAAACGCGCGCCGTTTTTCACCGGCTGGCGCACAAGATCGGGGAAAATGATTTCGTAGCAGATGTTGACGCCGAAGGGCTGGCCTTTGACTTCGAAGACATCGTAGGCGTCGCCGCGCTGGAAATCACCGATCGCCATCACCATCTTTTCCACAAAGAACAAAATTTTACGAAACGGTACGAATTCGCCGAACGGCACGAGGTGAATCTTGTCGTACCGCCCTTTCGGCATGCCGGTGGCGTCGATGAAGTAGGCGCTGTTGTAGTAGAGAACCTCGCGTTTTCCTGCGGCATTTTCGGTGCGGATGGCCGACGGGGCGCCGATGAGTACCGGAACGCCGGTATGTGCAACGTGGTTGAGCACGCGTGTTGTGCCTTCCGGTTCGATGCCGAAATAGAACGGCGTCGCCGCTTCGGGCCAGACGATGAGGTCCGGCTTGGCCTGCGCCGCTTTTTCCGCCAGATTGAAATAGCGTTGGAGGACCTCGCCGCTGTGCCGCGGGTCCCATTTCATCTCCTGTTTGATGTTGCCTTGCAAAAGCGAGACTTTAAGTGGAGCACCGGCCTGGTTCGAGGCTTCGGCGTATTGTTTCAGCGTGAAGTTGCCATACCCCCAGCAGGCGAGGAGCACCGTAAGCGTGGCTCCCGCAACGGGCCAGCGCAGGCGGGCGAAGCGGGAATGATGGGTGATTTCCGGATGACAGGCGTAGAACAGGCCGGAGTTGACGAGCACGATCAGCGCGGTGACGCCGTACACGCCGGTGAATTCGGCGATCTGGATGAGTTCCGGTTTGGAGTATTGCGAGTAACCGAGGCTGAGCCAGGAAAAGCCGAGCACTTCGGGCGTGGAGCGCAGGTATTCGAGTCCGGTCCACAGGACGGGGGTCAGGAGAAAAAAGAACGCCGGGTTGCCGCGCGTCAGGTATTTGGCCAGCCCGCAGAACAGGGCCAGGTATGCCGAGAGGTAAGCCACCAGCAGGAGCAAAACCGCCCAGGCCACGGGCAGCGGCAGGTGACCGTAGTCGACCATGGTGTTGACGACCCAGCTCAGGGCCACGGAGTAAAACACGATCCCGGCCGTAAACCCTTGTAACGCCGCCTTTTTAGGGCCCAGGGGATGGATGGCGAAATACAGCGGGATGAGGGCGAACAGGGCCAGCGGGGCCCAGTCGAACCGGGGAAATGAAAACGCTAAAAGCAGCCCGGACAGGGCGGACAGGCCGAGTCGCTTTGCGTCAGCGGAATGGAGTTGTACCTTCACGGCCTTTAAGTTATAGTATATAAACGGTTAACATGCCAATTCGTGCGTAAAGGGACGCCGTGTCGACACAAAGCCAGCTCATAGATCACTTCAAAAAGGTTTGTATCTGCCGAAGCGTGACGGGTGGAACCATTTTGAAGGCGATACGTGGAGGATGCCTCTCCTTTGAGGCCCTGCGCCGTCAGATCCGTGTGGGCACCGGGCAGTGCGGCGCCAAGCGCTGCCGCGAGAAGATTGAGACCCAGATTCGGGACTACAAGGACAGCCTGAAGACCGAAGCGGAAGACGTCGAACGTCACCGTTCTTCCTGAAGCTGACAAAGCCCACGCATTATAGAATTATTTCCCCTGCCTCACCAGTTTTCAATTCGCGGAAAACCGGATTTTAAGATTCCATGCGATACAGCGTGGTTGGGAACGGTGTGCCGGTGACGGTTCCCCGGCGTTTTTTGGCCTGGAATGTGTTATCCTAGAAGCAGTCAAGTTTGATTTAAGAGCAGTCTCTTTCCCACTCCATCAGATATTTGTTGGGGGCGATCAGGGTTCGACGGGAGTAATGAGACGAAGGTGGCATGTACGGGACGCCGTTGGCCCGTTAAAAAACGGCACTATTCCATAATCGCCAACGATTATGAAATCGCTGTAGCTGCTTAACTAACCCTTAAGCCAGTTACCGTCTTCTCCTCTCCCGTCCACGGGGGGGATGCGGACGTCAGCTAAGTGGACTGGCCGCGCGGTTTCCGTTTCCGGATCGCGGGGTGAGAACTTAGGAAACTGGCCGGCATGGAATCCTGTCTGTGGGAGTTAGTGCCGGTGAGATCCAGAACATAGACTAAACATGTAGAAGCCTTCTGTTGACGACTTTCGGACGGGGGTTCGATTCCCCCCGCCTCCACCACCTTTCGGTGGAGTAGTTTCTTAGCAACGTAAATAATCTCGCGCGCTCTATCTGCAGAATCGATCGGCGGGCCGTGTTGCCGGCCCCGCGCCCAACGGCTCCTTGCCGGAGGGACAGTTTTTTGGCATTGTGAATTTCTTCATTGGGTTTTACCGCAGAATCGGGCGGGTTGCCACGGCTCCCTCTCCAGCCAGGTTTTTGGATTAGGCTTCAACGCCTCCATGCTTCGATGTCTTTAAGAATTTCATTTTCAGTGATTTTCCTCTTTATGTGTTAGGATAGCGGAAGTCTGATTTTCTGAATACGGGAATTCGTTTTCCTTCTGCAAACCCGCCTTCCCCTGAGTGTCTCATGGTTGATCCCGCCATCTTTGCAAACGCCTACAACAATGGAACGCTGACCCGCCCTACCGTGTTTGTTCAGGACCTGCTCAACAACACCCGCAAGACCCTGCGCAAATACCCCATCAATATTGGCGATGACGGTACGCTGGGAAACTCCGGCATCACCAACCGTTGTTTCGTGACCAACGGCAATGCGGGCCTGAGGCCGGGGAAAATTTTGCGGACCAAGCACATGCATGCGGCGGAGTCGTTCAATTTCAATTTGACCAATCTCGGCCTGCCGGTGGGGCATCAAATCTCCGTTTACCGGGTGGCCGCCGTTGTTTCGAACGTAGCGCCGAGTTGGTGCGTGCTTCCACGCAATGGAGGTCCCAATTTAATGATCACGGTTCAATTGACCGGTTGCGCCGTGATGGTGGCGAATGGTCCAAATCCCGGTGATATCAAGGTGGCGCATCTACAGCCGAACGCTCAAAATCACCAGACCGGGGTGCAGTTGCACAACCATTTGCTTGGCCAGAACTATCTGGCGGTGTACGGTCGCGGCCGGTATGACCACCGCGACGCCAATGGTCTGGAAGACCGGCGGGTGGCGATAATCGGGGTGCGGCGCAACCGGCGCTGGAAAATTTACGCGCAGAAAAAAGGAACCGTCTTGAACGACATCCGCAGCGTTCACCGGATTTATCCCCCTTGAGTTTTCACCCACATACATTCTGCAGAGCCTTCAATATTCCTCAGGACAAGGTTGTGTTACCGGGGCTGGTGAAAAATTTCTGGACCTGGAGTTCCATAAGAGAGAACCTGTTCTCAAGGGAATAAGGAAAGGGACCCGCCGCAAGGGCAGCCCTTCCGCCCAAACAAAACAGGGGTTCCGGTATGGGCGACGTCAAACTGGCAGACATCATGCAATCGGGCGAATCCGGCGATGTGGTCGTGCTGGGATTCCCCTATGATGAAGGCGTGGCCCGCAACGGCGGACGCCCGGGAGCCCACCTTGGGCCGGAAAAATTTCGCGCCTGGCTCAAGCGCTTCGGCTCCCTGCACAATCCGGAAGTTGAAACCGATCTCACCTCCCTGAAAGTTTCGGACGCGGGCGATGTCCCTCCCGGCCTGTCGCTTGAAGAAGCCCACACACATCTCACCGGCAAAGTAGCGGTTGTTCTGCAGGCGGGAGGCATTCCCTTCGTTATAGGCGGCGGCAATGATCAGTCTTACCCCAATGCCCGTGCGCTGATCGAAACTCGTTCCGGGCAACAGGTCGGGGTCATCAACATCGACGCCCATCTCGATGTGCGTCCTCTCAATTCGGGACAGGCGCACAGCGGTTCGCCGTTTCGCCTGTTGCTAGAAGACTCGCGTTTTTTCGCTGACCGTTTCATTGAATTCGCCGCCCAGGGCAGCCAGTGCAGCCGCGAGCACGCAAATTTTGTGCGGCAGCGTAACGGCCGCATCGTCTGGCTGAACGAGATGCAAAAGATGGGTCCGGCGGCGTCATTCGATTCCGCATTGGAAGAACTGGGCAGCCGCTGCGATGCCCTGTTCGTCAGTTTTGACCTCGATTCGGTGGCGGCCGCACACGCTCCCGGCGTTTCCTGTCCTGGCGTTCTGGGACTGAGCGCCCGCGATGCGATGAAGATCGCCGAAACGGCGGGGCGTCATCCCGTGGTTTTCCTTTTTGATCTGTCGGAATACAATCCTTTAATAGAAGAAGAGCGTACGGGCAGGCTGGCCGCCGGTCTCTTTTACCATTTCTGCCTGGGGGTCGCCGCGAGAAAGGAGGGTCGACCATGAAACGAAAAATCCCCGCCACCCGCCCCATGGCCATGGACCGTTGTCCGAAGCGTTCGCCCCGGGCGGGAACCTCGCTCAAATTGAGCTGTTGCGACTGGGATACGGAAGCGGCGCTGAGGATGTTGCAGAACAACCTCGACGACCGCGTGGCGCTCCACTGGAAACAGTTGATCGTTTACGGCGGCAGCGGGAGGGCGGCCCGCAACTGGACCGAGTACCACCGCATCGTCCACGAATTGAAACGTCTAAAACCCGACCAGACGTTGTGCATCCAGTCAGGCAAACCGGTCTACATCGCCAAAACGCATCCGGAAGCGCCGCGCGTCGTCATCGCCAATTCCAACCTCGTACCCGCCTACGCCACGCCCGAGCACTTCGATCAACTGGACCGCATGGGACTGATGATGTACGGTCAGATGACGGCGGGAAGCTGGATCTACATCGGCACGCAGGGCATTCTGCAAGGGACTTATGAGACCTACGGCGCCTGCGCGTCCATGAGTTTCAACGCGCACAGCCTGGCGGGGAAATGGATTTTCACCTCCGGCCTGGGCAACATGGGCGGGGCGCAACCGCTTGCGGGGACGATGAACGAGGCGAGCGTCCTCGTCGCCGAGGTCGACCCGACTCAGCTGCAACGGCGTCTCAAGGAAGGCTATCTGGATCGCGCCACGGAATCGATGGATGAGGCGCTTGAATGGATCGATTCCGCTCTAAAGGACAACCAACCGGTGAGCGTCGGCCTCCTCGCCAACGGGGCCACGGCACTGAAGGACCTGTTGAAGCGGCGGCGCATTCCCGACATCGTATCCGACCAGACCCCGGCGCACGATCTCATGGACTACGTGCCGGAAGGCGGAAGTTACGATTCGCTAATGAAGTTGAAAGCGAAGCAGCCGGAGGAATACCGCAAGCGTTCGCTCGCCACCACCGTCGAGCACACGCGGGCGATGATCCAGATGCAGGAGGAAGGCGCGGTGGTGTTCGACTACGGCAACAATCTGCGCGGCCAGGCGGAGCTTGGCGGTCTGAACGTGCGCAAGGCGGACGGTTCCTTTATCTATCCCGGATTCGTTCTGGCCTATGTGCGCCCGCTGTTCTGCGAAGGACAGGGTCCTTTCCGCTGGGCCCTGTTGTCCGGCCGGAAGAAAGACCTGTGGACGGTGGACGAGGCGGTGCTCAAAACGTTTCCGGAAAAAATCGCCCTCCGGCGCTGGATTGAAAAAGCACAAAAGCAGGTGCCCATACTCGGTTTGCCGACGCGCGTCTGCTGGCTGGGTTATGAAGAGCGCGCGCGGATGGGCGCGGTGATGAACCGGCTGGTGAAAACCGGCAAGGTGGCCGCGCCGATCGTCATCGGGCGCGATCATCTGGACTGCGGCAGTGTGGCTTCACCCAACCGGGAAACCGAAGGCATGCTCGACGGAAGCGATGCGGTGGCGGACTGGCCGCTGCTCAATTTCGCCATCAACGGAATCTCCGGCGCAAGCTGGATCAGTTTTCATCACGGCGGTGGCGTGGGTATCGGTAATTCGCTGCACGCGGGCATGGTCGTCGTGGCCGATGGCACGAAGAAAAAGGCCGACCGGCTGGAGCGCGTGCTGACCAACGACCCCGGTCTGGGCGTCGCCCGGCATGTGGACGCGGGTTACGATCTGGCAAAGAAAGTGGCGAAGAAAAAGAAGGTTCCCTTACCCAAATGAACGACGATGGCTGAACGCATGAAACCGCTCATCTGTTTTCGCAACATCGGCGCGTTGATCCAGATCCGCCCCGGACCGCCGCCGCGCCTTGCCATAAGGAAGGGCTGCGCTCTGCTGGTGCGGGATGGCCGCGTCGAGAAGGTGGTGGCAGATTCAAAAATCAGCACCCGGGATGTTTCGATAACGGTGGACCTCAAGGGCAAAGCCGTGATTCCCGGGTTTGTCGATTGCCACACGCATCTTGTGTACGGCGGCACCCGCAAGGATGAAATGGAACAGCGCCTGGATGGCGCTTCCTATCTTGAAATTCTGCAGCAGGGCGGCGGTATTCTCAGCACCGTCAAAGCGACGCGCCGGGAAACGGAAGACGCGTTGTTTGAATCGGCACGCCGGCGGATGCGGCGGATGATGACGCTCGGCACCACCGCCTTCGAGATCAAATCCGGTTACGGTCTCGACCTGAAGACCGAGATGAAGATGCTGCGTGTCGGCCGGCGTCTGCGCGAATCCTTAAACGTTCCGGTCATCCTCACCTACCTGGGCGCGCACGCGATTCCCAAAGGCGAAACGGTGGACGCTTATTTTCAATTCGTGATGGATCACCTGCCGGAGTTTTTGCCGTTGGCGGACGGCGTGGATATTTTCTGCGAGCGTGGAGTGTTCTCCGTTGATCAAATGGTGGGGCTTTTCGTGCGGGCCAAGGAACTGGGGTTTCGCCAACTCAGGGCGCATGTGGAGGAATTGTCGCATCAGGGTGGCGCTTTTCAGGCGGCGCGGCTTGGTGCTCTGTCGTGCGACCATCTGGAATACGCCTCTGCGAAAGAGATCCGCGCCATGGCGAAGACAGGCTGCACGGCGGTGTTGATGCCGGGGGTCACCTGTTTTTTGGGCGGAGAGAAACTGCCGCCGGTCGGGAAGATGCTGGAGGCGGGCGTGAACATTGCGCTGGCCACCGATTGCAATCCGGGGAGTTGTCCTTCCTATAATATGCAGACGGTGTTGAATCTGGCGCTGTCGTTGTACCGTCTGCCGCCGGACCGGGCGCTCATCGCCGCCACTCATGGCGCGGCCAAGGCCCTGGGTGGCGAAAAGGATTACGGCGGCCTGCTCCCCGGACAGCGCGCCGATTTCGCCGTGCTCAGGACCGGTGACTACCGCGACCTGTTTTATTATTTCGGCGACAACTTCGTTGCCGAAACCTGGCTAGCGGGAAAAAAAATCCAACCCGAAAAAATCCCTGCCGCTTTCTAAAACTAACAGGCCTTTGATAGCTCTATATTTTTTGTTCCGGTAACTCCCGGTTTGTCTTGAGATAGAGCAGGTTGGCTCCCTGACGGGCAACGCGTTGGGACTGACCGGCACGCCATTGGCGCAACGATGCGCTGCCAGTCTGGGTTTGTAAATTATTAAGAGAAAATGAGTAAACGGCGCCTCATCAATTTCAAATTGACAGAGGCGAAATAAAGTGTAGGGTCATTTTGATAATACGAAAATTCATGCTTTTTTGGGCTAAAAATCATCCGGTTGCAAAGGATCGTTCCCGTTCTTCTGAAGTTGAAGTTTGGCCTGTGGATTCGGCGATGGGAAAGTATTCGTGGCGTGGGCAGATCACCTGATTTTCAAAACCTCTATTTCGGACAGGGAAGAAGATGAAAAACGACTCTGAAAATCAAATCAAAAGGATCGGTATGCGGGTTTTCATTTTACTGGGACTGTTGTTTATCCCGTTCATACATTCGGCAAAAGCGCTGGCGCAGGCACCCGAATTGTCGGTTACGCCGGGCACGGATCTGGACGCAAGCGGACTCCAGGGCGGTCCATTTTCACCCGGGACGAAGACGTACACCCTGTCCAATACCGGTGCTTCTCCTTTGAACTACAGCGTGGGCATCACCGAAAACGGTTTTGCCCTGATGGAAGGAGCTTCCGCTCCGCAGGCGGCGGCTTCTGCTTCACCGGACGCGAAACCATCGCAGGATTTGTCGGCCAAGGGCCTGGCGCAAACGGAGCAGTCGCCCGAGCGCGTCATCGTGAAGTTCAAGGGCAACGCGGCGCAGTCGATGGCGAACGGCGTGGTTCAAAACTCCGTCGAGACCGGTCTGGCAGCCGCCGGAACGGCCATCTCAAAGCACATGCCCCATGTGGGAATTACAGTTCTCAACGTCACGAACAAAGGCAAGGCGCTTGATAAAATCCTGGATGAACTCAATCAACTGGATTTTGTCGAATACGCCGAACCGGATTACACGCAGCACGCGGACCTGACGCCCAACGATCCTTCTTTTTCCAGCCTGTGGGGGTTGCACAATATCGGGCAGAGCGGCGGGACCGTGGATGCGGATATCGACGCGCCCGAGGCCTGGGACGCGAATACAGGAAATCCGGCGGTTGTGGTCGCCGTGATCGATACTGGCGTGGACTACAACCATGTGGACTTGGCGGCCAATATCTGGAGCAATCCCGGTGAAATTCCCGGCAACGGCATCGACGATGATGGGAATGGATACGTCGACGACATCCACGGCATCGATGCGGTCAACAATGACAGTGACCCGATGGACGATCACAATCATGGAACGCATGTTTCCGGCACCATCGGCGCAGTGGGCAACAACGGTGTCGGCGTGGTCGGCGTCAACTGGAACGTCCGCATTCTGGGGTGCAAATTCCTGAGCGCCGGGGGATCGGGTTCCACGTCCGATGCGATCGAGTGTCTCGACTATATCCTGGGTTTGAAAAATGCAGGCATCAACGTCAAACTGTCGAACAACAGTTGGGGCGGCGGCGGATTCAGCCAGGGGCTGCTCGACGCCATCGAGGCCAATGGAGCGGCGGATATCCTGTTCGTGGCCGCCGCGGGTAACAGTTCCGTGAATACGGATGCCTCTCCGCATTATCCTTCCAGTTACGATTCGGATTCCATCATCTCCGTCGCTTCGACGGACCGGAACGACGGCCTTTCCGGTTTTTCAAATTTCGGGGCGACCACAGTGGACCTCGGCGCTCCGGGGAGCAGTATTCTCAGCACCACCATCGGCAACACCTACAGCACGTTCAACGGCACTTCGATGGCGACGCCGCACGTGGCCGGAGCGGCGGCTTTGATCTGGGCGCAACAGCCGGGTCTGCCGGCGCTGGGGATGAAGTCGCTGATCCTGAATTCGGTCGATCCCATCGCTTCTCTGTCGGGGAAGACCGTCACCGGAGGCCGCTTGAATGTCAACACGGCTCTGAGTTGCACTCCCGGCAACCCCACGATGCTGATTTCCTCACCGGCGCCCGGATTCGCCGTTCCTCTCAGTCAAAGTACGGTGGTTGTCGTTTCCCTGTCCGATTGCGGACTGGCGGTCACCGGCGCGGCGGTCACGGTCACGCCCACCAACGGCGATGCGGTGTTCAGTCTTCTCGATGACGGGGCGGCCCCGGACGGAACGGCCAATGATGGGACTTACACCGGAAGCTGGTTTCCGGGAAGTGCGGGCTCTGTCACGCTGGATATCGCCGCTGACGACAATGGAAACGTCATCAATGGTTCGGTGAGCGGTGAGGCGCAGGCCAATTATATTTTCAATGACCAGGTCGCCTTCAACTGGATCGACGCCACCACGGGCACCAATGCCGGGGTTGCCGGGGACGACACGTCGGTCAACATTCCCATTGGATTCGATTTCGATTTTTACGGCGTCAGCCAGAGCACCGTCACCGTTTCTTCCAATGGATACCTGACGTTCGGCGGAACCGGGACCGTTTACACCAACTCCGGCATCCCCAATACGGCGCAGCCGAACAACCTGATCGCGCCGTTCTGGGACGACCTCAATCCCGGAAGCGGCGGCGCGGTGTATTACCTGTTGGAAGGGACGGAGCCGAACAGGAGGCTGACCATCGAATGGCAGGGCGTTCCCCATTACCCGGACACGGGAGCGGCGACTTTCGAGGTCACCCTGTTTGAGGGAACCCATTCGATCCTCTTCCAGTATCAGGACGTGGATTTCGGCAATGCTGCCTACGACAACGGAGCCTCCGCGACCGTGGGGATTGAAAACAACCCGGCGAACCTGGGGGTCCAGTATTCCTTAAACAGCAGCGCGATCTCCAGTCAATCGGCGATCCTGTTTTTCCTGCCGCTGGTCACGGTTGTGGACCATGGGGGCGGAACCCTCGCCGGGGGGGCCAGCACAACGGTGGACGTCACCCTTGCGCAAGCGGTGAACAACCTGAGCCCGGGGTTCTATTCGCAAACGGTTGCCTTCAGCAACCTCACCAATGGCCTGGGGGACACCACGCGCGATGTGAACCTCACCGTGTTGGGAGGTGCCGTTCGCAACGATTTTGATGGCGACGGCGATTCGGACCTTCTGCTGGTGCACGACGATGGAAGTATCGTTTCGGTTTTACAGGAAAACTCTGTGTACCAGTCGCACGGCCTGCTCCTGCAGGTGGACCCGCTCCAGGGCTGGACGGTGCACGCGACGGGGGATGTCAACGGAGACTTGAAGGCGGACATCGTGCTCTACAACACCACAACGGGCGAAATCAGAACGGTGTGGGTGGACGGCACCGCGGTGTTGAATAATCTCCCAACTTTCACTCTGGACCCGGGGCTGGGTCTGGAGTTGAGAGGTGTGGGCGACTTCGATGGCGACGGGTTGGCGGAAATGATCGTGTACCATCCCACGCAGGGTTGGACGGGAATCGTGTTCCTGAGCGGTGGGGCGTATTCCTCGCTCATCTGGGCGATCACTATTGATGAACCCAATGACTGGACCTTGAAGGAAGTGGCGGACCTGACGGGAGACAGCAAATCGGACCTGGTGACCTACAACACGGTCACGGGCGAGGTGCGCGCCATCGAAATGGACGGCGCGACGCCTGTCACCGAAGTCACGTTATTCACCTTGCCTCCGGCAACGGGCTTTACCGTGGAAGACACGGGAGATTTTAACGGGGACAGTAAAACCGATATCCTGGCCGTCCAAGCCTCCTCCGGGGCGCTGATACCTCTGCTGATGGACGGTCTGGTGTATCAATCGTCCTTCGTCCCGGGCAATATGCCGCCGGGTTTTGGACTTGTCAATGCGGGGCTTTACGGCAAGGACAGTAAATCGGATTTTCTGATCTTCAACGACAGCAATGGGGAGGTGAATACTTTTTACCAGGATGGCGCACTCGTCAATCTGGTCACGACGGTGTTGAACCTCGGCGCCGCCTCCGGCTGGAGTCTCCATAACGGTAACCCTTAAACTGATTTCAGTTTTCCAGGAATCCCCCACTGTTTCTTCGTGAACGGTGGGGGATTTTTTTTGTTCTGTTGTTTTGCCATGTTCCCGTTGTTTGTCTGATCAGGACTCCTTGCGGAGGGCGGCTTCTTTCCACTTAAAATTCCGGCGATGGGTTTTACTGCAGAATCGGGTGGGGTGTTCCCGTGGCCTGTCTGCTCAGGACTCAACAAAACGCTTTGAAAAGTAATTGATTTATTGTAGTCTAGGGTCACACCACAAAAGAGGAGACGCTTGAAAGCGTTGCCATGATGAATCTGCGAAGACTATTTTCACATTTCCTTTTGGGAAAAAGGGGGAGGAATCCCGGTACTTTGTTTTTACTGGCCGGGCTTTTCAATCTCCTGTTTCTTCCGTTCATTCATTTTCATCCCAGCGAAACGCACGCTCACATGGGGTATGAGCTTGAGCATCAGCATGCGGGGCATTTCCATTCTCCGGAGCTGGAAAGCCTGGCGTCTCTGGTTCATTCTCATGCCGAGGGAGAAGATCCCGAGGCGCATCCGGCCGGGCACACCCATTCATCGCCGGAGGAAGAATCCGGAAAAGTTCTGTTCCCGTTTGTTGCCCCGGGCGGCAAAATCAAGGCTTTCACGTTAACGCAGATCGACTTGGGTCTGTTTTCTACCGAACCGGCCCTGCGATTTTCGGGCAAGCCCGCTTCCTTGCATCAGCAGTTTTTCCATCCCTGCCTTTACCTCGATCGTGTTCCCCCGGTCCGCGGACCGCCCTCCCTCTAAAAAGTTTTCACGACGTAGTACAGAACGATTAAACGTTAGGGGTCCGTCTGCCAATCTCAACGCGTGGCCGGCCTCTGAGTGAAATCAATACAGGGACAAATCCATGAACATCATGCTGAGGGGCGCGGTGTCTCTTGTGCTGGCCTTCGGTCTTTTCCTGCAGCCGGCAGGGGCGCAAACCCAAACCGGCGCCGGCTCTGAAAGTAAAGCAGGCCTCGCGGGAGACCTGACTTTCGAACGTGTCATTGCCGAGGTGCTTCTGAAAAGTCCGGAGCTCCGGGCGTTTTCTCTGGAAGTGCGGGCGCGCGAGGCGGCCACGTTGCAGGCCGGGCTGTGGGACAACCCGCAACTGCAGGTCCAGTCCGAAGATATCGCCGGCACGGGAAACTGGCCGAGCTACAGTAACACGCAGACGACGGTTCAGATCAACCAGTGGATCCGGCTGGGCGGGAAGATCGCCAAACGTGAACGCGTGGCCGGCCTGTCGCGCGATCTTGCGGAGTGGGATTACGAGATTCAAAGAATGAATGTCCTCACGCGCACGGGGCAGGCGTTTGTCGATGTCCTCCGGCTTCAGGAGCAAAAGCAACTGGCTGAAGACCTGCTGGGTCTTGCGCGTTCGAATTTCGACACCATCTCCAGCCGTGTGGAAAGCGGCAAGGTTTCTCCTATTGAAGAGGTGAAAGCGAAAGTGGCGATGGCGAAAACAAAAATGCACCGGGAAAACTTTTCGCGGCAACTGGAGTCGGCCAGACGGCGTCTTTCCAGTAACTGGGGCGAGAGGAAGGCGTATTTCGCCCGGGTCCAGGGCGATTTTTATTCCATCACCTCCCTGACGCCTTACGATGCCCTGCTCGACCGGCTGGAGAAAAATCCCGTACTCGGGCGCTGGGCGACGGAGATGACCCACCGTCAGGCCAATGCCGACTATGAGGAATCGAAAGCCATTCCGGATATTCAGTTCCAGGGAGCCTACCGGCGGAAGGAAGAGCAGGGGGTCGACACGCTGGTGCTGGGATTGACCATTCCGCTCAATATTTTCGATCGCAACCAGGGCGGTATCGCAGAGGCTTTCCACCGCCGGGAAAAAGCGCAGGCGGAACGGCAGGCGGTGGAATTGAGGTTGCAGTCCGTTCTGGCGGAAACCTACAACCGCCTTGCGGTGGCGCATCAACAGGTGACCGCACTCAAAAGTGAAGTCCTGCCCGGCGCGCAAACGGCTTTCGATGCGGTGCAGGAAGGTTACCGGTTCGGCAAGTTCGGCCTGCTCGACGTGCTTGACAGCCAACGCACGTTGTTCGAATCGCGTTCCCTGTACTTGCAGGCGCTGGGGGATTACCACAAAGCGGTGCTGGACATCGAGCGCCTTATTGGAGAGCCGCTGTCGTCATGGATTACAGAACCCAAGGGTATGGGCAGGGAGGCACCCGGTGAATAAAAACACGAAAATTTTGATCGCTGTTCTCGTGGTCTTCGTGGGAGTTGTGTTTTGGCTTCAATCTCCGGATTCGCTGAATCCGTTGGCCGGAAAGCCGGGCTCGCAGCAAAACGAGCACGCAGCGGATGGGCACGGGAATACAGAGCAAGGTGGGGGCGACCACGCGAAAGGAGATTCGCACGGCCATTCGGGAGGAGGGCATCTCTTTTTACAGGGCGATCTCAAGGTTCGGGTCACTCTGTTCGAAGGCGGCGGCCGCCCGGAGTTCCGCATTTTTCCGATGGATAAAACCGGGCGGGCCATCCCGTCGTCCGAAATCAAACTGCATGTCGAACTGGAACGGCTGGGTGGGTACACAGAAACATTTTCCTTTATCGAATCGAACGGTATGTTCCGCAGCCGTGAGGAAGTGGGCGAACCGCACTCCTTTGAAGTGCGCATTCGTGCCGAATGGAAAGGCGGGACCTACAACTGGAAATTTTCCCAGGTGGAGGCGCGCGCGGAAATCAATGAAGACATGGCGCGGTTGTCGGGGATCGAAACGGCAAAAGCCAAACCCGGTTCCCTCAAGACTCTGGTGAGCCTGAACGGAGAGGTCGGGCTGGATGAAAAACGAACCGCGCACGTGGTACCCGGCCTGGAGGCGGTGGTGAGAAAAGTTTACGCTCACCTGGGAGACCCGGTCACAAAAGGCGAAACGCTGGCGCTTCTGGACAGCCGCCAGCTTGCGGAGGCGAAGAGTCTCCATTTGAAAGCCTTGAAAATAACCGAACCTCTGCTGCTCGACCTGGAACGGGAAAAACTGATCTACAAAAACACCACCCGCATGCTGGAACTCCTGCATGAAGACACCGACCTCGATTCCCTGACCGATCAACTGGATCAAATGGTACTGGGGGAATCCCGCGCCCGTCTGGTCCCGGCGTTCGCCAAAATGAAACAGACCCGGTCGGTGTATGAACGGGAAAAGAAACTGTTCGCCCGCAAGATTTCTCCGGAATCGGATTTTCTTTTGGCGGAGGAACAGTATCAGAGTGCGCGGGCGAATTATCATGCCCTGCGGGAAAAAATTGCCTACGACGGCAAACTGGCCCTCTTGGAAAAACAACGCGCGTATGAAAAAGCCGATCTGGACGTGCAGATCTCGAAGCAGAAACTGTTGACCCTGGGTTTGCTGGTGGACGAGGTCGATAAGTTGAAAGAAAGCGACGAACAGTTTTTCACGCATTACCTTCTGCGCGCGCCGTTGACGGGGGAGATCATCCAGAAACACCTCGCGGTGGGAGAGGTCATCGGTCCGAATGTGGACATTATTGTTGTGGCCGATTTGTCCGAGTTGTGGGTCAACATCGCCATTCCCGCCAAGGAACTGAATGCCGTGAAACTGGGGCAGAAGGTCCTCATCCAGGGCGACAATCCCGAATTGAAGGCTTCCGGTGTTCTCAGTTACATCGGTTCGGTGATCGACGAAAAAACGCGCACGGTGACGGGGCGGGTGGTGATCGGCAACCCCAAACGAATCTGGCGGCCGGGAATGTATGTCGGTGTCGATCTTTTAACGGATCAGACCGCAGTCGGCATCTCCGTCCCCGTGGAGGCCGTTCAGGAGTTGCGGGGCTGGAACGTGGTCTTCGTCAAATACGGCGACCTGTATGAAGCCCGCGTGGTGGAGCTTGGCAAAACCGACGGCAAGACTTACGAAATCCTGAAAGGTTTGCGGCCGGGTGAAACCTATGTTTCAAAAAACAGTTTTTCAGTCAAAGCCGAAATCGGCAAATCCGCCGCCACCCATTCGCATTGATAAGAACCGGCCCGCTGCATCGGAGCGGGCCTTTTGAGTTTCACCAACGTTTCATTAAAATCCGGCTATCACATGCTCGATCGCATTCTTGAATTTTCAATCCGCCAAAGGTTCTTCGTCATATTGGTGACGCTGGGTCTGGCGGTCTTGGGTGTTTACAATTTTCAGAAACTGCCCATCGACGCCTTGCCGGACATCACCAATGTCCAGGTGCAGATCAATACCGAAGCGCCGGGTTACTCGCCGCTGGAAGTGGAACAGCGCATCAGCTTTCCTCTGGAAACGGTCCTCGCGGGACTTCCCCGGCTGGAAGAAATGCGCTCGATCTCGCGTTACGGATTGTCCCAGCTCACGCTCGTTTTCAAAGACAAGACGGATATCTACTTCGCCCGGCAGGTGATCGCCAATCGCCTCATGGAAGCCAAGGCCAGCCTGCCGACCGGACTGGAACCCATCATGGGTCCCATCGCCACGGGGCTGGGAGAAATTTTCATGTGGGTGGTTCAATGGAAGGACGGACTCAGCCCCCGGAAGAATGAAATGGAATCGCTCATCCAGCTGCGCACCGCGCAGGACTGGATCGTGCGGCCGCAGCTTCGAAACGTGCCGGGTGTGGTCGAGGTCAACACCATTGGCGGCTACACCAAGCAGTTTCATGTGATGCCCGACCCGGCGAAATTGATGGCGTATCAGGTTTCATTCCGCGACGTGGTGCAGGCGTTGATGAAAAACAATGAAAACATCGGCGCGGGTTATCTCGAGCATCAAGGCGAACAATACCTCATCCGCGCTCCGGGCCAGGTCAAGAGTATTGAGGACATCGAGCAGATCACCCTGGGAAGCTTTCGCGGCAATCCCATCCACATCCACGACGTAGCCGAGGTGAAGCTGGGCAAGGAACTCAGAACCGGTGCGGGCACCCACAACGGTGACGAGGTCGTCATGGGCACGGTGTTCATGCTGAAAGGAGAAAACAGCCGCATCGTCTCCCGCCGGGTCGCGCAAAAACTGGAAGAAATCAACAAGACCCTGCCTCCCGGCATGGAAACGAAAACCATGTACGACCGCACCAAGCTGGTCAACGCCACGCTGACCACCGTGCGCAATAACCTGCTTGAAGGCGCGTTGTTTGTCATCGTCGTGCTGTTTCTCCTGCTGAAAAATTTTCGCGCCGCTCTCATCACGGCCCTGGTGATTCCCCTGTCGATGCTTCTGGCGGTCACCGGCATGGTCGAGAACCAGGTGAGCGGCAACCTGCTCAGCCTGGGCGCGATCGATTTCGGCATCATTGTCGACAGCGCCGTCATCATCGTGGAAAACTGCCTGCGCCGGCTCGAAGAGGAGCGCAAAAGAACGGGCCAGCCGCTCGATCGCGCGGCGCGGGACACCATCGTCCGCCAGGCTTCCCGCGAAGTGGTTCGCCCGAGTATCTTCGGCGCCAGCATCATCATGGTCGTGTACCTGCCCATCCTGACCCTCACCGGTATCGAGGGCAAGATGTTCCAGCCCATGGCCTTCACCGTGCTCGCCGCGCTGGCGGGCGCGCTGCTCCTTTCGCTGACGTTCATCCCCGCCATGATCGCGCAGTTTGTTGTGGCGGGCGCGCACGAAAATAAAACACCGGTGCTGGATTCGGTCAAGGGCGGTTACCTGAACGTCCTCCAATGGATTCTGCTGCGGCGTCCTTTCGTTTTCACTTTGGCCGGATTGCTGGTCGGGTTTTGTGTGTGGATCGGGCTGCATCTGGGACAGGAGTTCGTGCCCACGCTCGACGAACGCGACATGGCGGTGCACGCTCTGCGCATACCCGGGACCAGCTTGAGCCAGGCGGTGAAGATGCAGCACCACCTCGAAAAGGAATTTTCGAAGCTCCCCGAGATCAGTTACGTGTTCTCCAAGATCGGCACGGCGGACATCGCCACCGATCCCATGCCGCCGAGCGTGGCCGACACCTTTGTCATGCTCAAGCCGAGGGAGGAATGGCCCAACCCGCGTCTCAGCCGCGAGGAGCTGGTCGAAAAATTCGAAAAAGAGGTGCGCTTCATTCCCGGCAACAAGTACGAATTCACACAGCCGATCCAGATGCGGTTCAATGAACTGATCGCCGGCGTGCGCGCGGATGTCGCGGTGAAAATTCACGGTGACGATCTGGACACCCTGGTGCAACTGGGCGACCGGATAACGGAGGTTCTGTCGGGCGTTCCGGGCGCGCAGGACGTCCGGCCCGAGCAGGTGACGGGACTTCCCGTGCTGACCCTCAAGCTGCGGCGCAACGATCTCGCCCGTCTGGGATACAACGTTTCGGAAGTGCAGGAGATGATTCAGATCGCGCTGGCCGGAGTCACGGCGGGGAGGGTGTACCAGGGCGACCGGCAGTTCGAACTGGTGGTGCGCCTGCCGGAAGAATTGAGAAGCCGGATTCCTTATCTGAAACGGCTGCCGCTCCCCCGTCCGGAAAAGCTGGCCGCCGCCCGCGTGGGTCAGGTCGCCCAGATGCTGAACCCGCACAAGGAGATCGCCACCTCGATCCCCCTCGGCGCGGTGGCGGATATTGAAATCGTCAAGGGACCCAACCAGATCAGCCGTGAAAACCTGAAGCGGCGCCTCGTCGTTTCCGCCAATGTGCGGGGACAGGACCTCGGCTCCTTTGTTGAAGCGGCGCAGAAGGCGATCGCGGAGCAGGTCACCATTCCGCCCGGTTACTGGCTGTCATGGGGCGGCCAGTTCGAACACCTCATCTCAGCCGCCCAGCGGTTGAAGATCGTCGTGCCCATTGCGCTGGCGCTGATTTTCATCTTCCTGTTCTTCGCCGTCCGGTCGGTGACGCAGGCGTTGATTATTTTCACCGGCGTGCCGCTGGCGCTCACCGGCGGCGTGCTGTTTCTGTGGATGCGCGGCATTCCTTTTTCGATTTCTGCGGCGGTGGGGTTCATCGCCCTGTCCGGCGTGGCCGTGTTGAACGGACTGGTGCTGATCTCGTTTATCAACAAATTGCTGGAAGAGGGGATGGACCTGAAACAGGCGATTTTGAAGGGCTGCGAGACGCGCCTGCGTCCCATTCTGATGACCGCGCTCGTGGCTTCACTCGGCTTCGTGCCCATGGCGCTGGCGACCGGGACCGGAGCGGAAGTGCAGCGTCCTCTCGCCACCGTGGTCATCGGCGGTATCCTGTCTTCGACGGCTCTGACGCTGCTGCTTCTACCCGCGTTCGTGTACAGCGTGCAGAAAGTTCGACAAACGAGAAACGCATCTCCCGATTCAGTGGTTTCCTGATCCATTCATTTCGCGGTGGAATCCGGATCTGCAGTGGAGGAGCCGGCCTTGGCCTTTGGCCGATTTTTCATGGCCATCAAAACAGCCTCGAGGTGTTTTTCTTCCGTCAGGATTTTATCCAGCTTTTCCTGAATTTCCTGAACGCCCATGCTGTTGCGGTAGCTCAGGATGATGAGTTTGACTGAAACCAGGAATACGGCTGTTTCCAGAAGCAGGTCGTGGGTCAATCCTTTTGAGAAAAGCGCGGCGATGAACAGCACCAGTGTGATCAGAATCACCAGGATGTTGGCCTTGCCCAGATGTTTTATTTTCATCTCAAGTCCTTTTCCATAAATCACGGACCTTGGTGCTCAGTGCGAGGAACGCGGCGCCGATACCGAGGAACAACAGGATACGCCATATCGTGTCGAGGTGTTTGAGGTCGACCGCGAGCAGTTTCACCGCCACCACCAGCAACGTGATAAATCCGGCCTGAAACAGATCGGAGGCGTTGCGGCGCAATCCGGCGACGAACAACGCCGTGCCCTGAATTCCCCAGGCGATGGACACCCAGCCGTTGCCGTTGGGGAGCGACGCGATCTCGCGAACCCACCAGCCCATCAGGCCGATGTATGCGGCCAGCAGGTAGACCCGTCTGCTGTCTTTTTCGTCAAGGCAGAACGCGGAATAGACAAAGAGCGCGAGCACGGCAAGGTCTGTCAAGGCTTGCGGGTTGAGGATGCGCGGGTAGCGTATATTTTCGAGTCCCACCCGCGCGGCCAGCCACACTGCAATGAGAAAAAACAAAACGTGGCCCGCCGTGCGCAGGAAGCGGAGGTTGAGTTTTTTGCCGCAGGCGTGCAAGGCGGCCAGCTCCAGGGCGAAGGTGAAGATGAGTGTGTCGCCTTCGAACAGGTACACGAACGACAGGGTCGCCAGAACCGTGGCGGCCACTGTGTTGAGCCAGCCCAGCGTTGGCATCTCATGCATGAAAAAGCGCGCCGCCGCGCCATAGGCTGCCGCCCCTCCCAGCAGGAAGAAGCCCCAGGTGGTTTCATCCAACCGCCACACCTGCGTGGACAAAAAGAACGCGACGAGGGCGCTGCCAAGCGTGGCGATGGGCAGGTGCGCGACGACCTCGTCCCAGGAAAACGGGGAAGGCGACTCTTCTTCGTTTCCTTCACGCGATCGCGAGAGCGGTGCCGCTGGCGCGTCTTCCCTTGTGTAGCGCAATTGCGCTGTCCACCAGAATCCCAGCCAGGTCAGGACGAGCCCCGCCTGCAGGGCGATGCGATGGTTCAGGGAGCGTGAAAAACCCGTGGGCAACGCGTCCAGCGCCACGAAGTGCACTCCCCATCCGCCGATGAAGGACGCATAGAAAAGCGACGGCCAGCCTTTGAGCAGAAAAATCGCCCACGCGCCTGCGAGCAGCAGGCAGGTGTAGGCTTCGAGTCCCGTGATGTTTCCGGAGCCGCTGCGGAGGAGAAACGGCGTCGCCAGGCCGCCGAGTAGGGCGACGGTTGAAAGAGAGGCGAATTCCTGCCGCAACGACAGCACGATGCCGCCGGCGGTGACCGCTGCCATATAGAGGAACGCCACCGGATGTGGCAGGAGACCGTACATCTGGTAGGCGGCAAAACCGACGATGTAGAAGGCGGCGATGCCTCCGCCCTGCAGGATCTGGCTCTGGAGCGCGCGAGATTCGCGTTTGCGGTGGCCGATGGCGACGAGCGTGCCGCCGACCGCCGCGCCCATCAGGAGGCGTATGGCGGGGGTGATCCAGCCGCGGTCGATGGAATATTTGACGAGGAAGACGACGCCGAGAAGCAGCAGGCCGATGCCGATGCGGCTCAGCCAGGTCTCGCCTGTGTCCATCGGAGAGTCGGCGGGCTCTGTCGCCCGAGTATCTTTGGGTGTGTCCAGTTGCGGGATGTAAGGCCGGCGTGGAGGTTTTTTGGGCGGCTTCTTTTCCGGTGTCTGTTCGTACCAGGGAATGGAGTCGGAAAAATCGAGATCCGTTTCAGGTACAACCGGTTGCCGGGGGGGCGGGGGTGGCGCCGGTTCGGGGCTGGAATCGCGCAACTGCGTTTTGAGATCGGCGACCTCCCGGTTGAGGTCGCGGACCATTGATTCGAGATGTTCGATACGTGCTTTCAGCGGTTCCAGTCCATCGCGATCCATACGGGTTCCCGAAAACGGAAAATAAGAAGGCGCAGGCTATTAATTAGAGGTAACACAACCCGCGCCGCCTGACAATTAATAGGACCTCTAATACTTCATATTTTTTTGGCAATTCCAGGCCTGGAAAGCCGGACCTGCCGTCGCTGTGTGTTTTGAGAGGTGCTTGAATAGAGGATCAAAAAGAAAGCGTGACCGCGATGTAGGAGTAGGTGCTGTCGCCCTGGCGCGGACCGTTGGGAACCGTGTCCTGGAAATCGCCGTCGAGGCGATGCGCCACGCCGCCTTCCAGCCAGATATTCGAGGTTGCCTGCCAGGAACCGGAAAGGTACACCAGTTGCCCGAGGAAGGAGCCCGACGCGCCGCTGGCATCGCGCAGGCCGGAGTTGCCCGCCCAGACTGCGGTGTCGGACGCCAGCCAAAAGGCGCGGTAGTGCACCGTGGCCTTGAGCGTGCGATGCGGTTTGAATGAAAACTTCACGCCGGGGCCGGAGATGTTCGAACGGGTGAAGGGACGGTGCATGCTGGTGGGGCCGTAGTCGAACACGCTGGCGCCGAACAGGGAGAAGAAGCTGCCATTCGTTCCATCGTCCGGCCGGGCGTCGCCGCTGGCGTGGTCGTATTGCAGGATCAGCCGGGGCGTCCACGCCCGATCAAACGTGTAGCCCACTTCGGCGTGGTGGAAATAGGCGAAGTGATCCAGATCCCGCGTGTCCGTGGGCGCGGTGGTGGCGCGTGACGTGCCGAACTGGAAAGCGCTTTCCCATTCGTAGTCGAATCCGCCGGCACGGCTGGGGCGATAAAGACGGAAGCCGGGCGTGAACAGTTGCCGGTTGTTGGTGGCGAGTGCCGGGCTGTCGTCTTCATGATAGCCGAACAGGTAGACCTCGCCCTTGCCGTCCCACGGCAGATGAGGCGAGGCGGCGAACAGGCCCCAGAGCATGCGGTCGAAGGTTTCTTCATCGAACGCCGTATCGTTTTGCAACAGACGCGCGGCCGCCGCCGGTTCGCGGTTCACCGGCAGGGAAAACATCGCCCGCAGGGTCTCGCCGGATCGCGCCTGCCAGAGCGCGTCGATTCCCGTGAAAGCGTTTTTGGTGTTGCGGTAGCGGTTGCGCGCCACCAGTCGCCGCCTGCCGAAGTCCATGGTGATGCGGCCCGCGCGCACGAGGCTCTGACTGCCGTCCTGGAATAAACCGTCCGCCGTCCATTGCAGGTTGGCTTCCAGAAGTTCCGCCGCGTTGACGATGGTGGTGTTGACCACCGATCCGGAGTCATTGAGTTCCGCCCGCGAGTCCTGCATTTCCAGTTGAACGGCAAACCGCCGATGCAGGCGCAGCGTGGCCTGGGCCAGCGTGCGCAGGGAGATCACCTGGTCGCTGCCGTCGCCGCCACGGCGGAAAGCGCGGTCGAGCGTCTCGTAGCGCGTGCGCTGCTGGACCGACAGGGAAAACCAGTCCGGCAGGTAGCCACTTTTGTTGAGAGTGAAGGCGGGGTCGGGACCGAGTCCCCGATCATTATAGACGTAAGGTTTTAGCGCTGATGGCGCCGGGGTCTTCTCTTTTCCAGTCTCCTGAGCCTGCAGGACGCCGGGGGAGAACAACAGGACGAGAAACAGAGATTGGACAATATTTTGAACACGCCAACATGCGGGGGAAGTCGATCGTCGGAACATGAGCCTTGCCTCAGGGTAAGCGGTAGCCGAATTGTTTGATAAGGTTTCCTGCTGTTTCACCTTGCAGGAACTTCCATAGAGAGCGGGCGGCGGAATGTGACTCCGCTTGTTTTAGAATCACCGCATCCTGCATCAGCGGATCGTAAAACTCGTCGGGCACGTCCCACCGGGAGCCCGGTTGCTGGTTGGCCGGATCGAGAACCTGCGACAGGGCGACGAATCCCAGTTCGGCATTGCGCGATGAAACGAACTGAAAAGTCTGCCCGATGTTTTCACCCCGGATCAGGCGCGGGCGGATTGCGTCCCAGAGCCCGAGCTTCTTCAGCGTTTGCATGGCGGCAAGCCCGTAAGGCGCGGTTTTAGGGTTGGCGATGGCCAGGCGCTTAATTGATTTGTCCTTGAGAGCGTTTGCTCCATCCTGCGGGATCCGGGCGGGATCGGGACTCCACAGGGTGATCCGGCCCAGGGCGTAAGTCACGCGGGTGCCGGGAGCGATCTTTCCGTTTTCTTCAAGCAACGCTGGACGCTTGCTGTCGGCGGCCAGGAAGAGGTGAAAGGGCGCGCCGTGAATGATCTGGGCGTAGAGTTTGCCCGTGGAGCCCGGGATGATCTCGACCTCATGCCCGGTTTGTTTTTCAAAAGCGCCGGCTATGGTTTTGAACGGGCTGTGGAAATTAGACGCCACCGCCACCCGGATGCGTTCCGCCCACGCCGTTGAACCGGTTCCGCAAAACAACAGGAACGCAGCCAGCAGGATCAGACCGTGCCGTTTTTTGATTGCAGAAGATTTCATGGAGTCGTTCCCCTTTTACGAACGGAGATGCCTTCGTTATATTTTTTAGGATATATCGTTAGGCGTAATATACAATTTTATATAACCCCTGGCAAGGGAAATTATCAGAGGCGGGATCGGTGCTGGTTAAAGAGGTGCGGGGTTCGGGTTCGGCGGATTTGAGGAGAAACGTCGAAGGCAAAGGCAAGCCGCCGGACGCGGGGTCGGCTCAACGCGGCGACCAGTGGCAGAAAAACCTCGATTCGAGGGTTTTTCAGGTTACGTGGTGTTCCACTGGCGGGGCGCTTCAGGCGGGTGGGTCAGGTGACCCGCCCAGAGCCCAGGATCTGGCGGACGAGGAAGTCGATCGAGTGCTGGGCCAGGAAGCGGTGGCCGGTGGAGTTGAAGTGGGTGTCGTCTTCGAAAACATTTTTGTAAAGCGCCGCCCGGTCGAGTCTCTGAAAAGCGGGATGCAGGTTGAGCGCGGGGATGCCTTCTTTTTTCAGGAAGGCGTCGAACTGCTTCAACGGCAACGGGGGATAATCATAATACTGGTCCACGTCCATGAAATGGAGGATGACCAACTGGCTTCCCGCCTGCCGGACTTCGTAATTCAGTTTCTGGATCAGTCTGCGTGTCAGGTACCAGCCTTCGGAGTCGAAGAAAAACTTGTCGTCAAAGGGAGACTCCAGGTCTTCGCCCAGTGGGGGCGGCTGAAAGGGTTTGGCCCGTTTTGTCAGTTCATATTCCTGTGGATTCGAAGGATAGAGTTTTTCCACCCGGACCGGTTTTTGGTGGTTGTTTGAAAAAAAGTTTTTGATGTTGTTTTCGACGAGGTTGTATCCCTTGCGCGTCAGGTGATAGACGGCGCTGTGATTCCACAGCCATTTGTTGAAATCCTTCCGCGCCACGTTGGCGCGCCGTCCCAGCGAAATCTCGTACTGGCTGCGGAGTGGATTCGGGTGCGATTCCAGAAGCGCGGTCAGGTTGTTTTCCACGTCGTTGCCCCAGTAAAAGCCGAGCACGGTGACATCCGGCTGGAACTTTTTCGCCTTGAGGTGGAACATCTGCAACGATTCCCAGGTGCCGAATCCACGCACGCCGAAATTGAGCACCTCCACATCGCGTCCCAGCCGTTTGGGCAGCCACCGTTCCCAGAGCTCATGGTAACGCTTTTCCTGCGGCACTTCCTCGCCCGCGGTCATGGAATCCCCGAGCACGGCGACGCGCAGCGAACCCGGCTGGCGGGCCAGCGGGTAGTTCCGGTCCAGCATGCCCTGGTCGTTGATGTGGATGGGATTGTTCTGTTTCAGAATCCCCTTGGCGTTGGCGCAGTATTCCCGCTCGTAGATGGGATGAAAACACAGCACCCGGACCGGATCGAACTGCCCGCCCAGCCTGAGGCCTGCTTCCGCCAGGAACAAAAACCCGAGAAAGGGCAGGGCGAAAAACAGGAACTTCTTCCAGAAAGGTGTGTTCATAGTCTGATCTAAAGAGTTTGTCATTGTCTTTAAACCACGGTTGAGTCAGAATTCCATGGGTAGGTCGTTTGAAATGTATTGGACCTTTCAACCGGATCTTCTGGAAACCGGAGCCTGCCGGTTGGGTGGACACGGGCCGAGCCTGCGATGTCCCTCGGAAAGTCGGGGGGGATCTTGTTCCATTCTACTGTACAATCTCTTCTTTTCCAAATAGTTATTGCACCTCCGAAACCCCGCCGTTACAATGACTTGTTGTATGAATGAGCAAGACGAGGGCAGGCTTTACGTGGTCAGTACCCCGATCGGTAATCTGGGGGATATCACCCGCCGGGCACTGGAAATTCTACAGCGGGTCGACCTGATCGCCGCAGAAGACACCCGCAGGACGCGGATTCTGCTGAATCATTACAGCATCGAAACCCGGCTCACCAGTTACAATTCCTACAACAAAATGGCACGGGGCCGGGACATCCTCCGCCAGCTTTCAGAGGGCAGGCAGGTGGCCCTTGTTTCCGACGCGGGGACGCCCGGAGTTTCCGATCCCTTGTTTCATCTGCTGAAGGACGCGCTGGAGGCCGGAATCGGGGTCGAAGCCGCGCCCGGCCCTTCGGCCCTGTTGTCCGCGTTGGTGGTTTCGGGCCTGCCCTGCGACCGGTTTTTTTTCGAGGGGTTTCTTCCCCGTAAAAAAGGGAGGAAGACCCGCCTGCAATGGCTGGCAGATTTACAGTGTACCGTGGTATTGTTCGAATCGCCGCAACGGCTGGGGCGAACACTGGAAGACATTCGGACGGTGTTCGGTAACCGCCGCGCCGTTATCGCGCGCGAGATGACCAAGCTTCACGAGGAAACCCTGCGCGGACCGCTGGAAGAGCTGATCGCCGGTCACGCCGGACGCAAGTGGAAAGGGGAAATCACCCTGATCATTTCCGGTCATGTCATCGAGGAGGGAGAAACGCTCTGATGGGAATTGTTTCTGTAATCGGACCCAAGGGAGGAATCGGAAAAACCACGCTTTCGATCAACACCACCGCCGCCCTCACCCGGGCCCTGAAGCAACGGGGGTCTTCAAACAGCGGCGTTTGCCTGATCGACCTCGACCTGCGGCTGCCGACCATCTCCAGCCTGCTCGACAGCCACCCGCGCAAAACCTTTTTCGATCTGTTCAACACGCTGGCCAACCAGACCTACCAGGTGGATTTCCTGCGCTCCCTGTACCAGGTGCTGACCCGGTTCCAGGCGCATCTCGACGGTGAAGCGGATGAAGAGCGGCTGGCGCGGAGCTTTGGCTTGTACAAGAGCCTCAACGCCGACCTGTTCCATTTCAGCGAATTCGAGTTCGGTGATCTTTTGCATGAGCTTTTCCTGCTGCGGGGCGAAGTCCATTCCCTGCAGGATATTCAAAAGCTGGATTTTATCCTGAAGCGGCTGGATTCGGCGGTGCTCCGTTCGATGGTGCACGCAAGAGAGGCGGACTCGCGGCCGTCGGCGGATGAATACATCAACTACATTGAGGAATACGGTTTCAGTATTATCGGGGGGGAGGTGCCGGTTCTCGGCAAGCGCGTCCACCGCAGGCGGATCAATGAACCCGCGTTCCTGCTCCTGTTTCTGGAATTCCTCAACCAGGTGTTCGACCGGTTCGAGTACACCCTGCTCGACACGCCCGCCGGCGGGGTGAACCACCTGTCTTCGTTGATGAACGTGATCGACCAGGTTCTGTTCGTTTTCGACCTGAGCAACTCGATCGCCGTCAACGGCAGTATCGACGCGCTGCACTCGTTCATCGACTACTACGAGGACTTCTGTGCGGATTACCAGGCCGGTGCGCTGACAGGCCTCGACCGTGAATTCGCCAGCCGCATGACGGTGAAGGAAGGCGAGGAAACGTTTCTTGCTTCCATGCAGGCCAAGAAGTTCGGCATTCTGTTCAACCGGTCGAGCGAATCGCGGGAAGTGGTCGAAGCGCTGGGCCGCCTGCGGGAATACCTCGACACGCTGGATAAATATGAAACCTACAAGGACCGCATCCATATCGTCGGCCTGTTGCCCAATCATAAGGTCATCAACATCACCAACAATCGCGGCGCATTGTTTTACAATAAGGACATGGGGCTCACCGCGCGCATGACCGGTATTGCCGAGAGCATCCTCAACCGTAACGCGAACTGTCCGACGCTTGCGTCGAGCGACAAGGATATCCTAAAATACCTCGCCCGCCCCGGTGGCGGAGGCTTTTCCACTCCTCTGGTCCGTCTGGCCAGTGCCTTCGGTTGATTCCAATGGACATCCCAAAATTAATGGTATTGACGGCGGACCAGTTTCGCCTGCTTCTGGGAGCGGACCCGGACGGTTATTACGAACGCGATACCCGCGATCAGTTGCTGCGCCTGATCCAGAAACTGGAAAACTTTCAGAAAGACTGTTCACGGCCTGAAATGGACCTGTACCGCCGGCACCAGCGCAAGGCGCTGGGAATACGCCTTCCGGCGGGCAGCGAGACCCGGCATCCGGTGGAAATACCCGGGGGATTGCTGGTGGAGGGTTTGCAGCAGGGGGACGTCGACCTGGGGGGAGGTCTGGTGGTTGCGGACAGCGGCGAGGTAACGGGCAATATCACCGCCGCCTCGGTGGTGTGCCGCGGCAAAATCAAGGGGGACATCCGGGCGCGGGGAACGGTCCACCTGTGCGCCGACGGTCAGGTGGAGGGCCGCGTGGAGGCGGCCACCCTGCAGATCGAAGACGGGGCGCGTTTCACCGGCCACTGTCACCTGGAACCGGAGTTGAATTCCCCGTCTCCCAGCGCCTGGGCCAGCGTGAAGAAACTGCTGGGCATGAGGACTCCCTGACTCCCGATCCAATTTTGCACCCTTTCGGCCCGGGCGAATGCGTTGGTGGTTCACAGTCCTGACGCCAGCTTCTGGATCATTCAACCATGGACGCGAACAAGCTCAACATCCTTTCCCTTACGGAATACAACCTGATCGCGAACAAGAACCCGCAGGGCAGTTACGACCGGGCGACGCGTGAAAATCTGTACGCGATCATCCACAAGCTGCATGAAAACTTCAACACCCTGTCGGGTCTGGAAAACCGTCTTTATGGCAAGTTTCAGGCGGCGCGGTTCGGGGCCCTCGAGGACAAGGACAAAAGGGTCGCCCGCGAGGTGGTGCGTTACCGGCTCTCAAACCGCGTCAAGCAGTGGATTCAGGGCACGGTTCTGGCCGGGCTCTGCCTGACGCTGGTGGGTATCCTGATTTATCAGGTTTTGCTCGACGACAATTCACGGCGCAAGGTGGACCTCGCCTGGTACGAACAGCTCAACAAGATGGGGCTGGTGTCGAAGGAGGAACTGGCGAAGATGGAAAAGGACCTCACCATCACCGCCAGCAAACTGAAAAAAACGCGTGAGGAAAATCAGGAACTGGCGGCAACGGTGGAAGGCATGATCCTCAACAACCGGGTCGCGGAAAACCTGAAATACATCCTCAAACAGATCTACAAAGACCCGCGGACCCGGTACGAGCAGGTCGCGGGCGGCGTTTCGCTTCAGTTCGCGGGCCGGGAGCTGGCGCGTTACCTGTCGGACCCGGAACGGTGGTACCTGCTGGGGATCATCGAGACGGGTGTGATCAAAGTGATGTATAACAACGACCAGATTCTGGAAATCGAGGCCATATTCGGACGCCAGGGGGAGGAAACCCCGCTCGGCGAATACGAGGTGAAGAACAAGGTGTTTAAGCCGGCGTGGTACAAGAGAGAGCAGATCGACGGCAAGGTCCGGGTCCGCAAAATTCCGTTTGGCCACCCGGACCACGAGATCGGCCACTGGTGGCTCGGCCTCAAGCGGCTGGGCCCGCCGGTGCCGGGGAGCTACGGGATCCATGGAGTCAACATCGCCCGCTTCAATGAGTTCTTCAAAAAGAACTTCGACTGGCGCAACGGCAGCGCGGGGTGTCCCAATATTCAGGAATGGTACCTGGAGTTTCTGGGAAGGGTGATTCCGTTGGGGACGCCGGTCAATATCGTTCCGCGCGAAAAATGGAACGGCAAGGGGGCCGTGACCGGCCAAATGGTAGGCGCGTTGTGATAAGCTGTGCTGCCTGTCAAGGAGAGCTGTTTAAAAGTTAAAAGCGAATGTCAAATTCGAAGGTTTTTCAGGGTTATGCAAAGCCCTTCCTGTCAAAGGCGCGTACCCATCATTCATTTCTCACGTGTTAAGAATTCATGAAACAACTCTGGAGCGGACGGTTCAAGGAAAGTCTCGATGATCTGATGCTGCGGTTCTCTGCCTCGATCGGCTACGACCGCCGGTTGTACGCCTATGATATTCAGGGGAGCATCGCCCACTGCAAGACACTCCACAAGGCGAAGGTGTTGAAGGCGGTGGAAGCGGACAAGATCATCTCCGGACTCAAAAAAGTGGAGAAGGAGTTCGAGACGGGAAAATTTCCCATCGACGAAAGCCTGGAAGACATCCACATGAATATCGAACGCCGGCTGACGACCCTCATCGGTCCGCTCGGAGGAAAGCTGCACACCGGCCGCAGCCGCAACGACCAGGTGGCGCTGGACGTCCGCCTGTACCTGCGCGACCAGATCGGGCATATCGACAAATCCCTGGTGGCTCTGGCGAAGGTGCTGATCGCCCAGGCGGAAAAAAACAGCGACCGCATCATCCCCGGGTACACGCATCTGCAAAGGGCGCAGCCGGTTTTGCTGGCGCACCACCTGCTGGCGTACGTCGAAATGCTGGGGCGCGACCGCGAGCGGTTGCAGGACACGCTGAAGCGCGTGAACGTCATGCCGCTGGGTTCCGCCGCGCTGGCGGGAACCAATTTTCCGCTCGACCGGCATTACACGGCGAAGCTGTTGAAATTTCCCAAAGTCACGAACAACAGCCTGGATGCGGTGGCGGACCGCGATTTCGTGGCCGAGTTCATTGCGGCGGCTTCTCTTCTGATGGTGCATCTGAGCCGTCTGTCGGAAGAGGTCGTGCTGTGGGCGTCCAGCGAGTTCGGTTTCATCGAGCTGTCGGACCGTTTCACCACCGGCAGCAGTATCATGCCGCAGAAGAAAAATCCGGATGCGGCGGAACTGGTGCGCGGCAAGACGGGACGTGTATTCGGACACCTCACCGGCCTGCTCACCGTTTTGAAGGGACTGCCGCTGGCTTACAACAAGGACATGCAGGAAGACAAGGAACCGCTGTTCGACACGGTCGATACGGTGCTGATGTGTCTGGATGTGTTCGCCGGTATGATGAAAACCGCAAAGTTCAAACGCCTGTCTCCGGAATCGCTGGCGCAAAGTGGTTTCCTCACCGCGACGGACATCGCCGATTACCTGGTGATGAAGGGGACGCCTTTCCGCAAGGCGCATGAGATCACCGGGCAGACGGTGGCTTTTTGTCTGGATGCCGGACTGACGCTGGAGGAGATGGACCTGCCGCGTCTGAAAAAGATTTCAAAGACCTTTGAGGAAGATGTTTTCGAGTTCATCTCGATTGAAAACTCCGTTGAGCGCAAAAACGTTTTCGGCGGGACGGCGGGCGGCCGTGTGCGGGAACAGCTCCGCCGGCTCAAGCGGGAATGGAAGTGAAAAAAAATCAAGATGACGGGAAATTTCAGTTCAACCCTTGCCAGAAGGAAAAAAATGAGGACAATAGTACTCTTTTCAATACTGGCGATGTTCTTGATGATCGTTGCCGGCTGCGGCAATAAAAAACCGCCGGTACCTCCGAGCGGGCTTTTCGGCGTCAGTGTCAGTCAATAGTTGTCCATGAACCGGTTTCTTGTTTAAGGGAAGCACCGGTTCATCACGATTTTTTGGAAATGAAGTCCGTAATTTCAAGGTTTTTAACAGGTGTTACCGGGTTTTTGCTGGTTTTCCCGCTTTTGGGATGTGAGCCGGACAGGCCCCTCGCCCCACCGAATCACCGTAATGGCCACAAGGTTTATTATGGTTATTGTTCCGGATGCCATGAATCCGGCAACAAGAAGGTTCCCAACCTCCGCGATAAGCGCTACCTTTCGGAAAACACCTCCGATGCGCAGATGCTCCGTTCCATCCGTAATGGGAGGGGACAAATGCCGCCGCAGGGCGGCATGCTTCGGGATGACGACATAAAAGACGCGATTCGCTACATTCGCTTCATGCAGAAAAACAGCGGCAAGGCGAAGTAAAGCAAATGCCGGAGATCGGCTCGCCCCGCCGACCCGGGACCTACCCAACCTCCCGATTTTAAATCTAAAATGAGTGTTTTTGGGCCTGAACAGGCTATTGAAGGTTGACTTTGTTTATCATTTTATCGAACCTGAATATAATGCGTTGGGACTGCATTTAACCTACAGCATTTCCTATTTATATAGGAACGAATTGCCAATCCGTGCTTCAGTGTGAAGGATAAGGAACGATGCGTTTTTTGTTGACCTGTTGTCCTCTTTTTCTCTTATTGGTTTTGGGTGGATTGACCACAGCCGGGGCGGTTCCGGAAGGTCCGGATTTGCCTGAAGACCTGAGCTCTCTTTCCATTTCGCAGTTGAAGAATATCAAGCTCTCGAAGGTCACCCTGTCTTCGCGGAAAGAGGAGGAGCTGTTCGATGCGACGGCTTCTATTTATGTCATCACACAGGAAGATATCCGGCGCTCCGGAATGTTGAGCGTTCCGGAATTGCTGCGTCTGGTGCCGGGGCTGGAGGTGGCGCAGATCGACGGCAACAAATGGGCCATCACCTCGCGTGGTTTCAATACACGGTTTTCCAGCAAAATGCTGATCCTGGTGGATGGCAGGAGTGTCTACACCACGGTGTTTTCCGGTGTTTTCTGGGACCAGATCGATTACCCGCTGGAAGACATTGAGCGGATCGAGGTCATCAAGGGGCCGGGGGGAACCCTTTGGGGCGCGAATGCGGTCAACGGTGTCATCAACATCATCACAAAAAACGCGAAGGACACGGAGGGCGGTTATGTGACCTCCGGAGCCGGCAATCTGGAAAATGGTTTTGGAACCGCGCGGTACGGAGTCAAGCTGGGCGAAGACACCGCGTTGCGGGTGTACGGAAAATATTTCAACCGCGATGAAATGGCGGCGGACGCCGTGACACCCGCCGTCGACCAGTGGGAATCGGGAAGGGGCGGATTCCGTGCCGACTGGCAGCCGTCGTCAAAAAACAAGGTATCGGTGCAGGGGGAGTATTTCAGGGGAGAATCGGGTTTAAGCGCCCCGAATGTGGTCACAGCGCCTATCGCCCTGGTGAATCCGCGGCGAAACGAGGAGGAAGGGTTCGAAGGCGGGCATTTCATGGGCCGCTGGGACCACACGTTTTCCAAAACGTCGGACATGCAGCTCCAGGTTTTTTACAACCGCGAATCGCGGTTCGGCCTTTCCTTCCAGACGGATTTGCATATCGACACGTACGACCTGGATTTTCAGCACCGGTTTCAGCCGCTGGAGCGTCATGAGATCACCTGGGGTTTGGGGCAACGGTTTGTCCTCGACGATTTCAAGAACACGATGAACATGGGGTTTGTCCAGGCCAACCGGACCAACTACATCATCGGTGGATTTCTCCAGGACACCTGGTCGGTTATCCCGGACAAATTGAAGCTGACATTGGGATCGAAAGTATCGGTCAACTCCTATACCGGGGTGGAAGTGCAGCCCAGCGGGCGCGGCCTCTGGACCATTGACGACAAACAGTCGGCCTGGGTGGCGTTTTCCCGGGCGGTGCGGATTCCATCGCGCATCACCGACGGGGCGCGCGTGGATTTGGCCACCTCCCCCGGGCCGGGTGGCGTCACGGCTGTGGCGGCCTTGATCGGGGATAAGGATGTGAAGTCGGAAGAACTGTTTTCCATGGAAATGGGTTATCGCGTCCAGCCCCATAAGAAACTCTATATCGATGTCTCCCTGTTCTACAATTTTTATGAAAGCCTGCTCACCTTTGAACCCGGCCTGCCGGCTCTCGAACTGACTCCGGCGCCGCCGCACCTTCTGGTTCCCCTGCGCGCGGGCAACCTGGCCTCCGGAGAAACCTACGGGATGGAACTGGTGACGAAATGGGAAGTGATGAAGCGCTGGCGTCTGGAGGGCGGTTTCAGCTG
The DNA here is from genome assembly GCA_020430445.1 of Nitrospina sp. Classification (GTDB taxonomy): domain Bacteria; phylum Nitrospinota; class Nitrospinia; order Nitrospinales; family Nitrospinaceae; genus Nitronauta. Next base: position 35,756 of record JAGQJZ010000008.1, read on the forward strand.
GCTTGAGATCGATCTGGACAAGGACTGGAACAGCCGGGACCTGGTCACGCCGCCCTCTTCCGGGAAAAGCCCGGAGTTTCAATGGAAGCTGCGCTCCTTCGTGGACCTGCCTTACAAGCTGGAATGGGACACGTCGCTTTTTTACGTGGACAGGCTCACCAATATGGGAACCCCGCAGTACACGCGGCTGGACATGCGTCTGGGATGGAGGCCCCGCGAGAACCTGGAGCTCAGCGTGGGGGTTCTCAACTTGATGGACGGGGAACATTATGAGTTCGGACCGGTGAGCGAATTCAACCGGGTTTCTCCGACGCGGGTGCCCCGGAGCGGTTACGGCAAGGTCACGTTTAAATTTTAAGGGGATTTTCAACGATTCGGTATAACGCGTGGGCGCTGAAACATCAGGGTCTGCGGGCGGAAAATTAAAATTTCAGCGGTGTCTTCAAGACGGGGAAAACGGTTTGAAAACGAATCACGGCACATGTTCGGAAAACAGGGGTTGGTCCCGCATTGCAATGCGGGCCGCTCTCGTGTTGTGCCTTGCGGTGGCCTGTCTTCCCGAATCGGCCCTGGCTAACGATGTTTCCATAGAACACAAAATCAAAGCGGCGTTCACATTCAATTTTATCAAGTATATCGACTGGGCGGAGAAAAGCAGCGATCCGGCGGATTCTGAATTCGTTATTTCCATCATCGGCGACGGGCCCATAAACAGCGCCCTGGCGGAACTGGAGAACAAGGAGGTTTTTGGGAAACCCCTTAAGGTCCGGTTTGTTCCCGATCTGGAAAGCGCGGGTCCCTCGAACGTTTATTTTATTAATGTTTCCGCTCAGGAAGAACTGGACTCCATCTTCCAGAAGGCCCGGCAATGGGGTGTTTTGACGGTCGGCGAAATGGATGAATTCTGCGAGAGAGGCGGGATCATCAATTTCGTCATACTCGACGACTCCATTCACTTTGAGATCAATCAGAAGGAAGCGCAGCGGGCCCATCTTTCGATCAGTTACAAACTGTTGAACCAGGCATCCAGGGTGATCCGGTAGCCATGGAAAGGTTGAATCATGCCCAGCAGTGATAATTCGATCGGCAAAAGAATCAACCGGGCCATTTTGTTCACCAGTCAGTTCGTTCTGATCAGCACCTGTATCCTGTTTACGGTCTACGAGTTGGCGATATTTAAAAACTCGCTGACCCGGGAGTTGGAAGGTCTGGCCCGTATCATGGCGAGCAACAGTTCGGCGCCTCTCGCGTTTCGGGATGAAAAAGGGGCGGAAGAACTGTTGGCCAATCTCCGGGTCATGCCCATTATCCGCGGTGCCCGCCTGTACGACAAGGAAGGGGTTCCGTTCGCCAGCTATATCCCTGAACAGCAGGGCGGCCTTGAAATTCTGCCGGAAGTCTCCCGGGAAGCGGACGACTATTTTCTGGACGGACATCTGTATCTTTTCCTCCCCGTGATGGAGAATGAAGAGAAGCTGGGCTCCATCCTGATCGTTTCGGATATCAGCGATATCTATGTGCGGATCAAATACTACGGCTTCATTTTAGTCGTCGTTTCCATATTGGCTTTGTTTGCCACTTACCGGGCTTCCACCCACTTGAAGAAGTTTGTCGCCGAGCCTGTGCAGGACTTGGCCGGAACCATGCACAAGGTTACCGAGGAGAAGGATTTCTCCGTCCGAGCTGAAAAAAAATATGAAGATGAACTGGGCTTTCTGGTGGACACGTTCAACCAGATGCTGGAAAAAATAGAAGTCACCAACAAGGCGCTTGAAGAATCCCGCCAGTCGCTTGAACAACGGGTCCATGAAAGAACCCGGGAGTTGGAAAAAGCCCGGATGACGGCGGAAGTCGCCAACCAGGCCAAATCCGAGTTCCTCGCCAGGATGAGCCATGAACTGCGCACGCCCTTGAACGCGGTGATCGGTTTCGGCCAGTTGCTGGAAATGAACCTGAAGGAAAAGATCGATCCCAAGGACCAGGTGGGCCTGTCCCACATCGTCAACGCCGGCCAGCACCTGCTCACACTGATCAATGAAATTCTGGACCTGTCGAAAGTGGAATCGGGTTACATGGCGATATCCATGGAAGATGTGGAGCTTGAGGATTCCATGGTGGAGGTGTCTGAATTGATGGTGACGATGAGCCATGAAAAAAACATCCAGCTTGATTTCCGGCATGAAACGTTCCGGCAGGTTTATGTTTATTGCGACAAGGTGCGGTTGCGGCAGGCTTTGCTGAATCTTGTTTCCAACGGGATCAAGTACAACAGGCCCGAAGGCAGTGTCACCATATTTGCCGAATCCGGTGAAGATTCCGTGGTCGTCCATGTTGAAGACACCGGACAGGGTATTTCCGAAGTCCGGGCCCAGGAGCTGTTCGAGCCGTTCAACCGTCTGGGTGCGGAATGGACCGGTATCGAAGGCACGGGAATCGGCCTGGCGCTCACTAAAAAACTGGTCGAACTGATGGAAGGGGAGCTTTTCTTCAAAACACGGGAAGGCGAAGGCAGCCGGTTTTCCTTCCGGTTGAAAAAAGGCGCTTCTCCCCGGACCCTGGAAGCGCGTTCGGCGGAGTCCGGTGGTTTCCAGGAGCAGCAGGCGGATGGAAAACGGTTCCGCGTCCTGTATGTGGAGGACAATCCAATCAACCTCGCCCTGGTCGAACAGTATTTTATGAATGTCCCCAACGTGACCCTGTCGACGGCCATCGCGGGAGAGGAGGGGTTGGAGCGCGCCCGCCTGGAAACGCCCGACCTGATTTTGCTGGACATCAACCTCCCGGGCATGGACGGACGCGAGGTGTTCCGCCGTTTGCAGGAGATCGAGCCGTTGAAAAATATTCCCGTGGTCGCCGTCAGCGCCGAAGCCATGGAACAGGATGTCCAAAGAACCCTGGACATGGGATTCAGCAGTTACCTGACCAAACCCATCGACCTGGATGAATTTGAAAAAACCGTGAACCGTTATCTGGTTTCGGTCTAAATCACCACGCCATGCATACCCTGTACCGGGACGTCAATTTCGAAGACAGCATCAGGGTTCTCGATTACTGCCGGAGAAACAACACTGGCCGGGGCGGCTTGTTCGAAGTGTATTCGACACCGGGGCAGGACACCCACATGATCATCGTCAACTCCTGCCCGGAAGACGGACCCTCCGCCCGGTTCCGCCCGCTCGGCGCGTTTTACATCAACTACCTGCATCCCGGAGCGCTGAGTATTGAGAACGAGGATCCGGAGCACGATGGCATGCCCTCCACCCGGCGCCACGTCGCCGCCATCAAGCAGGTGATCGATATCCTGATCGCCGAAGCCGGTCCGGAAGTCGAAATCCGGTTCAACGACCTGCCCGCCCTGCGCGGTCTTTAACCGGTTGCTTTTCCCCGCCGCAGTCGTGTTAGTCTGAAAGGGCAGATCCCTCAAACTTTCATAATATGGGAGAACATCACCATGCGATGGACGCACTGTATCGGACTGATTGCACTGGTTGCCATTTTATGCCCGGGCGTGGGTTCGGCTCTGGCGGAGGGCGGCTCTCACCGCACGGCGGACGGAAAATTGAAGGTGCTGTACCATGTGGACGGTACGGACCTGGCGACCGCCAAATACGCCATGGCCCTGATCAAGAAACACATCGAAGCCGAAGGCGGGCCGGACAAGATCGACATCAAGCTCGTCGTGCACGGTCCTGCGCTCAACCTGTTCAGGAAGGAAACGATTGACCCGGGACTGCTGAGCGGGTTCAAGGGAATCGTCGAGAAGGGGGCTGAACCGGAGATGTGCCAGGTTTCGATGAAACTGCTGAACGCACCGCTGGAAACGCTGGCGCCGGGGTTCGAGCCGACGGAGCATCCCGTCGCGGTCAAGCGGATCGCGGACCTGCAGGAGCAGGGGTATATTTACATCAAGCCTTGATGAGGAAAACCGGCCGGGAGGAGGGCAACACCGCCTCCTCCACGGCTCATAAAGAAATTTTTGTATCGCCTGGAAGAAGAACTTCTCAGTGAGAAAACGAGCTGCTGTTGCGCTGGCACATTGTGCCCGGCCGTAAGGCGGCAGCGGACCTTGCGGTAGGCAGCTTAAAAACCGTTGGCACGATTCGAAACTTCAGATACGTCATTCTGCGGCGAAGCCGAAGAATCCCACCCTTGTTTCTGACTCTGTTTTTTTGCGGTTGCGCACCGGACCGATTTTGATGCAGCTCTACTGCAATTGAGACTGCGTCTGGGTGGAGGCGTCGCTTATGGGCTTCATCGCGAAATAGGTTTCGTAGATGGATTCGCCTATGTTGTTCAGGTCCGACTGGATTTCATCGAGGTACTGGTGCAGGCCCTGCTCCATGACGCCCTTGATCGTGGAATAATTCAGTTTTCCGGTCAGGCGGCCCAGACTTCTTGCCAGTTCGCTGTTGAAAGCGCCGGACGGTGTTCCGTTTATTTTAAGGAACGCTTCCTGCGCGTGGTTGATGCAATAGAGAATGGAACGGGGAAACTCACGGTCGAAAATAAGAAACTGGACAATGTTTCCGGAACTGATGAGGTTGAACCGTTTCCGGTACATTTCCAGACTGCTGGTGGATTTCAGCAGGGCCGTCCACTGTACGTTGTCCATCGACGTTCCCACGTAATCGATTCGGGGCAGGATGATGAAGTATTTCACGTCGAGAATCCTCGACGTCTTGTCCGCCCGCTCCAGAAACCGGCCGAGTTGCGAAAAATTCCAGGCTTCCCCGTGCGCCATGGTGGAATAGGCGATGCCCTGTATCAGGTGGGACGCCATCTTGATCTGGCTGTAAAACTTGTGCGGACTTTTGGTGACCCAGTGGCGCGCGCCGGGCTCGGAGATGTCCAGATACAGGCGGTTGATGTTTTCCCACATTTCCGAGGTGATGACCTCCCGCACCGAGCGCGCGTTTTCCCGTGCCGCGGTGAGGCAGGAGATGATGGAGTTGGGATAGTTACGGTCGAATGTGTGGAAGTAGATGACGTCTTCGCGGCTGAAACTGCTGAAATGTTCCGAAAAATAATGCCCATCGCCGGTGATGTCGACCAGCGGTTTCCAGGCGAACGGGTCCTTGCGCATCAAGGGGAGGTCGAGCAGCATGTGGAGCTGCGATTCGATCATCCGCGCGGTATTCTCCGCGCGTTCCAGATAGCGGTCCATCCAGTACAATGAATTGGCGACCCGACTCAGCATGTGTGTTCCATAAGAAAAACGTTAAATCGAAACATTCAACCCACCGCCTGTTCGAAGTCTCGGGGCACTTCCCTGTCCAGCACCCAGGTGTCCTTGCTGCCGCCGCCCTGCGACGAGTTGACGACCAGGGAACCCTTTTTGAGCGCCACGCGCGTCAGGCCTCCGGGCAGCACATAAATTTCCTTTCCATACAGGATGTAGGGTCGCAGGTCGACATGGCGCCCTTCAAAATGGTCCTTCACCAGAACCGGCACGCGCGACAACTGGATGACCGGCTGGCCGATGTAGTTCCTCGGTTCCCGCAAAATATTCTGCACCATTTCGCGTTGCTGCCTGCGGGTGGAACTGGGGCCGATCAGCATGCCGTAGCCGCCGGACCCGTGAGTGGTCTTGACGACGAAGTTTTCGATATTGTCGATGACGTGTTGGCGCTGCGTTGCGTCTTCGCAAACGTAGGTCGGGACGTTGTTGATGATCGGATCTTCGCCGGTGTAGTATTTGATGATTTTGGGAACGAAGGAGTAGATCGCCTTATCGTCTGCGATGCCCGCGCCCGGTGCATTGGCCAGCGCCACCTTGCCCTCCCGGTATGATTTCATGATGCCGGGCACGCCCAGCAGGGAATCGGGATTGAACACTTCCGGGTCCAGGTACTCGTCGTCGATGCGCCGGTAAATGGCGTCCACCCGCTGGAACCCCTTGGTGGTGCGCATGAACACGAATCCGTCGCGGACCACCAGGTCCTGTCCTTCCACCAGTTCCTCTCCCATCTGCTGGGCGAGAAAAGAATGTTCGAAATAAGCGGAGTTGTAGATGCCCGGGGTGAGGATGGCGATGTTCGGGTCGAGAACCGATTCCGGTATCAGGTTGCGCAGGGTTTCGGCCAAACGGCCGGCGTAGTCGTCGACGGGTCGGATGGGCAACGCTTCGAACACCGTCGGCAGGGTCTGTTTCATGACGCGCCGGTTGCCCAGAACATAGGAAACTCCGGAGGGACAACGCAGGTTGTCTTCCAGTACATAAAACTCGCCGCCCTGCCCGCGCACCAGGTCGATGCCGCTGACGTGACACCAGATGCCTTTCGGCGGTGTCATGCCGATGCATTCCTTGCGAAACGCCACGGAGGACAACACCAGCTCGCGCGGCAGGATGCCGTCGTTGAGGATTTTCTGTTCGTTGTAAATGTCCTGGATGAACAGGTTCAGGGCATAGACGCGCTGGCGCACGCCGTTCTCAATGAGCTCCCAGTCCTGGGCCCTGATGATGCGGGGAACGATATCGAACGGAAATATCTTTTCCAGACCCTCGTTGTTTCCGTAAACGCCGAAGGTGATCCCCATCTGCTTGAACTCGGCGTTGGCGGCCTTGCGCCGGTTGGAGAGTTCAAATTTGGTGAAGGAGTTGATGCGGTTGATCAGTTTTTCGACTTCGGGACGCGGCTGGCCCGCTTCCGAAAAAAATTCGTCGTAGAAGTTTTCCGGATTGTAGGTATTAAAATGCATAACCGTTTTCCTGGAAAATTTATGTGTTTATTTTAACACACTTATCCAAAATTGCCCGAATGGGAAAGAGCGTGCCGGGCATTTTGAAAAATGGGATTTGAAAAAGTGAGATCAGCCGCCAACGCGCAGTTCGACGCGTTGGCCCTCGTAATCGAACACGGCAAGGCCGGGATGGATTTCGATGAGTTTCGCTTCCATCACCGTTTCACCCACCTTGAGGCGGTGAATGCTCAGGCCAGGCAGGGTGAAGAACAGATAGTTCTCTTCGTTGTTTTCACCGAAAAAGACGATGCCTTTGAGCTTCAGGCCGGGAATGATCTCTTCGCTGCTCAGGGGGCGGATGACCGGAAGAGTGGGTGCCGGTTCCATCGCGGTGCGCTTTTGGGTGGGCACCTGTTCCAAGGCGGCGATGATTTCCTGATCGGCCGGTGCGGACTCGGCTGTCTCTTCCTGCGAGATTGGCTGAGGCACGGAACCTTCTGCAACAGACGCCACCGTCGGCGCGGGTCCGGCGGCAGGTTCGGGATTTGCCGGCGGAGCCGTTTCTTTCACGGGAGTGGGCGCCGGACGGGCCGCTTCAATTTTTGCAGGTGCTTTTTCCGGGGAATAATCGGGAATGCTGGACAGCGGAACGCCGGCCAGTTTGGGTCCGGTCTGTTTTGCCGCCGAAGATTGGGAGGCCGCTTTCGCCGTCCGTTCCCCGCTCTGTGGGACCGTGGTGGTGGATGTGGTTTTCCCGGCGGGCATCATCAGCATGAACATGAACACCGCCACCGCCAGTCCGGTTCCGATCAACAGCAGTCCGGAGCCCCAGCGCCGAGGATTGCCGTTTAAAACAGATTGTATCGGGGGACGCCGGTCTTCGCGGATCATCAGATCCCGAAGGTTGAGCTTCTTTTCGTGAGTCCGTTTCTCTTCCTCAAGCTTGCGCAGGGATTTTAGTATTGTGCTCATACATTCTCAAGCCTGCAGAGGTTTTGGCGTAACGTTCAGATAATTTACCCTCAACAGGCGTTTCGGCTTTATGTCCTGTGTTCTTAAGCTTGCAGAGGTTTTGGTGTAGCGTTCAGATAATTTATTCTCAACAGACGTTTCGGCTTTGTGCCCCGTGTTCTCAAGCTTGCAGATGTTTTAGCGTCGCGTTCGAACCGTTTATCGCAAGCAAGCGTTTCGACCTTGCCTCATACTTCTGTGTTCTGCGCTCAGGCATCCTCAAGCCGGGGTGTTTCATAAATGGAAAGCAGGTTGTACAGCAGGATGCGGGTTTCGGTGTCGAAACGGCCGTGATCGGCGATGCCGTAATGGCGCTGGAACGCCTGCACGGAACGGACGGTTTTGGGACCGTAGATGGGGGCTTCCAGCCCTTCGAAGAAACCGAGCAGGCGCAGGTTTTTTTGCAGCCACACGGCTTCGCGGCCCGTGAATCCTTTTTCCATGACCGGCAGGCTTTCGAAATCGCGCCAGACGATATGCGCGCGGTGACTCCACAACGGTTCGACCAGTGAAAAGGGAATGGACAGCTTGTCCGCCGAACCGAGCACCGCCCGGTCGCCTTCAAGCGACAGCAGGGCGACGTACTTGGTGCCCTTCGCTTCCGGCAGCGTCAACTCCAAAAGCACCGGCTGGTTGAAGGTGCGGAGCTTCCGGAAGCTCGCGTTCAGTTCGTAAATGGAAAGCCCGTAATCGAGTTCGATGCTGTCCAGGCTGTCGGCCCTGAGACGGCGCATGTTCTCCGGCAGAACGCCCCAGCGGTCGAGCGCCCAGCGGGCGGCCTCGGATTTACTCTCGGCCAGGGACAGGGTGGACAGGTAGTTGACCAACTGTCCGCTGTTGGAAATTTTGAGCACGCCGTTTTCGGACACCAATCCCTTCGGCGTCTCCGGTGCTGCCGCGCTCACGCGCTCCGGTGCGGGGGGCGGAGGGGGGGCCGTGTTCGTTTCGATTGCTTCTACCGGAGCGGGGTCTTGCGGTATCAGTTTGCCGGGCGCGGTGAGGTCGATGGGATCGTCTTCAATGAGCCGGTTGAAATCCACCACCGCTCCTTTTTTCTGCGGCAGGCCGAAATCGACCCATTGATCGAAGCCGAGATAGAGCATGCTCGCCAGCAGGATGCCGGGCAGGGCGACTTTCCACGCCACGCTTTTCAGGTTTGGATGCGATTCGAGACCGCCGATGTCCCGCGCGGCGGAACGGATGATCTTCGTGTTGATGTGTTTCGAATTTTGTGTGTAGGCCAGAAGCAGCGCCCGGTCCGCCATGACGTTGATCATGCGCGGGATTCCCTGTGTGTAGCGGAACAGCAGGTCGACCGCCGAGCGGTCGAAACGGATTTTGCCCTTGCCCCCGGCGACGTTGAGCCGGTGCTGGATGTAGCCGCGTGTCTCTTCAAGATTGAGCGGCAGCAGTTCCCATTGGATGGTGATGCGCTGCTTGAGCTGCCTGAGTTCGTTGCGCGCGAGAACGGTTTCGAGTTCGGGCTGACCGATGAGTACGATCTGGATCAGTTTTTCCGTTTCCGTTTCCAGGTTGGAGAGCAGGCGCAGTTCTTCAAGGACGCCCGGATCGAGGTTCTGCGCTTCGTCGATGATGACCACGACGCGGTGGCCGAGCGAGCGCTCCTTCACCAGGAATTTACGCAGATGGGAGATCAGTTCCTTTTTGCTTTCGGCATTGGAGGGCAGGCCCAGTTCCTCGTTGATCGACTGCAACAGCTCCAGCGACGTGAGGCAGGGATGGAACACATAGGCGAAGTTGAACCCTTCGCGCAACTCACGCAGGAAGCTGCGGATGATCGTCGTCTTGCCGGTGCCCACCTCACCGACGATTTTGAGGAAACCGTTGTTCTCTTGCAGGCCGAAGACGAGGTGCGCCAGCACCTCCTTGTGTTTGGCGCTGAGGTAGAGGTATTTCGGATCCGGTGTGAGGTCGAACGGCTTTTCGATGAAGCCGTAGAAATTCAGGTAGACGCTCTGCGACTTCCTGCCCTTTTGCGTGCGCGGATTTTTAGGCAGGTCGACCAGCGGCGTCTCCGTTTTCGCGGCTTCTTCGCCGGCCTTCTTTTCCCCTTCAAGCCATTGGTTGTAGGCCAGTCGTTTTTTGGGATCGGACAACGTGTCGAACGCTTCCTTGACCTGCTCGATCTGCTCCTGCAGCGAGGTCAGGCTGGGGGTGGTTTTCTTGTTGAGGGCGGGCTTGTCCAGCATGGCGCGTTTTTTCTTGAACGCCCATTCCACCTGTTGTTGGGAGGCGTTTCTGGGCACGCCCAGCACCTGGTAATGGTCGGATTGTTGAACCTTCATGGGTCATCCCTGTTCGCGGGGTCCGTATCACCCTTATATCGGTAGGGGCAGAGAGGGGGTGAAGGGGAAAACCCCGGCGTGAATAAGAAACATTTCAACGCCTTAAAATACAACAGGTTAATTGGAATGTCCAATAAAAATACGGATAAGGCATTGAAATTCAAATAAATAACGGTTGGACGGCAAGGGCGGGTGAGCGGTTGATTTTATAAATATTTGAAATTTAAATAGTTATTTTGCTTTTGTTCGGAGGTTTTTGGTGCTGGTGGTTTTCTCGAAAGAGGTGTGGCGAGGGTAAAAGTTTGAAAAATTGATTATATGTACAAATTATATTAACTTATTTGCATGGGTTTTGAATGGGATGAGCGGAAAAATCAGGACAACATCGGGAGACATGGAATCAGTTTTCAAACCGCGAGTGAAATTTTTCAGGGCCCGGTGTTGAGCCGCTTGGACAACCCGAAGGATTATGGAGAACCCCCGTTGGATTTGTCTGGGAAAAGTAGCAGGCGATCTTTTGACACGATACGGAATGATAACATCCGTTTCATCTCGGCGCGGTTAGTCTCGCAGAGAGAAAGGAAATTGTTTGCACATGCCAAAAGAGAAAAGCGTGAAGGCTCTCAAGAAAATGAAGGATGAGGACATCGATTTCAGCGACATTCCTGAACTCGACGATGGATTCTGGGAAAACGCCGAATGGGTGGAACCCGATAAAACCCTGCCGCTGACGATCCGGGTCAAGAAATCCGTTCTCGACTACTTCAAAGCCGGTGGCAAGGGCTATCAGACGCGCATCAATGCGGTCCTGGAATCTTATGTGCGTTCGCGCATGGGGGCCGGTTCAAAATGAATTGAGAATTTTCTTGGGAGTGTTTGATGGGGTTACTTACTTCTTGACGCTCCAGCTTCCGTTGTCGAGCTGGATTTTTTCGCCGGGTTTGGCGTTGTCGCGGTTGAGGCTGGCGGAAATCTTTTCCACTTTCGGCAGGTCGCCCTCGGTGAAGGCGGTGTTGGTGGCGACGATCCGCTCATAGATTGCCTTGCGGTCTTGATTCTCCTCGGCAACCAGGGTCTGCACGAACTTTTTATATTCGGCGTCGGTTTTGGTTTTTTCTGTTTCGAAAAACACCAGGTAACCGTCCTTCCCTTCCCCTGCCGCGCCGGCCTGTTTGAACTGGTTGATGTCGTCCTGGTTGAACTCCTGCCGCTGTTTGGCGCGCACGGCTTTCATCTTGCCCGGCGGGATTTCGGCGACGGTTTTGAGTTTGCCGTTTTCGTCAACGGAGCGCACCGACGCCAGCAGCATCACGTCCTGCCCCAGTTCCTCGTAACTGCCGAGCACCTGGTTTTCCAGCGCCGTTTTCTGGTCGACGACGGTGACGTTGACATCCGCCAGTTTGCCGCCGCAGGCGGAAAGCGCCGCCCAGCCGCAAAGCACGAGGGCGATGCGCGGCAGCGGTGACTTTCTGTGGAATTGAAAGGATTTCATGACAACAGTGTAACGCAATCGGCGCATCGTGTCTCAGGAAAATCGGCGGAACACCAGCGCCGAATTTTTCGAGCCGAAGGAGATGCAGTTGCTGATGGCGACATCGATTGATTTTTCCCGGCTTGCGTTGGCAATGTAATCCATGTCGCAGTCCGGATCGGGGGTCTCCATGTTGATCGTCGGCGTCAGGATGCCGTCCTGAAGCGACAGCAGGCACACCGAGGTGCCCAGTGCGCCGGAGGCCCCCTGTGGGTGCCCGACCATCGATTTGGTCGAGCTCACCGGCACGTTCATGGCGTGGCCGTTCAGCGCCTGCTTGACGGCGAAGGTCTCGATCTTGTCGTTCATCACCGTCGAGGTGCCGTGGAAATTGATGTAGTCGATCTCGTCCTCGTTGACGCGCGCGTCCTTCATGGCCAGCCTCAGGGCGCGGGTCGACTGCTTGCCGTCCGGCATGATCGCCACCCGGTGGTAGGCGTCGCAGGTGGAGCCGTAACCGATGACCTCGGCGTAGATGGGAGCGCCGCGCCTGCGGGCGTGTTCCAGGTCCTCCATCAGCAGCATCCAGCTGCCCTCGGCGAGGACGAAGCCTTCGCGGTCGCGGTTGAACGGGCGCGAGCCGCGTTCCGGCGTGTCGTTGAAGTGCACCGGGTTGGCGCGCATGCGTTCGAAGCCGGTCATCATCGCCGGGGTCACGCAGGACTCGACGCCGCCGGTGAGGATCCATTTCTCCTGTCCCGAGCGGATCGCGTTGAACGCGTAGCCCATGGCGTCGGTGGAACTGGTGCAGCCGTTGGAGACGACGTGGCTGCGCCCCTGCAGGCCGAATTTCATCGACAGTTCGCTCGACAGCATGCCGACCAGTGAATTGGAAATGGCGTAGGGGCTGACTTTCTTTTTCTGGTCGGAGTAATACAGGGCGAACTGCTTCTCGGAAAAGTCGAATCCCGCCCCGCCGGTGCCGACGATGACGCCGAGGCTTTCGTAATCTTCCTCCGTGAACGCATTGAAATCGATGCCCGCGTCGTTGAACGCTTCCTGCGAGGCGGCAACGCACAGCGGAACCGCCCGTGGCAGTTTCTTGAGCTCCGACTGCGGGTAGTATTCCTCCGGATCGAAACCGGAGATTTCTCCGGCGATCTGGCAGTCGAGTTCCCCGGGATCAAACGAGGTGATCCGGCCGATACCGCTTTTGCCGTTGACGGTGTTTTCCCAAAACTGTTTTTTACCGATGCCGTTGGGGCTGATGGCCCCCAGCCCTGTGATGGCGACTCTGTTCATGGTGTGTAGAGGGGTGTGGATCAAAGGGCGTCTTAAAATATCGCCCCTGGCCGCAGGCAGGCCCTGGTTTTTTTGGACCCGCGAGTTGGCGGAATGGAACTATCGAATAATCAAAGGCTCCTTAAAATCGTGGTCAGGGTCGATTTTAACATAGGGCCGTGTAGCCGGTTCAAATCAAATTCGTCAGATTTCCGGCAATAATTCCTGCGTTTTAGTCTGAACAGGGGATGTCCCCCTTACAATTTGCAATCAAATGCGGGCATGGTATCCTCTTGCGAGTCCACCGAATTTGTTTCAATCAATTCCTATTCATTTTTAAAGAGAAACACGTGAATCCGTTACCCACAGCCAGTCTGCGAGCCGGGCAGATGATCATCACCGGCATTGAGGGCACGACCCTGACAAAAGAAGCGGAGCGGGTGATCCGCCTTTACACGCCCGGGGGCGTCATTTTGTTCCCGCGCAACTATAAAAATCCGAAGCAACTGTACGAACTGATCCGCGACCTGCAGGCGCTGGCCGAAGAAGTGTCCCCCGGCTGGCCGTTGTTCATCTCGGTCGACCAGGAAGGGGGCAAGGTGGCGCGCCTCACTCAACCCTTCACGCAGTTTCCCGAGCCGGGGTGCCTGGGTCTGGCCGATTCGCATGAACTGGCGTATCGCTTCGGCAGTGCGCTGGCGACGGAGCTGAAATCCGTCGGCATCAACATGGATTACGCCCCGGTGCTCGATGTGAACACCAATCCGGACAACCCGATCATCGGCATGCGCGCGTTTTCCGCCGATCCCTTGCGGGCGGGCGTGCTGGGCGTGGCGTTTTTAAACGGCATGCAGGATCTGGGAATGGTCGCCGTCGGCAAGCATTTCCCCGGACACGGCGACACCTGCCAGGATTCGCATCTGGAGTTGCCCACGGTGGACCGGGACGAGGCCACGCTGGAACAGGTGGAACTGGCGCCGTTCGCCCATGCGGTGGAAAACGGGCTGAAGGCCATCATGACGGCGCATGTGATGTATCCCGCCTGGGACAAAAAGATGCCGGCGACGCTGTCGCGGAAAATCCTCAAGGAAATCCTGCGGGCGCGGCTGGGGTTCCAGGGCATCGTGATTTCGGACGATCTCGAGATGAAGGCCATCGACAACCACTACAAAGTGGAAGAACTGGCGGGTTTGGGCGTGGAAGCCGGGCTCGATATGTTCATGATCTGCCACAGCGAGAAAAAGGTCGCCTCCCTGCACGACACGCTGGTGCGGGGCCTTGAAAAGGGCAAAATATCCGCCGGGTCCGTTGAGATGTCCTTGGAACGCATCCACGAGATCAAGAGCCAGTTGCCCAAGCGTCCGGCTGCGCCACCCGACCCGGACGACTGGGAACTCGACCATGCCCGGCTGGCGAAAGAAATGGCGGAATACCTTTCGGCTTGAGTCGGGCGGCGGATCGCCCGATCAGAGAGTATGCCGCCCGTAACAGCCGTCCGCACCATGCCGACCACCCGAAAATTTCAGGGGGAAGTCCGGGCTCCCGGAGTTCTGTCCGCCTCGGCGGGATGGGCCGTGGCCTACCTTTTGATCCTGGCCTACTACTATTCGTTTATCGATTACGGCCTGAACTTGTGGGACGAAGGCGGCTTCGCCAGCGGCACCCTGCGGACCTTCCGCGGCGAAATGGCGATGCGGGACTTCAATCCCATCGGCTACCTGCCCGGCCGCTACATCTATTCCTCCTGGTTTTTCGACTGGTTCGGCGTCAGCCTGCACAGCCTGCGCCTGAGCGTGGCCGTGCTGACCCCCGTCATGGTGTTGATGGTGTTCGCCATCGCGCGGCGGGTGATGTCTCCGGGATTCTCCCTGCTTGCGGCGGCGATGATGATGACCGCGCCGGGAATGTATTACAATCGGTTTTACCCGTTTTTTTGCGTGGTCAGCCTGTTCTTCCTCATCCGCTGGCTGGAAAAGCCGGGCTGGGCGCGTGGCCTGGTGCTGGCCGGAACGATTGTGTTGTGCGTCCCCTTCAAGACGGAGGTGGCGTTGTTTTCCGCCGGACTGTGGGCCGTACTCGTGCCCTGGCGTTGCCGGGAGGTGATCCCCGGGGCCGAAGTGCCGGGAAAACCTGCGGGGAGGCTCAGTCAGGGGGCCGCCCTGGGCCTGATTGGGATCGGGGCCGCCTGCGTCCTGTTTTACGTCTGGCGTTACAACGTGGCGGAGAAATTCGTCGAGATCGTCTTCACCACCCGAGCCGTGTGGGGCAACCCGTTTCCCGACCTGTTCCCTTTTGTTGAACTGTGGCAGCAACTGGGGCCCGACCGGATGTTTGAACGGGCCCTCTTCTATTTTCCCCTGGCCACCTACGCCCTGGTGCTGGTTCTCCTGGGCTGGGAAAAACTCGCGCACCGGTTCGGCGGGCAACGGCGGCAGGCGGTCCTGCTGGCGACCACCGGTATGGGCATTTGCGCCTTCGGGCTGGTGGTCTGGCGCGCCGGGTTTGACAACCTCATCCGCACCCTGCCCGCTTTTTATATCCTCTCTGCGTTCGTCCTGTACCAGGCGCACATCCGGCTGCGGGCCTTCCTTTCCGGAGCCGGACACAACGAAAAAACCCCTCCCTGGGCTCCGGAAAAACTACTGGCGGCCTTTCTGGTGGCTCTGTTCCCCCTGATCTTTTTCTACGAAATGACCGTGGGCCACGGCTTTTATGTGGGATCGGCGGGAGCTTTGCGGGAAAACACGGAACGGCTGGAGGTGGACCGGATGGCGGTCTGGACCAACCCTTATGAAGCCCGCTGGGCGCGGGACATTCTCAAGAAAATTGAACTGGTCACGGAGCCCGGGGATGCCATTCTGGCGCTTCCGCTCAACCCGTTGTTTTATTTTCTGACAGACCGGCCCAATCCCATCGTGCATGAATGGATCCTGCCTGGCATGCTCGATGAAGCGGCTCAGGAAGCGGTTGTCCGGCAATTGCTGATTCAGCCGCCGCACCTGGTGATCTTGTCCGACATTGCCATTGACGGAAGAGAGGACCGCCGTTTCAGCCGCTACGCCCCGAAAATCCACCGATACCTCAGGCGCCATTTCCAACTTTGGGAAAAAGTTGGATTATTTGAGGTTCTCCTTCCTGTTGGGCCCTCGGGAATTCCCGACGTTCCCTGATTGCGTTAGCGGAAATTCAGGAATTATTCCTTCGGTTTTATCACCCTGCCAATCTGGCAATCCTTTGTTAATGTAACAATAATGGGGTGGGTTTTATTTCTGAATTCGGAAAAAAATTCATTTTTTATTTTCGAAACATGAACTGTCTGGCGATCTGTTCTAGAAAAAAATTCACAATAATCTCCCAAATAATAGTGAAACTAAAAAAAACATTAAAAGACCATGGGATTTCTCAATTTATGGATTCCTGTCCTGCCGAAATCAGGGCTGGAACGATATGGCCCAAACGGGTCAAACAGTAGATTTACAAATTCCATGAGTGTTAATAGAAATCCCGAAAAATTTGGCATACCCTTAAATTAACCATTGAAAATATAAGGAGTTTTCGCGTTTATTTTTTCCTAAAAACATTGACATCCCTAGGCTTTGTTATATAGTACGAGCGATTTTTATTGCCATTTTGGTCATTATTATTGAAACTTAAGATAAAGAGATTTGGCAATAAAAGCAGAGGTTGGCATGGCATTAAACAAATTCAGCTTTTTTCCCCTTTTGGAAACTCCTGGACATTCAATCTGCTATCAATAACAGCCTTTTCCTGTGTTTCTGAAAAGGCGGTGGCGTTTTTGGTAATTTGAAAAAACAGGAAAAAAATTTCGGATTAAGTGATATGGAAGAAAAGAGATCCGGTGCAGCTAAATACCTTGGCAGGCGTCTTCGCGAATGGCGGAAGACCCTCCCTTTAAAATCTTATGAATTGGCCCGGTTGATCAAGATTTCCCAGGGGTCGCTGTCAGATATTGAGAATGATAAGTCCCTCCCTTCCGCCGACACTCTGGCAAAATTGTACCAGCACACGAATATCAATATCATCTGGCTGTTGACGGGCAGGGGGCCGATGACCCGTACAGACCCGGCGGGTGCGGATGACGGGAAACGGGATGTGGTCGAGGAAGCGTCTGAATCTTATGGCGAAGATCAGAAACTCGTGGAATTGATTGCCAAGCTGGTCCGTATTTACAAAAAAGGCGGGCATGAGAAGCGCGCCCATCTGGTGGGCTTTTTAAACGGGGCCGACCCGGGAGACTGAGGTCCTTGCGGACGGCTAACGTCTTGGCGCGTATAGCGGTTGTATATGGTTTTTCTACAGAACCTGGGTGGCTATATATGGCTGGCCCCGCGCCGAGCGGTCCTTGCGGACGGCCACTTGCCGTGAGGCGGCCTCCTGCCACAAACAATATTGCCGATGGGTTTTTTCGCAGAACCTGCGGTCCGTGCTAGGCGGACCCCTGTATCGATCCGATTTCCCAGTTGATTTCCAAATCCACCCCGCCGCGCGGCGTCACATCCAGTTCCCATAGAAACCACAGGCAGGTGCCCTGATAGGTTTTTTCGAATCCATCCTCGGACTGGGACACGGTTTCAATGGGGTAAAACAGGATGCGGGCTGGCGTGAGGGTCTTCCACCGTACCTCAAATCCCGCCCAGCCATCGCGTACGGCCCATTCCAGCCGTTTGGAGACCTCTCCCTCCTGCCCCACGCGGACGCGGTCAGATTCCCCACCCGGGTCCACAAAATACCGGTCTTCGGCGTCCCCGGCCAGGAGCGTGATATTGAACTCGACTCCAAACAGTCCCTGCAGGGGATTTTCCCCACGGTTTTCCAGATGATACCGGGTCAGAATTCCGGCGGAGGTTTCTGGAAACCGGAGGGTTTTCTGCAAAAACGCCCCTGGTTGATTTACATTTACTAGTGTCTCCTGCTCCATCTCCAGTTGAAAGCCGTCCGGGGATGCGGTGCCCGTTGACTGGAACGGTTGGTCGTAAAACCGCAGGTATCCGCTGGGTCCGCCCCGCTTCAGGTCGTCGAGCGTGACCCCGGCAGGGAAGAGGCATTCCTGCAGCGACAGGCGCTCCCGGGGGTC